>CAIYNX010000236.1 GCA_903927645.1 uncultured Mucilaginibacter sp.
GAGGTTATAGATTCAGTCTTACAAATTATGTGTTTTGATAATGTGATTTTAAAAGAAAATTTATAGTAATCGCCTTTCCAAGCGTGTCGCTTGGACATCAATAATTTAAGCGTGCCGCTTAAATTAATAAATTATTTTCAACGGACTTTCCACATTTGCGCTACTATACCAGTATTCATATGCCGAACCAACAAAACCGACCCTAACGGGGTTTTCATGGATATAATCTATTTTTTGGTCTATAACTTGAGCCGAATATAACAAAACCGGATAATTTCCATTTTGCCAATCCCGATAGCTATCCGGATGATGGTTCTCGTTTACCGGATTATATTTTCTGGCATGTTTAAAAGCCTTAATCATCCATTCGAGCCTGCTTTCCAATGGGTTATTGGCTATCATTTCAAACAACTTTTTGGAGGTATGACTTTTGAACCTTCCTAAAACTTCGCCAAGAGAACCATCTGGTACATTAGCCACTAGGTGGATATGGTTGGTCATTATTACATAAGCATAAATATTTAGGTTTTTATGCGCTTGGCAATAAGCATGGTTTTCTATAATAAAATCGCTGTACAGCCGGCGTGTAAAAACATCAATCCAATTTACAACGGTTAAAGTAACAAAAAAGAGTTCGTCAGTTGAGGCATTGCGAGACATAGGCTTATTTTTTAATTAAAGATACCAGTTTTAGGAATTATTTAAGCGACACGCTTAAATAATTTGGTTTCCAAGCGGCACGCTTGGATAGGCGGGTTTTTAAAATGCTTTTGGTTTGTAGCAATGGAATAATAAATTTTTTACTTATAATTGTTTTAACAATCTAAACCAAATAATTTGTGATGAAATTTTTTTTTATTAAGGTTTTCTATATCAGCACACTGATTACCTTTAGCCAAAAAGCGATAGCCCAAAAAGCAGATACCACATCAACTAAAAACAAACAGGATGGTTATAATATAAAGTATCGTCAACCTTTGGATAGCCTTATGATGTTGGGTCTTAGTTTTATGGCTGATAATACCCTTTTTCACCTTCCAACTATACATGGAGGTAAGAGTTTTGATATTTTACCTAATATGGCACCGCCACTAAAGTTATCCTTTAGGTATAAATCATTAGGTTTATCGGTATCAGGCTTGAGGTTTCTGCTCTATGGTACTGGTTACAAATCGTTTAATATTGATTGGACACCTACTAAAAACCTGAGTTTTTACTATCAATACGGAAGTGCTAAAAATTATCGCCTTGATTCACTTGAAAATTATACCAAATATCTCATCAACCCTAAAAATGAAAATGTTAGTTTCCCAAACATAAAAACCACATTTTTTAAAGGCCAAAACTATTATTATTCAAATGGCAACAAGTTTGCTAACCGTCTGCCCGATCAGTATTACGAAAAACAGAAAAAAAGTGCTGGCTCTTGGGTTATACCTTTCAGCTTTTTCTATACTAAAATCGATTTATCAAGTGAAAAATTCAAAGATTTTACCCAACCTGGTAGCCTTGGTCTTCCCTATAACCTTAGCGACTTTTCTGTTGTTACCGGCATAGGTTATACTTATAATTGGATGATATTCCGTCGCTTTCTTGTTAATTTTCGCGAAATTCCTCTATTGGGTTTAAATTATAACCATGCGAATTATGATAACAACATGCATGTTAATAATTTGGCATTTACTTTTGGAACACAAACAGATTTTGTATTTGCTTATGTTTCAAAAAACTGGATATTTAGCGAAAGAGTACAAGGAATAAGTGGGCAGGACTTAAGTACTCAAAAAAGGTTAATCACCACCCATATTTTCACCGAGGTCTCCATTGCGCACACCTTTGGTGTACCTAAGTTTCTTAAAAAGAGGAAAAGGTAAGGAGATTAAATGAATTACAATTTTTGTTTCTTTATAAGAGGGTAATTAACTTGAATTCGCATTTATTAAATTCAATTTTATCCAAGTTTATTTGGTTTAAAAGTGGGTACGCAATCAGTTTCAAGTTATATTAAAAACTGAATATATGAAGTTTAGGTTTCAATTGATGTTATTAATTGCTTTTTCGGTTGCTTGCAAAAATTCAAGTAGAAAGGTAATCTCTAAGACCTTAAATCTGCAAGAAATAAAAATCACCATAGCTAAGTACGATTCGATCTATTTAAAGCATGATCCCAAATTTATAAAAAGCTATGTTCAAATAAAGGGGAACAATCATTTTACACAATTAAAAAACTTGAAGAGCCTACCTGAAGGTATTACAGAATCAATTGATATTCTGTATAACAAAAATGGAAAGATAATCGTGTTGGAAATTTTACCTGAAAGTGAATCAGGAGATTATTTTAATTCAGTTACCTATTATTTCTATGAAAATGGCAAAACAATGGCTTATGAAACTTATTCTTCATTTTTTAGTGATGATTGCACAATTGAAGGCCTAACAAATGGCAGCGTGAAGGAAATAAAAAGGCAATATTTTGATACCCAATTTAAATCATTAGGTACCACCTATTCTCTAACCGATGATAAGAATAAAAAATTAGATAGCTCAAAATGTATCTTCAATTATAGGATGGAGATAGAACCTGTAAAGTCGGTTATCGATATAGAGGAATTGAAGAGGCTTTAATTATGATCTTGAAAATAACTCTGCCCGCCCGAGCAAAGCGCTTAAACAGGGGCAACTTCAATCAAAAAGTAATGAAACCCAAAAAAGGGCTACCAACACACCTAATGGTATCGATAACCCTATAAAACAACCTCTCTTTGTTTTAACTATATAATCACAGCTTCTTTGTTTTCGGTAAAGGCAACCACCAGAAAAACTATCACCGAATTGGCTACGTAATAAATGGCATCTAAACCTTTAAAATTGAGAACAAAGGGGATGATGGCAAATGCAGTAGCAACGCTTAAATCAATAGCGAGGTGCAAATCAAAAGGAATTACTTTTGTTAATGCAAATTTATATTTGGTGATGATGCTCACCAATATGACGGCGAATCCGGTAATTACCGATAGTGTTACCGCTAAAGGAGATGATTCACCAAGTTTTAATAAAAACGGACCAGCTATCAGCAATACAGCGGCAGAATAATCAATAATGCCGTGAAAGGTGGGAGAAATAAATCTAAGTTTCATGATATTGGCTGTGTTATTATCCTTTAAAATATTCTTCTTCTACAATTTCTCCATTTTCCCAAACCGACCTTAAAATTTCGTGCCACAGGATATTGCTACCATCGGCCATCAAAAAATCAAAAGTAAATTCAGCAAATGATACATTGCCGTTAATAACCGCATGTTGTATGGTAATGCCATTTACATTTTTAATTGCTCCGGTAAAACCTTTCATTTTTTCAACTAATTCGGCACGGGTGTGGGTAATGGTACCATCAAAATCAATTGTTTTAGCATTGGTAGCAAAATATTTTTCGCAAGCTTCAATAATTTGTCCTTGTTTAACCATTTCGTTTTTAGCCGCAAATAGTTCGTTTAAATTCTTTTCCATTTTTTTAATTTTTTTGTTGATTATTTATAGAACAAATGTACCTGTAACCTACAGGGTACTTGCTACAAAAAACAGACAAATGACTGGACTTTACGCTCCTAACAAAAATTGAGTGGGTGTTTTGCCGGTTTGCTTTTTAAAAAAAGTCATGAAATGGTTAGGCTCTTTAAAGCCTAAATCAAAAGCTATTTCTACAATGGGGATATTTAATTGAAGTTGTTTTTTACCTTCTTCAATTAGTTTTTGGTTAATTAATTGTTTAACCGACGTGCCTAGTTTTTCATGTACCCTCCTTGATAAGGTTTTAATGCTTAAGGCCAATTGGTCGGCATAATATTCAGCAAAATGGTGGGCAAAGTAATTAGAATTAATAAGTTGGTATAAATCATTAATAATTGGGTCGCTTGTTCTGTAACTATAATCTTCCCTAAATTCTGTTGGAGTTTTACTGGTTTGTTTTTTAAAGAAACGATTAAAATATGCTGGGTCATTAAAACCTACCTCAAATGCAATTTCTTTGGTTGATTGATTGGTAAATACAACCCTACGCTTGGTTTCTAATAATACACGGGCTGTAATAATTCCATTTACACTTCTATTTAGTTTTTCTTGAAATAGCAAATTAATACGCTTAGGCTTTTCTTGTAAATTTTTGGAGAATTCGATGAGATTTAGTGGTTTTGGGAAAACTTTTTCCAAATGGTCAACAAAATCAAAAAGTAAGTTTACCTGTTGGTTAGTTGCGCCAAAGGGGTTTAGTTGTAACCAGTTATTAATAGCATTTGTTAAAACCTCCTCTGCATCATTAACTTTGGTAAACGGTTGATGGTCCACCTTATCAATTTCAATATGCCCCAAACCAACCAGATGTTTAAAAAGGTAGCGAGAGTTTTCAAATTGACTAACAACCTCTCCATTAAAAGCAATGGTACTAATATTGAATTTTCCTACTAAAAGCTGGAAATATTGCCCGGGCGATAAGAAAATAGCCTTTGGTGCTTGGAAAGTATAATTTTGAAAATCGACTTGAAAAATACCCTGCCCGGCCATTAAGTACAAAATAGTGTACTTATCAAAAACATAAATTTTGTTTAATTCGGCCTCAAAATCCGTCAACATAATTATACAAACTGAAAAAGCAGATAGACGAAGTAACTTGTAACAAAAATACCTAAAAATTCATATCGAAATTCAATATCAAATTAAGATATTGTTTGTTTAAATTGCCATTTTAAAACATAATTTATTTTTAATGCACTTCGCTTTTTTTACAGGATATACCAAAGCTGAAATTGAACTTGCATCTTTAGAGCTGAAGTTACTGATGCATATATTTTATCCAACAGAAACCGCCGAACAAGCCATTCAACTAGGTCCTTTTATTTTGGATGTATCCGAAAATAGCACTGTTAGTGCCGGGAGCTACCCATTGGTTATATTTTCGCATGGAAGCGGGTCAATGCCTTTGTTGTTTCGTGGTTTAGGGCAATATTTAGCTCGAAATGGCTACATAGTTGGGATGCCTGAGCACCCTTTTAATAACCGTACAGACAATAGCGGAGTTGATACCCTCGAGAATTTTATAAATCGTCCATTACATTTACAAATAGCTATCAATTGGTTTATTGAAAAATCGGCCTTTAAAAGCCATTTAATGGCCGATAATATTTCGATCATCGGCCATTCATTGGGTGGCTATACTGCCTTGGCTTTGGCTGGTGGCATACCAACTCCATTGCCTTTTAAAGATATATTGCCAAAACCTTTAACAGTTGTAAACGACACTAGGATAAAGAGTATGGTATTATTAGCTCCCGCAACGGTATTGTTTAGCATGGAGGGCGCCTTAGCCAATGTTGACCTACCAATTTTAATGTATACAGCCGAGCTGGATAAGCTTACCCTCGGCACCCAACAAGCAGATATAGTGCTGAATGGGGTTAAAAACAGGACTAAGGTTAAGCATAAAATAATACCCAATGCTGGGCATTTTTCATTTATGAACGTTTATCCAGATGAGTTGAAAAGTGTAAATATTCCTCCCTCACAAGACCCACCGGGCTTTAACCGACAAGCATTTTTAGACGAGTTGTATCCGGAAATTGTTGAATTTTTAAGAAAAGGGAATTAGCAAAATTCAAATTATCTATATTGATTGTATTAAAATGTATATTTAATAAAATGTGCATTAAATATTTATTCTGAAACGAGGATAGAAAATTTGTTAACCCATAAAAATCACCTCAAAAAATCATTGCCTATTATTTTTATAATTATTGAGAGGTGCATTTATAAACTACTTTTAATCTTAACCCAGTACAATTTTGGGTTAAATCCAGCCTAATTCTTTAACGGTCATATCGCTTTCAACTTGGCCGGTATGTAAAATTTCTTTTGGTTCAAATAGTAGGTTAAAAACAATTTCGCCGTTGGTATGTGGCCTATGTTCAACTCCTTTTGGTACAATGATTATTTCACCTTCCTTAATTTCAACTGTACGGCCGTCTCTAAAATCCATTTTTAAAGTTCCTTTAAAAACCATAAATAGCTCATCTTCGTTTTCGTGGCTATGCCATACAAATTCGTCTTTTAGCTTGCAAAGTTTAACATACTGACCATTTAGTTCGCCAATAATATGAGGCGTCCATAGTTTATCAAATAAGTCGAATTTCTCGGCAATGTTGATAGGGTTTATTGGGGTCATTTCATTTAATATTAGCGTAGTGTATAAAATATTTTAAAAATTCATCCTCCAAAGTAAGTCAATTTTTATCAATCAGTTTTGTTGTAAACAATATATTACTATCTAAATTTGAGTCAAAAAAATACCTTTCATTTAAAATTATATTTTGGTAAATTTTTACTAACATAAAATTCATCAATAGGTATGCTTGTTTAAAAATAGTTAGCTGTAACAATTTGTATGCTCTTAAATCTTATAAAAAATCAATATGAAAAAGCACAATTCTTTATTGCTATTAGCATTTACCACCATAGTATTGAGTGCCTGTAACCAGGATGATGAAAAACAAACTGTTGGAACTTGGGATGGAACCGATTATAATACCGGAAGAGATACCGTGATTAACAATCAAACTTACCATTTCAGTAGCTATGGTTATTGGTATTTATATAATAATAACCAGGTTGCCAGGTATTACCCCCGCACCGGATATACAGAAGTTTTGCCGGCTGATGAACACCGCAGCGGTCAGTTCCTTTCTTCGTCTAAACATAATGAAAACGGAGGAGCTAACGAGGAGCCAACCAATTTTAGTAGTGGTAGGGGTGGGGTAGTGCAGGGCTTTGGCAGTACCGCTCGTGGCGTTTCATCAAGCGAAGGTTTTGGCGGAACAGCGCATGGTGGAGAAGGTGTTGGCGAGTAAATATAAAAAACCTTTATGGAACGAATTGTTATTAGCCCTCGCCATAATTGGCAGAAATTGGTAGAAAATCAAGGTTTTTTATACCATACACTTGATGATGTACCCTATTGGAACGAGGAAGCTTGTTACAAATTTACTGAAAGGGAGATTTTGATGCTTGAATCAACCACACAAGAACTCCATACCATGTGTATAGCCGCAGCCCAGTTTGTGGTTGATCATAATCTGTTTTATTTATTCGGTATTCCGGAGGAGGTAATCCCATTGATTAGGCATGCTTGGGAAAATAGCGATAACGGGTTTTGGTCGCTTTATGGTAGGTTTGATTTGGCTTACGATGGTACAAGTTTGCCTAAACTGCTTGAATTTAATGCCGATACCCCAACCTCATTATTTGAATCGAGCATTGTACAATGGTTTTGGTTACAAGATTTTAAACCCTCGGCCGATCAGTTTAATTCGATAGATGAAAAGTTGAGAGCAGCCTGGGAATTTATACATAACAATTACCGCTCATCCTGCTATCATTTTGCTTGTTTAAAGGAAGCACGCGGAAATATTTCCCAGCTACAACTTCGGGAAGACATCACCAATACGGCCTATATACTTGATACCGCCTCCTCGGTAAAAGGACTTCATTATTTTTTTACGGATATTGGCAATATAACCTGGAATGGGAAGGAGTTTACAGATGAGCATGAAAAACCATTGGGAACAATTTTTAAACTGTACCCATGGGAATGGATGATTCATGAAGTTAGCATAGCCAATTTTGGCAAAAGCAATGTAAATTGGATTGAGCCGATATGGAAAATGCTGTGGTCAAATAAAGCATTGCTTCCAATTTTATGGCAATTATATCCTAATCATCCTAATTTACTACCTTCATATTTTGAGCCTAATTCAACTTCCTATGTAAAAAAGCCCAAACTATCGCGCGAGGGGGCAAATATTCAAATAGTTCAAAATAATCAAATTGTAACCAAAACAGCAGGCAATTACGGCGCAGAAGGATTCATCTACCAGGACCTTGCCCACATTCCTAATATAGAAGGCAATTACCCTGTTATTGGTTCATGGATTATAGGTGGTGAAGCTGCTGGAATGGGAATAAGAGAAAGTAATACCATAATTACCAATAATACCAGCCGATTTGTGCCCCATTATTTTGAAAAATAATTATTGATTTGGTTTTTTTGATGAGTTTGTTACTGCCAATTTATCATTTACCCATTTATGCGGTTTATGAAATTCGGGTCTTTTTCGCCAATGTCTGTAGGCTTGTAGACTTATTATTTGTTCCTCTCCCTCACTTCCAAAGTCCCAATAATATATTTTAAATGTTTTAGGGTGGATAAGCAGCCAAAAATGTGTACGAAATATATCGCCATAGTCAATACCAATCTGCATCCCATAACAATAATTAATTGCAACATAGGGCTGATTGATCATAAAATCAGCTTTTTCTTTTCCCGCATATTTATAAAAACCTTTTACCTCGGGCAAGGCACGTATTTTGGCAATTAAAAGTTTTTCGGTTTCGTTTTTTGGTTTATAAGTGGAGGCCATTTCTTGTGCATGACAGTAAAATATTCCAAAAAATAGCGAAAAAATGAATAGTATAAGCTTTGGTTCAAGTCTCATGAAAATTGCTGCAAGGCTTTATAAAAATACATTTTTTTTAAACGGTAATTTTGGGAATTGCTAATAAATATTTCGATTTAAAGCCAATTAAATTACCTCCATTTTCATATACCATCGGAATATCATGTGGGTAGAAAATAAATTAACAAATCGTATCCCTTCGAATCGAAGTGTGGGTTTGCCGTCTAAAGAGGTATTTCCCATTGGTAGCTAGTGACCAATTAAACAAAATGGTATCCTCTGTTAAATCGTTTATTTTTAAAAGTGAATGGGAAATAAATTTCCTAATCCCCTCCCCATCCACCACAAAAAAAGGGGCAATCACCTTGCCCCCTTTTTATTATACGCTAAATAACCTAATTATAGGCTATGATGGCCTCCCCGCAGCCAAAGCATTTTCGGCCCAATTAATGGCTAGTTGCTCTTTAAATTTAGCGTAGTTGGCTTTAAAGGCCATTTTTAAAACACTGTCAATACCGCCTTTTACAGCTAAATTATAAACACTGGCTGCCTTACGGCTTATTGAGGCATCCCAGGCACGCAAACTAAGCGAGTAGGAGCCATCTACATATTTCATCCAATGCCATAAGCCGGTTGGCATAAAAAGGGTATCGCCATGCTCCAGGTGGCAATCAATGCCTTCTACGCCTTTTAGTGCCGGGAACTTTTCAAAATCGGGGTTCAATACATCATAATCCTCCAGCGCATAAGTGGTGTTTGGCAAACAGTACAAACGACGTTTCCACTTATTCTCGAACAAAATTACATGCTTGCGGCCGCCAAAATGGGTATGAAAAATATGCGGCAAATCAATATCGTAATGTAAAAAAGTAACCGAGTTGGAGCCACCAAAAAACATGGAAGGCATGCTCTCCAGAAAGCCACCCATTAAATCCTTCGGAAACTTGATATCATCCAACAGTTGGGGAGCCTGTTTAAAAATATTAAAAAAGAAAATCCTCAGTTCGGTAGGCTCGCGCTTTATCAAATCAATATACTCATCAAAAGGCATCTCCGCCGCTGCCGAGTTAATAGGTTTTGAAGGGTCGGCCTTCGAGTTATCGTACAAGGGCACCACTTTATGCCCAACCACTTCTTTCAAGTATTCGGGCGTCCATTTTTCGCGGGCGGGCCAATCTTTGGTCAGGCCTTTAATAACCAGTGGTCGGCGCGGATTCAGGTAGTTTTTTGTAAAATCTGCTTTGTCAATATTTTCAACAGTATCTATTGGGCTAAGTTTAAAGCTCATAATTTGGATGCATTCGTTTAAGCATGTTGGCAAAATGCTTTCATGCCATTGTATTTGTTTAACAAAATAACGCAAAAAAGGTTGAAGTATATTAAAAATTTGTTAAATAGTGGTTTGGTGAGTAGAGAAGCCCCCCTCAGTCCCCCCGGTAGGGGGAAGCCTTTTATTAGAGGTGAGTATTGAAGCCCCCCTCAGTCCCCCCGGTTGGGGGAAGTCTTTATTAGATGTGATTATTGAAGCCCCCTCAATCCCCCCGGTAGGGGGAGGCTTATGAATCTCAGAACAAAATTTTGCTTCTTAAAGAATTTACTAAAGAACCCTAAATAAGCTCCCTCTTCCGTTGGCTAACGGAGTTGGACCAAAGCCAAAAAGCCCGGTGCTTTCGCAACCGGGCTTTCACCATAATTATAGGTGGTATTAAATTAGAGGGTATTCTATTTGTTTGCCGTGCTTTTGGCTTAGCTTAGTTAGGTAATAATACAGTATTTATTACATGTATAACCCCATTGCTTTGAGCCACATCGGCTATAGTAACCAAGGCTTTGTCGCCTTTTTCGTCGGTGATGTAAACCTTTTTGCTTTTAGTAGTAAAGGTTAATATTCCGCCCGATACTGTTTTTATCTCGGCTTTGCCGTTACCTGCCTTAATTTTAGCAACCAAATCTGCCGAACTTAAGTTGCCTGCAATAACATGGTAAGTTAAAATTTTGGTTAGGGTGGCTTTGTTTTCTGGTTTTACCAAGCTGGCTAAAGTACCATCAGGTAATTTTTCAAAAGCAGAGTTTGATGGTGCGAAAACTGTAAACGGACCAGCTGATTCTAAAGTCTCAACCAAATTAGCTGCCTTTACAGCTGTTACCAACGTGGTATGGTCTTTTGAGTTTACAGCGTTTTGGATAATGTCTTTATCCGGGTACATTTCGGCACCACCTACAATTTTATTTTGGGCATTTACTTTGGTGGCCGTTGCAATAGCTACTAAAGCAAAAGCGGCAATAATTAGTTTTTTCATGATTTTGTTACGTGTTTGTAAGCAATTACGATGAAAAACTATGCACGGTTTTTTAAAAACGAATTATTTTTATGAAAGCCGAAAAATCGCACTAAAAAAACAATTCTGAAGCTATATAATCGGCGTAGAGTTTCCCTTTCGGGGATAGGTATAGGGTGTTTTCTTTTTTTGTGAGCCATTCTTTTTCAAAAAATGGCTCGGCAAGGTTTAATACCTCTGCCGAAGCAGCGGATGCAATTTTATCGATCTTTTGCAAATCAAGTCCCCACATGGTACGTAGAGAGGTCATGATGTATTCATTCAAACGGTTGTTTTCGGTCAGTACCTCCGTTTCGGCCGGGATTTTATCTCCCTCAATAGCCTTTAAATATTTCACATTGTTGGCAACATTCCAGCTACGTTCGCCACCATTAAAAGAGTGTGCCGACGGACCAATACCCAGGTATTTTACCCCCTGCCAATAATTGGTATTGTGTTTAGAGTAATGACCGGGTTTGCAAAAGTTAGATATTTCGTAATGCTCATATCCGTTTTGGTGCATGGTTTCCATTAAAATTTCAAACTGCTCGGCAGCCAGACGGTCGTCCATAGCTGCTTGTTTTTTGTTTTTTATGAAGGATGCCAGCGGAGTTTTAGGCTCTACTGTAATACCATAAGCCGAAATATGTGGTATCAACATGGCCATCATAGTTTGGATATTATGTGCCCATTTTTGTTCAGTAAGTAAGGGAAAGCCGTAAATTAGGTCGGCAGTTAGATTTTCAAAGCCTAAATCCTGTGCCCGTTTTATACAAGTTTCGGCCTCAATGGCACGGTGGGCACGGTTCATCCAGCGTAAATCCTCATCGTAGAATGATTGCACACCAATGCTTAACCTATTAATAGGTGTTTCGCGCAGCAATTTTAATTTATCTCTATCCAAATCATCCGGGTTGGCCTCTAGGGTAATTTCTGCACCATCAGCAACCACATGTGTCTCGGTAACAAGGCCTATAATTCTGTTTATTTCTTCGGTGGTTAATAAGGAAGGCGTTCCACCACCAAAATAAATAGTCTCTACGGTATCGCCTGCCAAATAATTTTTTTGAAGGGCAATTTCTTTTTGCAAGGCTAGCACCATTTCCTTTTTATAGGTTGAGGAAGTGCTGAAATGAAAATCGCAATAATAACACGCTTGCTTACAAAAAGGGATGTGGATGTAGATGCCGGCCATTGGGGGCAAATTTACGGAATTTAAAATGGTGCAAATAAATTAAACCTCAAATACATTTATAGGAGGGATAGGTAACGATTTAAAAACCAATTATTGATTTGAATTTATATTTCCAAACAAATCTAACTTCTGATATCTCAATAGTAGTATCCATATTATAATTATAGTATTATAGTTTGCTTTGTTCAAATTGAGCATTTAAAAATCAGCTTTCATTAAAAAAATTCGTTCAATCTTTTTTGTGTTAACTGCTTAAATTTTAAAAACAATAAATTATCCCAAATAATTTGAAGTATTTTTGTGCTCATAAATTGAGCGTGCACTAAATACAATGCGATATATCTTTTTTTGTGTTCTGTTTTGCATAATTGGAACTGCTTATGCTCAACCTGATACTGTGCCTGTACATAAGGAAGTAAAATCATCTAATTACCACAGATATTATGGCCGTTTATCCATTCTCGACTCTATTAATTTAGCTACCAAATTATTGCAGCAAAAAAAAGAAGACTCGGTTGCTTTGCGCTACCTCATGCCTAACCCAAACCGCGAAAATAAATTCATAAAAGAACAACTTAGCCAAAATATTTTTGATTTGTCATATATTCAGCATATTAAACATAAATCAACCCAAACTTTAATAAATGGCACAGCACGGGTAACCCGAAGCACATGGATTATTATTGTACTATTAATACTGCTAATATATACTGCTATGCTTAATATGGTATTTAACAGCGAAATAAGAGGTATTCTGCAATCATTTTATAATAAACAAATTATAAACCAAACCGAAAAGGAATCAAATTGGATTAGCATTCAAACCTATATTGGGATGCTTTTATTATTTAGTTTTTCCGCCAGTATTCTTATTTACCAGGTAGCCAATTATAAAAAGGCTTATTTTTCAGTAACAGGTTTTCAATTATTTTTTGCGGCCTCAATTGTTGTTTGCTCGCTTTTTATCTTAAAATTTTTAGTGTTAAAATTTGTTGGCTATGTGTTTGAAATAAAAAAACTTGTAAGTCAATACCTTGCTATAATTAATCTTACTTACTTTAATTTATCCTATTTACTATTGGCAGTATCAATATGTTTTAGCTTATTACCGGAGGAGTTTATATCAGTATTATTATTTTTAACAATAGCCATAATAATCATAGTTTTTATTTGGCAATACTTAATTAACAGCATAAATGTAATTTCCAATTATCAATTTCAAAAGTTTTATTTATTTATCTATCTTTGTGCCCTTGAAATCAGCCCAGTTTTAATTTTGATTAAGGCACTTAACATTTAATTTTTAGGCAGTTATACAAATTGAATTTTGGAAGAGAGAAAGAAAAGGGTTAAAAGCATATTGGTTACTTTGCCAAAGCCCGAAAATGATAAAAATCCATATGCAGAGCTTTCTAAAAAGCTTAATTTGAAGATTGATTTCAGGTCATTTATTCATGTTGAAGGCGTTCCGGCAAAGGATTTTAGGAAAGAAAAGATCAACCTTGCTGATTTTACTGCTGTAATTTTTACAAGTAGAAACTCGGCAGATCATTTTTTTAGGATTTGTGAGGAAATGAGGTTTGAAGTACCTGTGGAAATGAAATATTTTTGTTTGTCTGAAACAATTGCACTCTATCTGCAGAAATATATTCAATACCGCAAAAGGAAGATTTTTTTCGGAAAACAGACGGCTTCTGATTTGGCTGAGGTGTTAAAAAAACACTCGGGAGAAAGATTTTTATATCCTTGTTCAGACGTAGCGGCAGAAGAAACACAAAAATTTTTGTTAGAAAACGGATATAATTTTACCCCCGCGGTATTATTTAGGACCGTTTGTAGCGATCTTTCAGATTTGGCAGATGTATTTTATGACGTAATTGCTTTTTTTAGCCCCTCAAGCATACAGTCATTGTATAAAAACTTTCCGGATTTTAAACAAAATAACACCCGAATTGCGGCATTTGGCGTGTCGACACATAAGGCAGTTTTGGAAGCAGGTTTAATTTTAGATATACCAGCACCATTACCGGTTGCCCCCTCAATGACCATGGCTTTAGAACAATATGTTAAAATTGTAAATAAATAATGCTTACATTTGAAAAAAAACAAACAAATTTTGAAGGTTTCTCGTAAAATTTTTGATATTTGTTTCGGCTTTTTTGAACGAATAATTAGCTTTGGTACAATATTTATATAAAAATTATACGCTATTTTTTTTTTTTTTAATCTACTTAAGGTATTTTTAATATATTTGATTGTTTTATTGCATGATAATAACATTTACTGAATTTTGATTTTAATATGAAGCAGAAATACATTTTAATGGCGCTATTAAGCGTAATAATTCTTAACAGTTGCAGTAACCAAGGAGATCACGGCGAATTAGGTGGTGGTGTATATGGAAATGGCCGTAGTGCTTTCAACACTTCATTTGTTGAGGGTATGGTGTATATCCCTGGCGGTTCTTTTCTATTAGGACAAGCTGATCAGGATATTACTTTCTCTCATGTTGCTCAGACCAAGCAAGTTACTATTGCTCCATTTTTCATGGACCAAACCGAAATTACAAACAGCCAATACAAGAAATTTGTAAATTGGGTTGTTGATTCTATTGCTATTACAGGATATCTGAATGATCCAAAATATTTTTATGAAAGTGCTAAAGGTGCGCCAACTTCCAATGGTAAAAAATTCATAAACTGGGATTATGTTTCCAAAAATCCTGTGTTTGCACCAAAAAAAGGTACTACTCCTAACCCTTCTGCTCAAAAATTGCAGGGTATGTTTTATCAAGGAGATGATAAAGTATTTGATCAAAATGAATTAGATGTAAGATTGCTTAAGTATACCTATGCTGCAATGGTATTACGTGAAGCGGCAACCTACAAAAACAATAAAACAAAAAAACGTTCTGACTTTATTTTTAGAGATACCGTACCGGTTTATCCTGATACATTGGTTTGGTTAAGTGATTTTTCATATGCTGCTAACGAACCTTTAGTTGAAGGCTATTTCTCCCATCCTGCTTACCGTAATTATCCAGTAGTTGGTGTTACTTGGAGGCAGGCAAAAGCCTTTAATTCATGGCGTACACGTTATAACAACAATTATGCACAAAAGAAACATTTGGCTCGCAGGTTTCCGTATGATTTACCTACAGAAGCTGAGTTTGAATATGCTGCTCGTGGTGGTAAAATTGGAACAGACTATCCTTGGGGTGGTCCTTACATAAGGAACTCTAAAGGATGTTTGCTTGCTAACTTTAAACCTAGCCGTGGTAATTACATTGAAGATGGTGGTGCTTATACCGTAAATGTTAAATCATATTTTCCTAATGATTACGGTTTGTATAACATGGCTGGAAACGTAGCCGAGTGGACCAGTTCAGCTTATGACGAATCATCTACAACATTTGTGAGTGATATTGAGCCAACTTATCATTATTCCGCAAAGCAATCAGATCCTGAAGTGTTTAAAAGAAAAGTGGTGAGAGGCGGTTCATGGAAAGATGTTGGATACTTTTTACAAAATGCCACCAGAAGTTATGAATTTCAGGATACTGCAAAATCATATATTGGTTTCCGTTGTGTAACCCGTTTTGTGGGTCGTGAATTAGGTTCAGCAGAATAATTAAAAATTGAAACATTACAAAACAACATAAAACAATTTACAACAAAACAAACAAACCTAAAATTAAATTATTATGGCAGGAAAAAAACAACCTTTCGGAATCGGTAACATTGTATCATGGGGTGCAACTGTTGTTATCATAGGTTTATTATTTAAAATTCAACACTGGCCATATGGCAGTATTTTTATCTCAATCGGATTACTATCTGAAGCATTATTGTTTTTTATCCTTGGTTTTGCTAGGGAAGAAGTGCCTTACGATTGGGCAAAGGCTTACCCTGAATTGTTAGATGACGATATTGAACCTGCGGCTAAGCCTGCTAAAAAAATCGCACCAGAAGATAAAAATTTCCCTGCTACTCAAGCGCTAGATCAATTATTGCAAGAAGCCAAAATTGGCCCTCAATTAATTGGAAGTTTAGCTGATGGTTTAAGAAATTTTGGTGATAAAGTTGCTTCAATTTCAAAAGTTACTGATGCTGGTGAAGCTACCGCTGCATTTACTGCAAAAGTTAAACAAGCTGCGGCAAGTTATGATGGTTTACAAGCTGCATTTGCAAAAGCTACTACAAACTTAACTGAATTAGCTAATTCAGGTTCTGATTCAAAAGCTTACCATGAGCAAATCAATGCTTTAGCTAAAAATCTTTCTTCATTGAATTCTGTGTATGAATTAGAATTACAAGATTCTAGCAATCACTTTAAAACAATGAACAAGTTTTATCAAAATATTGAATTAACCATGGGTAACTTCAATGAATCATTGAATGACTCTAAGACTTTCAAAGAAGAAGTTGGACGCTTATCTAAAAATCTGTCTACGTTAAATGCTATTTACGGAAATATGATCACGGCTATGAATCAGCCTCGTGGGAATTAATTGATTAATTAACTAAATTGATAATTAAACTTAATCTTAAATCATATGGCCGGAGGTAAAGAAACCCCAAGACAGCGAATGATCGGTATTTTATACCTTGTACTATTAGGCCTAATTGCCTTAGACGTACCGGATAATCTACTCGATTCATTCAAAAATATCGCAGATAGCTTAACTGCATCAAAAGCTAACGTAACAACTGGTATAAATACCACTATTAAAGCTTTTGAAAACAGCAAATTAAAAGACCAAAAGGAAAGAGCTACCCCAATTTACGAACGCGCAATTAAAGCTAGAAACTTAGCTGACGCTTTTGATAAATACGTAGACTCAATTAAATCAATATTGATTAAGAATGCTGGTGGTATAGATCCTGTAACACAAGACTATAAAGGTCGTGATGATATGGATGTATCATTCCATTTATTAGTTAATGAAGGTAAAGGTGAAGGTTACACTTTACATAAGAAAATTGATGCTTTGCGTGAAGGCTTAATGGCTTCATTAAAGGATGACAGAGAAAGAGCAGGTATTGATCTTCCTTTACATCCTGATGCGCCAAGACCAGTAAGTGGACAACCTAAAAAGGATTGGGAAGCTGCTAACTTTGGTGAAGGTATACCAATGGCTGCAGCTATGACAGCCCTGGTTAAACTTCAATCTGATGCTAAAAACGCTGAAAACGAAATCATTAAAAAGATTTTAATTGAAGCCGATCAAACTTCAGTAAACCTTGATAAATTCGAGGCTACTGCAGTTGCGCCAACAAGCTATATTTTAGTTGGTCATCCATACACAGCTGATGTGTTTTTAACTGCTTATGACTCTCAAAAGTCGCCAACTATTACAGTTAACGGATCGCCAATTCAAGTAGTACAAGGTAAAGGTAAATATGTTGGTAGTACTGCTACTGAAGGTTTACATACTTGGACCGGTACTATTAGCTTTAAGGATAACAATGGTGAAATAAAAACTTATCAAACCCAACCACAAACTTATTTCGTAACTAAACCATCTGCAGTTGTTTCTGCTGACAAGATGAATGTTATGTATATTGGTTTACCAAATCCACTATCAGTTTCGGCTCCTGGCTCTAACTTGAAGGATTTAACGGTTACCATTTCAAATGGTAAATTAACAGGTGGTGATGGTCATTATGTGGCTACTCTTGCTACTCCTACCGATGTAGTAGTTACAGTATCAGGCCAAGTTGGTAAAGGTAAAACAGAAGTTTTAGGAACATCAAAATTCAGGGTTAAACGTTTACCAGATCCAAAACCAGTTTTTGCTGGAAAGAGTGGTGGGGATGTTACCGCTGTAAATATCAGATCACAAGACGCTCTTTATGCTGTTTTAAAAGATTTTGACTTTGATGCCAAATTTACAATAACACACTTTAATTTGAATGTTCAGAAGCCACGTCAAGATATCGTAACATATCTTGCTACAACTGGTCAATTAACAGCTCAAATGAAGACCATTTTAAGTACTATAACCCCTGGTTCATTAATAGAATTTTCTAATATTGCCGCGGTTGGTCCTGATGGTGCTCAAAGAGGACTAGATCCTATAATAATACATGTTAAATAATTGAACTATGAAAAAACGGTTTTTAATTGTAATACTTTGCTTACTTTGTACAGTAGCTTTCTCCCAAACTACCAAGAAAAAAGGGAAAAAGAAACGTGCAAATACTACCCAAGGTGTTAAGAAAAGGAAGAAAAAGAGTAAAATAGCAGCTGTTGCTGTTCCATCTGCACCGGAACAAGCACCTGTGCCACCTACTCCTGTAGTACCTGTTGATACTCCCAAAAAAGTGATTGTAGAGGTTCCAAAAAAACCTTTTATACGCCCGCTTGATGGTTATATTGAAAAGAGTAATATTCTCAATTCTAAATTAAAGCCGTATCCTTATATTCGCGAAGCTGACGTTGCTTATTCAAAAAGGATTTGGAGAGAGATCGATTTAAGGGAAAAATTAAATCAGTATTTAAATTCTCCTAAAGCTAGATTGATTGATATCATACTTGAAGCAGTTGAGTCTGGAGAATTAACCGCCTATGATCCTACTAATGGTAGTAAGGAAGACATTGATGGTGATGCTTTTGCACATCCATTCCCTTCAACTGACAAGGCTCGTTCTTCGTTAATTGATAGTTCATATGCTGATGTATTTGATAAAGATGGTAACAAAATCGGGTCTGTTTTAAAAGCTAATGGTGTTGATCCGGATAGTTTATGTTACAAATTCAGGATAAAAGAAGATTGGATTTTTGACAAACAACGATCTGTATTTGAACCTCGAATTGTTGGTATTGCAGCCCTAAAGAAAGTTAAAATTGATGGTATAAGTACCAATGATTTTCAGCCTGCTTTCTGGATTTACTTTAAAGAAGCCAGACCTATCTTTGTAACTAAAGAGGTTGCAAGTAAAGGAACTGATGCTTCCGGATTAAGTTTTGATGATGTATTTGTTAAAAGATTATTTACAAGTTATATCATCAAAGAATCCAACGAGAAAAATGAAAAAATTAAAGATTACAAAACTGGTATTGATAAGTTGTACGAATCTGAAAGGATAAAGAAAGCCTTAATGGATTGGGAACTTAACCTTTGGCAATATTAATCTTTAAATAATGTATAAAAAAGACCCACTGTATTTTTACAGTGGGTCTTTTTTATTTATTCAGCTTATTTACCATTCTTATAATTGTTTTAAAAAATATTGACTTTTAAAGAACCTATATTTTTTAATTAATTAGTTGATAGTACTGTTAGTGTAAAATGGAAGATGTAACTGATGGTTTTAGAATAATGAATTTTTTTAAATTTGATATTTATTTTAGAATCGAATTATTTAAACCCTAATGTTTTTTATTCAACACTTACTGTTAGCCCTTCTTGTTGTAGTATTTTTCGGTAAACTTCTACCTCGGTTAATGAGCCCTCCAGAATTGCGCATTTGCCTTCATTATGAACCTTCCAGGCAATTTTTTCGGCTTGATTTTCTGAGTAATCAAGATATTTCATCATGCAATATATTACATGCTCAAATGAGTTTACATCATCGTTCCATAAAATTAAACGATGCATTTGTTTTAAACTTGTTAAAATATCCTCGAGGGTAAATGTTTCTTCCTGTACTTCGGTTGGCATAATCAATAACAAACTTAATAAAAACTATAATAATTGTTTAAAATTAATAATCATAAATATTTTTTAGTTTTTGAATGCTCTTTATTGGCGAGCATTAAAATATTTGAATATAATAGGAGGTAGAGAATTTAGTAATTACTCATTATGATGGACAATTATATAAGGCATTAATATAGTCTTTGAATTATTTAAAGTTATTTGTTAATTGTATTTCTTTTGAATTCCATAGTAATAATCATCGGCTTTCCCATCTTCATTAAAATCTATATATCCGCTAAAGGTAGCATGGTTAGCATTAATGGATAATTGGTATTTATACACCGCTCTGCTGGGTTTTATTTGGCTGATGGTAATTTTATTTCCTTTTATAAACCAGATACCTTCGGTTCTTCTAATTTGGCTATCCTTAAGGTTGAAATATTCAGAATAATAAGTGCCATTCTTTTCAAAATGCGTACGGATAGGGTGTATTTTTAGGATAGCCTCCCAATTGGTGCTATCCGCCGATATTACTTCAATAGGTTTACCTTTTTTATTTACTACAATATTCATATAAACATTACGCCATTCACCTATTAATTGATCGGTAAGATCATGCTGTGTTTGCCTTGTGAAAGACATTAACAAAAAGGCAATCATAATCCTAAACAAGTTTTTAATGTTAAATTTTCGAGTTTTTTTCATTAGAATTTTAGGTTGATTTAAATTTTCAATATAAAACTAAAATTATGTTATTAAATATCAAAAGCCTAGTTTATATTGAAATACCATTCCACAAAAAAAGCCCCCCAATTGGGAGGCTTAAAATAATAAAAAAATAATCCGAAATGGAAATTCTGAAATCTAAAATCCCTAACTTGCCATTTGCTTACGGATGATATTTAAGGCACCACCTGCTTTAAACCATTCAATTTGCTGCGCGTTATAAGTATGGTTTACTGCAAAACTTTCTACCGAACCATCTTTATGACTCAGCTCAACTGTTAGTTGCTTGCCTGGTGCAAAAGCGGTTAAGCCTTTTATAGCAATGGTATCGTCTTCCTGAATTTTATCATAATCGGCAGGGTTGGCAAAAGTAATGGCCAACATACCTTGTTTTTTAAGGTTTGTTTCGTGTATACGAGCAAATGATTTTACCAAAATGGCACGAACACCCAGATGACGAGGCTCCATTGCCGCATGCTCACGAGATGAGCCTTCGCCATAATTTTCATCGCCTACTACTATGGTACCAATACCTTTGACTTTATAATCACGTTGGGTGGCAGGTACAGGTCCATATTCGCCAGTCAGTTCGTTTTTAACGCTATCCGCATTGCCATTAAAGTAATTGATGGCACCTATAAGCATATTGTTAGAAATATTATCCAAATGCCCACGGAATTTTAACCATGGTCCGGCCATTGAAATATGGTCGGTAGTACATTTGCCTTTTGCTTTGATCAATAATTTTAAACCTGATAGATCAGTGCCTTCCCATGCGGCAAAAGGATCTAGCAATTGCAAGCGTGATGATTTTGGATCAACCTTTACTTCTACCTTGCTACCATCTTCAGCAGGGGCTTGGTAACCCGCATCTTCAACAGCAAAGCCTTTCAATGGCATTTCAATACCTAGTGGTTCGTCTAATTTTACTTGCTCACCGTTTTCGTTGGTTATGGTATCTGTTAGTGGGTTAAAGGTTAAATCGCCGGCAATGGCAAAAGCAGTTACAATTTCGGGCGAAGCTACAAAAGCGTGGGTATTTACGTTACCATCATTTCGTTTCGCAAAGTTACGGTTAAAGGAGGTGATGATAGAGTTTTTGCGGGTTGGGTCGTTCGTATGCCTCGCCCACTGACCGATGCATGGTCCGCAAGCATTTGCTAATACAACACCACCCATACTTTCAAAAGTACTTAAGTAACCATCTCGTTCTACTGTATAACGAACCAACTCGGAGCCCGGGGTAATTGTAAATTCAGCCTTTGTTTTAAGATGCTTGTCGATAGCCTGTTTAGCTATAGAAGCCGAGCGGGTTATATCTTCGTAAGACGAATTGGTACAAGAGCCAATTAAACCAACTTCTAATTCTGCAGGCCAGTTATTTTCTTTAACAGCAGCCGCGAATTTTGATATAGGCCAGGCCAAATCGGGAGTAAATGGTCCGTTAATATGTGGCTCTAATTCATCAAGGTTTATTTCAATAACTTGGTCAAAATACTGGCCCGGGTTTGCATATACTTCAGGGTCGCCAGTTAAATGTTCTTTAATGGCATCAGCTAAAGTAGCAATTTCGCCACGTTTGGTTCCTTTCAGATAATCTGCAATTTTTTCATCATATCCAAAAATAGAGGTAGTGGCACCAATTTCGGCACCCATATTGCAAATAGTACCTTTTCCGGTAGCTGATAATGAGCTGGCACCATCTCCAAAATATTCAACAATAGCACCCGTACCGCCCTTTACAGTCAAAATACCTGCAACCTTTAATATCACATCTTTTGCAGATGTCCATCCTGAAAGTTTTCCGGTAAGTTTTACACCAATTAATTTAGGAAATTTTAGCTCCCAAGGTAAGCCTGCCATTACATCGCAAGCATCTGCTCCGCCTACGCCTATCGCTATCATGCCTAACCCACCTGCATTTGGAGTATGCGAGTCGGTCCCTATCATTAATCCACCTGGAAATGCGTAATTTTCCAAAACTACCTGGTGAATAATACCAGCTCCGGGTTTCCAAAAACCTAAACCATATTTATCTGATACGGAGGCTAAAAAATCGTATACTTCTTTATTTACATCCTTTGCAACATTTAAGTCTTCCGTAGCACCAATTTTAGCTTGTATCAGGTGATCGCAATGTACGGTTGATGGTACAGCAACTTTTGGCCTACCAGCTTGCATAAATTGTAGCAAAGCCATTTGGGCGGTGGCATCTTGCATGGCAACCCTATCGGGTGCAAAATCAACATAATCTACACTTCGGCCAAAAGCCTTATGTGCATCGCCCTCAGAAAGGTGGGCATACAAAATTTTTTCGGTTAATGTTAGGTTTTTACCTGTAGCCTTACGGGCGGCAGCCAAACGGATACCATATTGGTCGTAAACCTTTTTGATCATATCTAAATCAAAAGCCATTTTATTGATTTTTAGGTGTAAAGTATAATATTTTATAAACCTAGCTGCTAAAGCTAAATTAAGTGGCGAAATTACAAAAATTACAATTAATTGGTATTAAAGGGAACAACAAATTTTGTTATTAGTATTGATTCCAAAATGATTGCTAAACAAGTTGTTAAATTGAGAATTAGCAGATTAACAGTAAATGAAATTTGGTAATATATTAATTGAAAAAATGTGGCTAACAGAATTAAAATTTATTAATTAACAGAAATTAAAATTGTTTAAAGTTTTTTTGTTTCTACAACCCCAATATCACCCAGATAAACATCCCAACCTGCTATAGTTTCTCCATTTACCTGCTTTTCATAATGTTTAATTACTATGGTCATACTACGCTTGGTTATATCACCATAAACTAGATTACCATCTGTAAAACCTTGAAATTTTTGTACAAAGGTTACGGTAGCATAATAATTTCCATCAAGTCCTCTCTTAAATTCTGAAGCATAGTTAACATTTGCATATTCAACATTTACTTTATCAAACTGGCCACTTTTAATCATCAGCCTGCTTAAATAATCACGTACCTTATGCTTCACTTTTACATCTGTATTCACGTTTGATACCTCTACCCGAACATCGGCACCTTGATTTAAAAATAAATCACAAGCCTGGTTAATACTTTTAAATGCGGCATCCCTATCTGTATTTACTGATGTAATAATTTGCAAATAATTAGTAAACTCATGCGTTTTAGAAAATGCTTTATTGCCAAATACTGCCATATCCGGTGCGATAATAGCCGACTCTTTTCCATTTCCACTTGTTGGTATGGTTGAGGATTCTGAAACTTGACCAGAAGAAGGGGGTAAATTGCTCTGCGGAATATCTCCCCTTGCAATGGGTTGGGAATTGCCATAGCCATTATCATCTCGCCTACCGCCTGTACTTGCTGATGTGCTATTATCATTGTTATTTACTGGGTTAACTACTGGTGCAATTGCATCATTAGTACCACTTACTGCAGGATCTACTGTGGTGATCGGTGTGTATTTTAAAATATTTACCTTTGTTTTGTTATATGCCAAAAAAGGATAGGCTTGTTCAATTTTAGTAAATATTTGGTGGGTTCCGTTTTTACGAATGATAAAAATAAGGTTTGATTTAAGATATCTAACAGTTTTACCGTCCTTATTTGTAACAGTAATTTCGGATTCTCCTTCATCTAATACATTAACCGCTTCAATTTTTCCTTGCGAATCAACAATTATATCAGCTAGCCTCGATCTGGAAGGTGGGTTGATGAATACATTTTTTTCTTCATCGGTAATTTCCCTGGCAAGACCAAATACTAAATAATCACCGTCAGAATTAAAGGCAACTTGTACCTCTGAAAGGTTGCGTGTAAATAAGTGACTACCTGGGTTTGCTAAATTTTTAAATTTTATTTTCCTATTGTTAAGCTGCGTGATTTTACCTAAAACCATATTGCCATCAGCCAGATAAATATTATCCTGTGCAAATGAATTTAATTTAACAAAAATAAATATAACTATTAAAAGCCTCTTCATTAAGATTAGTAAATTGGGGTAATGTTAAAACGCATATTTATATGGAATAATATAAAGATGTTGGACCAATGATCATATTAGGACAAAATTAATGTATAAAATTTGTTTAATTATTAAGATTTTCCTTTGTTTTAAAAATATTACAAACTTCAATTCACCAATACCGTGTAAATAATAAAAAAAGAAGCTAATAATTAACTCAACCTCTCCCTAAATTGTTCATGGAATGATAATTGTCTGAATAAAAATACTAATCTTAGTTTAAGATTGTTTGAAACTAGTTATTAAAGTTATCAACACCTATCAGAAAAATTTAGTCTGTGGTTTCTTGGATAAGGTTTCTTTAATTGAAGAAATTTTAATACTGTTTTATAGGTTTAAAAGTTTTGACCAATTAGGGTAATTAATAAGGGCTTTTAATTTTTTATTTAACCATAACATTACAAATTATGTATATAGTTTTTAAAATTGAAATTATTTAGGATAGAATTCATTCTTACTCATGCTTATTCGGATTCAAATATTCTTTTCGACACGTTAATAACTTTTTACATGGGTCCTTTTTATGGCAATATAAATAATTTGAAAATGCATTTTACTTACAAAACCTCGAATTTATATCCTCTTTCTTTCCAGTATGCCAAAGCTTTTGGTAAAACATATTCTAACCTTTTAAATGCCTTTAGACTATCATGAAACACTATGATATCACCAGATTGGGTGTTTTTAATAACATTTTTTAAACATACTTCTGGTTTTAAATGTTCGTCAAAATCACCAGATAGTACTGACCACATAATAATATGTAGATCGGGTCTTCTTTTTAACAATAATTTAATTTGACTTCGTTTTATTTTGCCATATGGAGGTCTAAACAAATTACTTTGAATCAATTCATCTGCAAGAACAATATTGTTTAAATAATTATCATTATTTGTTTTCCAGCCATTTAAATGATTAAATGTATGGTTGCCAACAGCATGTCCTTCCTGTTTAATTTGTTCGAAAATTTCTGGGTATTTACGTACATTGTCGCCAATACAAAAAAAAGTTGCCTTAGCATGGTACTGACTTAAAATATTTAAAACAAAAGGTGTAACAATGGGTATAGGACCGTCGTCAAAAGTAATAAAAAGGCATTTGTCTGTACATGCTATATCCCATTGAAGTTTGGAATAAAGTTTTTTTAGCAACCATGGTGTTTTAACAGTGTACATAAAATGATTTATAACTATAAGAGATTAATTAAGATGCGCAATTTGATATTACAATTAAATACATTTGGCAAATCTAATATCTCAAATCACATTAAAAAATTATTATTTGATTAACCTTATGATACCATCTAAATTAAAACGACCAACTTTTGCTTTTGCTTTATTTTTGGTGATTTTTAGCTATAAAGTTAATGCGCAACAGGTAATAAGCTTACAAAAAGCAATTGATCTTACCCTGCAAAATAATCTGAATATCAAGCAGGCTCAACTTACTGAAGCGCTTGCTGATGAGGACTTTAAACAAAGTAAAAATAACCTGCTACCAATTATTAGCGCTAACCCCCAGGCTACTTATAATCATGGTAAAAGTCAGGTGGCAGGTGCCTTTGCTTATGCCTCTTCAACATTAAATTTAAATGGCAATGCCTCGATTTCTGTTACGCTTTTTCAAGGTGGACAATTAAAGAATCAAATTTTGCAGAATAAATTAATACTGGATGCCGATAAAACCGCTACCTCAAAAGTTAAAAATGATTTAATTTTGAATGTAGTTACCAATTATCTTACCATTTTAACCGATCAGGATTTGGTGATTGCTGCTAAACAACAGGTAGCATTAGCACAAATTACTTTAGATCGGACACAAAAAAACTTTGATGCGGGAAACTTAACCAAGGCCGATTTGGCACAAGCGCAAGCACAAGTTTCAACTGCGGAGTTAAATTTAACAAACGCGCAAAATCAAGTTGACCTAGCCATTTTGATTTTAAAACAATTTATGGAAATGCCTGCTACAACTGATATATTGGTTGAGAAACCAGATATTAGTAAGCTTACAGATATAAAAACCATTTATGACCCTACAGAAGTTATTAAGACAGCGCTTACTGTTAACCCTGATATAAAACTAGCCGAAACGCAACAACAAACTTATTTGCAAGCAATAAAAGTAGCAAAAGGGAACTATTACCCAACCTTATCTCTATTCGGAGGCTTAGGATCAAACTATTCTAATCAAGCAAAAGCAAACACAAGCGATCAACCTACTATAACAACAGGACCAAGCCCTGTTGGTGTTGTTCAAGGTACAGGACAAAATGTTTTACCGCTTATTTATTCTTATAACCAAGCTCCAATTTCATTCATTGATCAATTGAACAATAACTTCAACCAATCAATTGGCTTAAGTTTGCAAATACCAATTTTTAATCGTTTTACAGCACAAACTTCGGTTCGAAAAGCAAAAATAAGCTATCAAAATGCTGAGTTAGCAACTCAAATTGCCAAAAATAACTTAAGTAAAACTATCATCCAAGCAATTCTTGATTTGCACGCATCCGAAAAAAGCTATCAATCCGCTTTACAAACCTTTGAATCAAACAAGGAAGCATTAAATGTAACTAGGCAAAGGTTTGAAGCAGGTTTAGTTAACACACTCGAGTATAATACCGCGCTTACAAATTATAACAAATCGCAAAATGATATGATTGAGGGTAGATATCAAATGATATTCAGGAGCAAGGTGATTGATTATTATTTGGGGAATCAAATATCATTATAATTGTAGCATACTTAATACTGAATAAAAACTCTTAACAATAAACAACCATATAAAACTGAAATCTAAAAAGTCATGGGAAAAACTACTAAATATATACTCATCATACTAGGAGCACTTATTGTGCTGCTGATAGTTGCCAAAGCAACCGGGCTAGTTGGTAAACCAAAATTAACTGAAGTAGCTACAGAGAAGGCGACAGTAAGAGTAATTGACGAAACCGTGTCGGCAAGCGGTAAAATAAAAGCACATGTGGAGGTAAAAATTAGCCCTGAGGTATCGGGTGAGGTGGTTGAATTGCCAATAAAAGAAGGTGATGTAGTTAAAAAAGGTCAATTGTTATGTAAAATCAGGCCCGATATTTTAAGGTCGGAGCTTGATAGGGCTGAGGCGCAATCCAATACCCAAAAAGCTCAAATAGCAAATTCAAAGGAATTGCTTAACCAAGCAAAAGCTAATTTAGACAATCAAGAATCTATTTATACACGAGACGAAGGGTTGTTTGAAAAAAAGGTGATCACTAAAGCTGAATTTGAACTTGCAAAAGCAAATTATTTTAGCGCTAAAGCAGCTTACGAAGCTGCCAAGCAAAATGTGGTAAGCGCTACATACGGGCTTGCTCAATCTCAGGCATCTGTTAAGGCGGCTTCTGATAATTTACTTAAAACTACCATCTATTCACCAATTGATGGAGTAGTTTCAAAACTATCAATTCAAAGAGGTGAAAGGGTTTTAGGTACTCAACAATTTGCCGGTACCGAAATTATGACCATATCAGACCTTAGTAAACTTGATGTGAATGTGGATGTTAATGAAAATGATATCAATCGTATTAAATTGGGTGATTCATCCAAGATTGAGGTAGATGCTTTTTTAGGTAAAAAATTTAATGGTACTGTTATTGAAATTGGTAGTTCGGCAAATGTTGTAGGTACCAATGCCGATCAGGTAACCAACTTTACTGTTAAGGTTAGAATTGATGCTGAATCGTACAAAAGCTTGCTAAATAAAACCAGCAATAACACTTCACCGTTTAGACCTGGCTTAACCGCTACCGTTGATATCAATACAAATCATACCAAATCTTTGGCTATTCCAATACAATCTGTTACTACCCGTGAAGATAAAAAGGCTATTAACAACAATAAGAAAACAGATGATAATAAGGTTCAAATTGCCGCCCCTGTTAAAGAATATGTTTTTGTATACAAAGCTGGCAAAGTAAAACAAGTATTGGTAACTACTGGAATACAGGACGATTCCTACATCCAAATATTATCAGGTTTAAAAGGTGGTGAAGAGGTTGTTTCAGCTCCGTTTGCAACTATTACAAAAGAATTGGCCGACAATATGGTGGTTGAAAAAGTAGATAAGAGTAAGTTATTTACAGGTGATAATAAATAAAAATAAGTATTTTTAAATTATTGCTAACTTTCAATTTTAATAAAATAATTTACAAATGTTTATTTATCCTTTAAGCTTACATAAATAGACTTATCGGTTAACTTTTTCATTAAATTTGTCCTGCCATTTAAACCCGGCCAGGACATTTTTTTTAATGGGTATATTAGAAAATAAAATTGCGGTAATAGGAGGCGGTAGTTGGGCTACCGCCAACATTAAAATGTTAAGTGATAACGATACTCCAAAAGAAATTTTTTGGTGGATGCGTGATGAATCAGCAATTAAACATTTGCAAAAGTTTAAACATAACCCCAATTACCTAAGTTCTGTTGAAATCAATGTTCCGCCAAAAAATATATCATTTGATTTAAAATCGGTTATTAAAAAGGCAGATTATGTTTTGTTAAATGTTCCGGCGGCCTTTATTAAACACGCGTTGAAAGATATTTCACCAGCTGAGTTTGAGGGAAAGAAAATAATATCGGCTATAAAGGGCATGGTGCCTGACAATAACCAAATTATCGGTGAATTTTTAAATCAATCCTATAACATTCCATTTGAAAATTTGGTGGTAATAAGTGGTCCCTGTCATGCGGAGGAAGTGGCACTTGAGAAATTATCATATTTAACAATTGCCTCCGGCGATCCGAGTTTAGCTGAAGAAGTTGCTGGCATGATAAATACCAGATATATAAAAACCATCCTATCTGACGATATTTATGGAACTGAATATGCCGCAGTGTTAAAAAACATTTATGCGGTTGCCAGCGGGATTTGTCATGGAGTAGGTTATGGAGATAATTTTCAAGCTGTATTGATATCAAATGCTATTCGGGAATTGAAACGATTTGTTGATGCGGTTCACCCAATTGAAAGGGATATAAAAGAATCAGCATATCTTGGTGATTTATTGGTAACTGCCTATTCGCAATTTAGCCGTAACCGTACATTTGGTAATATGATTGGAAAGGGGTATACAGTTAAATCGGCTCAGTTGGAAATGAATATGATTGCTGAAGGATATTACGCTGTAAATAGTTTGCACGAGGTGAATAAAATATACAATGTGTCATTACCCATTTGCCAGGCCGTTTATGCAATTTTGTACGAAAAAAAATCGCCGGTACAAGAGATGCATCGTTTATCTGAAATTTTATGTTAGTATTATTAAACCATCTGTTTTAAAAAAAGCATTTGAATAAATAAAAAACCCTCCACTGTTTTGACAGTTGGAGGGCAATAAACACAACAAAACTAAAACCTGCCAACCTAATGGTTGACAGTATAAAACACACAATTAAAACCTTCTTCTTCTTTCAGGCCTGTCTTCCTTGCGTTTTCCGGAAAAATCACGGAAACCACCTGAAGCACTTGTTCTGTCACGGTTATAGCCGCCTTCGCGTTTTTCACCACCGCTTCTTTCACGATTATAACCACCTTCTCTGCGCGGATAATTTCCACCACGACTCTCACTGCTTCCTTCGCCTGATATTTCAATTCTAACTGGACGACCTTTAAAGTCGGCCTCTTTAAAGCCAGTCATAACCTTGTCAACGTCGGCATTTTGTACTTCAAAAAATGAATATACGCCCTTTACGTCAATTTTCCCAACTGTACGACCACTTATTTTTGTTTGATTACAAATATAACCTAAAAGGTCGCCTCTGTTAAACTCATCAACAGAGCCTAAGTTTATAAACAACCTGGTAAATTCCGACTTTCCACTACCATTACCTCTATCAATTCCTCGTTCATCATTCCGTTCAAACCTTCGGCCTTCTTCTAGTGGTGCATTTAAATCAGGAGCATTCTTGTAATAATCAAGAAAGCGGTTAAATTCAATAGAGGCAAAGCGCTTAATAAAGTCTTCTTTGCTCATCTCCTTAAATTCTTCCATAATTCTAGGGATATATTGCTCTATTTGTGGTTCATTTACTTGTACATTATGTACTTTATGAACAATTGAAAATAATTGTTTCTCACAAACATCAAATCCTGTTGGAATTTCAACTTTAACAAAACGCTTACCTAGTCCGCGTTCAATTTGGCGTATTTTGCCTAATTCTTTAGCGTTAATGATAGATATTGAAACACCCGTTTTACCCGCACGTGCAGTCCTGCCGCTTCTATGGGTATAATTCTCAACCTCATCAGGTAAAGAGTAATTGATAACGTGGGTTACGTCATTAACATCAATACCTCTTGCAGCCACATCGGTAGCAATTAATAATTGCAAATTACGATCGCGATAACGTTTCATTACCTTATCACGTTGTTGTTGCGAAAGGTCGCCATGCAATGAATCGGCATTATAGCCATCTTTAATCAAGGCTTCTGCAATTTCTTGCGTTTCAATTTTAGTACGACAAAATACTATACCAAAAATATCAGGATTAAAATCAACAATACGCTTAAATGCGGCATACTTATCTCTTGCGCGTACGATATAATACTCATGCTCAATGTTTACATTGCCTGTATTTTTTTCGCCCATGGTTAGTTCAAACGGATCTTTCATATATTTTTTCGCGATCCGGCGAACTTCTGATGGCATAGTGGCAGAGAAAAGCCATGTTTTTTTCTCTTCTGGAGTTGTAGAAAGAATACTGTCAATGTCTTCCTGAAAGCCCATATTGAGCATTTCATCAGCTTCATCCAATACTACAAATTTAACCTTCGAAAAATCGATAGCCTTTCTGTTAATAATATCCAACATACGGCCTGGTGTTGCCACAACAATTTGTACACCACGTTTAATTTGACGTAGTTGATCTGATATATTTGCTCCACCATAAACAGCAACAACTTGAACGTTGCCCATTTTTTTGGCGTAATTTTTTATATCGTTGGTTATTTGCAAACAAAGTTCGCGGGTTGGACAAAGTATAAGAGCCTGAGGATAATTTTCTTCAAAATCAAGCAATTCTAATAGCGGCAGTCCAAAGGCAGCAGTTTTTCCGGTCCCGGTTTGGGCTAATCCGACAAAATCGTTGCTGCCTGTTAACAATACTGGAATTGACTGTTCCTGGATTGGTGTAGGTTTTTCAAAACCTAACTCAGAGATGGCATTAACAATATCATGACGGATTCCCAGTTCAATAAATGGGTTCATGAATTAAAATAACGTATCTGGCAACATCGCCAAATCGGGCGCAAAGATAGCGTTTATTTACTTTATTTCATATACCTAATTTAAAAATTTTTACATAGCTTAAACAAATTATTTATGATGCATAAAAATTACCAGTTCTGGTTGTTAATTTGAGACCTCAAATTATAAATAAGCTTAACAAGGAAAATAAAATTCATATATTTTGTTGATAATCAACTATTTTTTATTTTATAATAGGTATTTTAATTGATGGCAAATTTTTGTAGATAATTAACACTTTAAGTATTTAAACTTTTTATTTTAGTTTTAGTCCAATATTTTTTTTAGTATAAACTTTCCAAATGAAAATTAAATCTATTTTTTTTCTAACCTTACTATGTTTAATTGCTATTAGTTGTAATTGGAAAAATAAAATTCCTTTCGGCTTTAAAAATTATGGAGAAAATAATTTTAAAGGTAAATACCAAAAAATACGTGGATTTAAAATGTATTATGAAATTTATGGAGAAGGGGATCCGGTTTTGATTATACATGGTAATGGAGGTTCTATCAAAAGTTTCATATATCAGATTCCTTATTTTTCAAAAAATTATAAAGTAATTGTTGCTGATAGCAGGAGCCAAGGCAGGTCTCTTGATAATACTGATTCATTAAGTTATGAAATGATGGCAGATGATTTTAATGCTTTACTTGATACCTTGAAAATACCATCGTGCAATATAATTGGATGGAGCGATGGAGGAATTAATGGATTGCTACTTGCCATTCGCCATCCTGAAAAGGTTAAAAAGCTAGCTATTACCGGAGCTAATTTATGGCCTGATAGTACAGCAATTGACCCTGAAGTTTATAAGATAATACAAAAGGGATATAATGATTTAATTTCTTCAAATACGTTAAAGAAGCAAATTGATCCTGGGTTTGGTAATAAGTTGAAGTTATCAAGATTAATTGCAAAAGCGCCACATATTTCGATTAATGAATTGAAATCAATTAGATGCCCAACGCTTGTAATTGGTGGAGATCATGATGCAATTAGACCAAGACATACCTTATTGATTGCTGAGGCTATACCACAATCTTATTTATGGATAATACCCAACTCAGGGCATTCAACGCCTTTATTTTACAATGATCAATTTAATAAAACAATCAATACCTTCTTTACCAAACCTTATAGAAAAATTGAGGGTATGAACAGGTTTTTTTAAAAATTAACGTAGTCTATCAGCAGATTTTACCAACTTGTCATCCCTTTGGATAGCTTTTGTAGCTAGAATCATGAAGATGATACTAATTGATGAAAGTAAAAGCCCTATACCCCAATTTTGAGTATTTATGAGTTCGTTTCCCATTATAATTTTAACAACTCTTGATAGCCAAAACGAATAGGCAATTATTAAAATTATGGTTAAGTATCCTAAATAAATTTGTTGTTTTCGGTTTTTGTATAAAAAAATAAGCAATACTGGTAATATAGCAATGATACTTGTTATGATAGTTTCTAATGTAAAAAATTCAGTATGCGTTTGTTTACCATTCAAATCTTCATAAATGCCTATAGCCATTACTGTGACAGGCCTCCCATTAAAATAAACATTGTGCACCAGTGGGAATAAAAACAAAGCAAATAATGCCAAACTGGCAAACAATAAGTATATAGATTGTATTCGTTGCAGCATGATAAATATATTATACCAGCAAAGATATGATTCTTTTATCTATACTTTTTTCATAACATGATCAAAATTTAGGCAGTGGTAAGAAAAATAAAATAGCCTTTAAACTTTGTACTAAGCTTGCTACCTTTGTTGAGTGTCAGCAATTAACCGTTATTTTATTGAAATTTCCTATTTAGGAACTTGCTATCATGGCTGGCAAATTCAAAACAATGCAATTAGCGTTCAAGAGGTATTAAACAATAAGCTTTCAATTATTTTAAGGCAGCCAATAGAAACAACCGGTTGCGGGCGAACAGATGCGGGTGTGCACGCCAAATCATTTTTTGCCCATTTTGACCTACTGCCTATTCTTTTACAAGATTTCAAGGTGGAGGATTTACTTAGAAGCTTAAATGCGATTCTTCCTAAAGACATTGCTGTTAAAAGGATATTTCAGGTTGAAGGTAATGCGCATGCGAGGTTTGACGCTACATTGCGTACTTATGAATATCATATTCACTTTTATAAAGATCCATTTAAAGAAGGCTTTTCATGGGAATTGCGTGATAAACCTTGCCTTGATTTAATGAATACAGCAGCTAAAATGTTAATAAGGTATACCGATTTTAGTTGTTTTAGCAAATCAAATACCCAAGTTAAAACAAACAACTGTAAAATTAAGGAGGCTTTTTGGCTAGAAACCGAAGAAGGAATTATATTTAAAATTTCGGCCGACAGGTTTCTTAGGAATATGGTGCGAGCAATAGTAGGAACCCTATTAATGGTGGGTAAAAAGGAAATACCGCCCGAAACGGTTTGTCAAATTATAGAAAGTAAAAACAGAAGCAATGCCGGAACCTCGGTGCCAGCCTTTGGTTTATACCTTACCGAAATAAAGTATCCGTTTATTGTGCAATAAAATTTTAATTTTAATTTATAGTGGATAAAAATAAAAGCAATAATAAAAAAACAACTTCAAAAACCCTTAACAATCAGGTTACTGGGAAGGCCTTCGATTGGCGTTTGCTAAATAGGGTTATGAAATATGTAAAGCCTTACCAAACCATTTTTATATTATCAATTTTTTTAACAATATTCCTTGCTGCATCATCACTTATCCAACCAATTTTGATGCAAAAAACACTTGATGATTATATTTTAGTTGATAATTACAATGGTTTGATATTTATGGTTGAGCTTATGATTGCTCAGTTACTTATTCAAACCGCTGCACAATATTTTCAGACCTTTTTAACCAATTCATTAGGGCAATCTGTTATCCGCGATTTAAGGATTGCTATTTTTAATCATATAACCAGTTTAAGATTAAAATATTTCGACCGTACACCAATTGGTATGCTCATAACCCGTACGGTATCAGACCTGGAGACCATTGCCGATATTTTTTCGGAAGGGTTGATATCAATAATGGGGGATATGCTACTATTAATAGCTGTAATTAGTTATATGCTTTTTAAAGATTGGCGATTGTCATTAATTACCTTAACACCCCTGCCTTTTTTATTGCTGGCAACCTACATTTTTAAGGAAGCCATAAAATCTTCTTTTCAAGAAGTTCGCACACAAGTAGCCCAGCTTAATACTTTTCTGGCCGAACATATTTCGGGTATGAGTATTATCCAGTATTTTTCGAGGGAAGACCAGGAAATGAAGAAATTTAAGGAAGTAAACCAAAAATATCGAGATGCCAATATCAAATCGAATCTTTATTATTCTATTTTTTTTCCGGTAGTCGAAATTCTCTTTGCCGCCTGTTTATCACTATTGGTTTGGTACGGTTGTAAAGGTATTTTAACAGACGAGCAACTAAAAAATTTTACCGCTAATCATGCCCAAATAACACCAGGAGTAATTCTTCAATTTATTCTTTGCCTAAACCTGCTTTTTCGTCCTATTAGGCAATTGGCCGATAAATTTAATACCCTGCAAATGGGTATGGTTGGTGCTGATAGGATATTCAAGGTTTTAGACACCGACGAGGTGGCAGTTAATAAAGGTATATTACGACCTGCAAAATTATTAGGCATAATTGAGTTTAAAGATGTTTGGTTTGCCTATAGTGATGAAAACTGGGTATTAAAAAACATCAATTTGCGTGTTGAGGCAGGTAAAACACTGGCCTTGGTTGGGGCAACAGGTGCCGGAAAATCATCTACCATCAATATATTAAACCGCTTTTATGAAATTTCAAAAGGTGATGTTACCATTGATGGTGTTGATATTCGGGATTATGATGTAAGTTATCTTCGCTCACATATTGCTACAGTTATACAAGATGTTTTTTTATTTACTGATACCATTGCCAACAATATCAGCCTAAATAACAAAGAGATCACCCGCGACCAAATAATTAAAGCTGCCAAAGAGGTAGGTGCCCATGAATTTATTGAACGCTTACCCGGAGGTTACGATTATAATGTAATGGAGCGCGGAGCCACCCTATCAGCCGGACAAGCGCAATTGATTTCGTTTATTAGGGCCATGGTTTATAACCCAACCATACTGGTTTTGGATGAAGCCACCTCATCTGTTGATACCGAGACAGAAATATTGATACAACATGCCATTAATAAACTGATGCAAGGTCGTACCTCCATTGTAATTGCACACCGTCTTTCTACCATTCAAAATGCCGATAAAATTATAGTGCTAGACCATGGTGAAATTATGGAAACCGGTACCCATCAAGAGCTATTGCGTATTGAAAATGGCTATTATCGTAAATTGTATGATTTGCAATTTAATTCGGCTGGTTTGAGTAGGATTTGATTTATAACAAGAAAGGTGGAATTTTTTAAAAAAATTCCACCTTTCTTGTTATAAAGTTCACCTTATAAGTTCTAATTTCCGGCTAAAGCGGCTGCACCACTCACAATTTCGGTAAGCTCTGTTGTAATTGCAGCCTGACGAGCTTGATTGTAGGAGAGTTTTAATGATTTCAACAACTCACCGGCATTTTCGGTAGCCTTATCCATAGCGGTCATTCTGGCACCATGCTCAGATGCATTTGAATCCAAGACAGCCTTATATAGCTGAATTTTAATATTTTTAGGTATCAACTGTTCAACAATTTCTTCTTGTGAAGGCTCTAAAATATAATCAATTTGTGATGCATTGCTTTCTTTTTGAGGAGCTGATTTTGGCACCGGTATTAATTGCTCGGCAACCAAAATTTGCATGGCAGCGTTTTTAAATTGGTTGTATACCAGTTCTACACGGTCATAATCACCCTTTAAAAAGCCATCCATAATGCTTTCGGTAATTTTGGAGGTATTGGTAAAGTTTAAATCAAGGTAAAGGTCGTTATTATTACCTATTACATTGTATTTGCGCCTTTCGTAAAATTCCTGACTCTTTTTACCAATGGCTATAATGGAGACATTGCCCGCGTTAAACTGACTGCTATATTTTGAAGAAATGAGATTATTAGCTGTTTTAATCACATTCGAATTAAATGCGCCAGCTAATCCACGGTTAGACGATACTACTATAATCAGCACTTTATTAGGCTCTCTATCATCCAAAAATGGCGATGAGTTATCTTCTAAACTTGCGGAAAGGTTTGCCAACAAATCTTTTAATTTATTAGCATATGGCCTTAATTGCACTATAGCATTGGTTGCCCTTTTTAACTTAGCTGCCGAAACCATTTTCATGGCTTTGGTTATTTGCTGGGTAGAGCTAACCGATTTAATCCTATTTCTTACTTCTTTTAAATTAGCCATCTTATTATTATGGTGTAATTAAAGTCGGAATTTTTAATATTCCGACTATTTTTTACCGCATTTATATGCTCTAATTAAGGTTATTACACCTCATTCAAGCATTAAATACCAAAGTTATTAATACTTCGCGCTTAATTCTTTCGCAACAGTTTCAAGCACACCGGTTATTTGGTCGTCTAACTTACCAGCTTTTAAAGCCGCTAAAACTTCAGGATGACGAGCCTCTAATTGGCTAGTATATTCCGCTTCAAATTCCCTTACCTTATTTACAGGTACGTTACGTAATAAGTTTTTAGTGCCTAGGTAAATTATGGCTACTTGTTTTTCAACAGTTACCGGGGCGTATTGACCTTGCTTTAATATTTCAACGTTGCGCGCACCTTTATCAATTACGTTTTTGGTAGAAGCGTCAAGATCTGAACCGAATTTAGAGAAAGCCTCCAGTTCGCGGTATTGAGCCTGATCCAGTTTAAGTGTACCGGCTACCTTTTTCATTGATTTAATTTGCGCGTTACCACCTACCCTTGATACCGAAATACCAACGTTAATAGCCGGACGAACACCCGCATTAAACAAGTTCGATTCCAAGAATATCTGTCCATCGGTAATAGAGATTACGTTGGTTGGGATATAGGCAGAAACGTCGCCAGCTTGGGTTTCGATAATAGGTAATGCCGTTAATGAACCACCACCTTTTACTATGCCCCTGATAGATTCAGGCAAATCGTTCATAGCTTGTGCTATCGAGTCGTTCTGGCTGATTTTAGCGGCGCGTTCAAGCAAACGGCTATGCAAATAAAACACGTCGCCAGGATAAGCCTCACGACCCGGTGGGCGACGCAATAACAATGAAACTTCACGGTACGCAACCGCTTGTTTTGAAAGATCATCATAAATAATCAATGCCGGCCTACCAGTATCTCTAAAGTACTCGCCAATAGCGGCACCTGCAAACGGAGCAAAGAACTGCATCGTGGCAGAGTCGGCCGCACTGGCAGCAACAATGATTGAATACGGCATAGCACCTTTTTCTTCCAATGTACGTACAATGTTTGCTACTGTTGAGGCTTTTTGGCCACAAGCAACATATATACAAATAACAGGCTGACCTGCATCGTAAAATTCTTTTTGATTGATAATGGTATCAATACATACTGCAGTTTTGCCAGTTTGACGATCGCCAATTACCAACTCACGCTGACCACGACCAATCGGGATCATTGCATCGATGGCTTTGATACCAGTTTGAAGAGGTTCGGTAACTGGTTGGCGGTATATTACACCCGGTGCTTTACGCTCCAACGGCATTTCATAAGTAGTACCTGTTATGGGTCCTTTACCGTCAATTGGAGTTCCTAAAGTATCAACAACACGGCCAAGCATGCCTTCACCTACGTTGATGGAAGCAATCCTGTTGGTACGTTTTACAATATCACCCTCTTTTATATCATCTGATTTCCCTAACAATACCACACCCACATTGTCTTCTTCAAGGTTAAGTACGATACCTTGTAAACCGGTTCCAAATTCAACCAGCTCACCCGATTGTACCTTGGTTAAACCATAAACACGGGCTATACCATCACCAACTTGTAGCACGGTACCTACTTCTTCTAATTCAGATTCTGACTTGAAGCCGGCTAATTGCTGACGCAATATGGCTGAAACTTCATCTGGCCTTACATCTATCATTTTTTAATTTATTTAGCGTTTAATTACTTATGGCCTTTTGGGCGAATTCTTTTCTTAGTTTCTTTAAATCACTGGCAATGCTGGTATCAATTTGCCTATCACCTACGGTTAAAACAAATCCACCAATTAATGAAGGATCTACTTTTTCTTCCAGTTTAATGGTACAGCCGGTAGCCTTTTTTAAATCGGCAATTAAAGCCTCCTTATTAGCTTTTGAAAGCGGAGAAGCTGAAACCACAGTTGCCTTAATAATTTGATTCATTTCATCGTACAGGTTTACATATTCCTGCGAGGTAGCATATAAAACCTCCCCACGACTTTTGTTAACCATCAAATTAAAAAACGAAATACTGGTTTTGCTCACCTTTCCGGCAAATATTTCCTCTAATATTTTAATCTTTTTAAAATGAGAAACAATTGGGTTGGCCAATACCGCTTTTAATTCCGGATTGGCACGCATTGTTCTGTAAAAAAGATCCATATCGGTATTGATAGCCTCCACTGAATCTTGCTCTTTGGCAAGATCAATTAATGATTTGGCATACCTGGCCGCTACTGTTAATTCTGACATATTTTTTATTTCAAAACTGAAACCAAATATTAATTAAGTGTTACTTCTTTTAGTAGTTCGCCAACCAATTCTTCTTGCTTTTTGTGGTCTTCAAACTGTTTGCGTAAAACTTTTTCAGCAATATCCAATGATAATGTGGAAACTTGGTTTTTTATATCAGCCATAGCAATGGCTTTTTGGTTATTTATCTCAAGTTTAGCTTGCTCTATCATGCGCGCACCTTCTTTGGCAGCGGTCAATTTTGCATCAGCAATCATTTGATCCTTAATTTTCTTAGCTTCTTGCAAAATCAAATCACGCTCAGCACGGGCTTGTTTTAATAAATCATCATTCTTTTTAACCAATGATTCCATTTCTTCCTTAGCTGCCTCAGCTTTATTAAGAGAATCTTCAATAAAAAGTTCTCGTTCTGTTAAAGCACCCAATATTGGTTTCCAAGCAAATTTACCAAGGATAAACAATAGAATTAAAAAGGAAAGGCTTGTCCAAAATATTAATCCGATTTCCGGTTTAACTAATTCCATATAATATTAATAATTTATTTAAAAATGTTTTTAAAGATACCCGAAGCCAATCGCTCCGGGTACTTTTGCCTAAAAAATTATAGTAAGGCTACTACAACCGCAAACAATGCAACACCCTCAACAAGGGCAGCTGCAATGATCATGTTGGTTTGAATTTTAGAAGCAGCTTCTGGTTGACGGGCGATACCTTCAACAGCTTTGCCACCAATTTGGCCAATGCCAATACCTGCACCGATAACTGCTAAACCAGCACCAATTGCGGCAATACTTCCATGAACTACATCTTGACTCATTGTTTGAAAATTTAAACGTGTATATAAAATTGATAATTAATTCAGATTAATGATGATGCTCTTCAACCGCCATACCTATAAATAAGGACATCAGCATGGTGAATATATATGCTTGCAAAAATGCTACTAATAATTCAATAACATCCATAAATACCACAAATAAAACTGATATAGGCGAAATCCATAAGGTGTTGAAAATGAATATCAATGATACTAAACTTAGAACAATAATGTGACCTGCAGTAATATTTGCAAATAAACGAATCATCAGAGCAAATGGGCGTGAAATGATGCCTATCATTTCAACTGGAACCATGATAATATATAGCCATAATGGAATATCAGGTGCAAATATGTGTTTCCAATAATATTTGTTGACACTAAAATTGACAACAATAAGCGCAATAACAGATAAGGTTAATGTAACTGCAATATTACCGGTTAAGTTATAGCCTCCCGGGAAAATTGGCACTAATCCCAATAAGTTGTTTATTAATATGAAAAAGAAAACAGTTAACAACAAAGGCATATACCTTGCATATTTGATCCCAATGTTTGGAATTGCAACGTCATCCCTAACAAAAACAATCAATGGTTCAATTAAGGATTGTAATCCTTTTGGGGCTTTTCCTTTATTTTTAGAATAAGATGAGGCAACTTTGAAAAATATCAATAATAAAATCAAAATAGCTAACCACATACTGGCAACATTTTTAGTTATTGAGAAGTCTAATAACTTACCAGATGCTCTTAAATCTTCTTTCCCTGAGGCATCCAAAGCCACAATTTTATTACCATTAATTTTGTAGCTGTAATGTGAGCCTTTGTAAATCGCCTCTTTACCTTCTTCAGAATTGATAATTTTATCAGAAGAAAACACTTCTATACCTCTATCTGTATATAGAATAATTGGAAGCGGAATTGAAAGCTTACCAAATATATGCCATGAATGCGAATCGGAAATGTGTTCAAATATAATTTCCTTAACATTAAACTTTTTTTCGTCGCCTGCTTCTTCCTTGTCTTTAGCAAAAACTTGGTGTGGTAATGCGTATGACAATAAAAAAACTGCGTAAATTATTATTTTGCTTAAAAGTTTTGAGTTCAAAATCAACTTATTATTCATTAAAATGAAGTTTTCTACGCCAAAACAATGAATGGAGCAAAAGAACAACATCCTCGCTGGCGTAGAGTACTTGATGCGGAAGAGAAAACAATCGGCGATGCTTTGGGACAACTATTTGTAAAACAGTATTTTAAGC
>CAIYNX010000237.1 GCA_903927645.1 uncultured Mucilaginibacter sp.
TCAAAGCTTTTGATGAGGATGCTTCCTTAAGAGTAGTAAATGGCCGGTTTGGACCATATATTGAATTTGGAAAGTTAAATGTTAAAATACCCAAAGGTAAAGAACCTAAAGAACTTACCTTTGCCGAATGTAAAGAACTGGCAGCCATAGCCGAAAAGGAACCACCGAAAAAAGGCAAAAAGTTTGTAAAGAAAAAATAATTAGCCTTTGGCGGAACTGGTTCAATAAATGTACAACAATGATTAAGGACCTTCCACAAAATATAGTTAAGGATATTGGTATAGCCGTAGCACTTGAAAAAGAAAGTGCAGAAACAAAGCTATGGTATGTATATTTAATAAATCTTAAAACCCAACCCATTGAAAATGTTTTGGTTACTTCAAAAGGTTACGGTGAAAAAAATGGAACTGCTGTAAAAACTTCCATTTTAAGGCATATGTTTCCAATCGTAGAAGGAAAATCATATAAATTAATTGAACCAATTGATGAACAAACATTTGGCTTAAATAATGAATACTGGCTAAGCTTTTATATAGGGAAGGATATATTTGATAAAAAATTTATTTTTCTACCCGAAAGCATAGTGGACCTGAACTTTATAAGGCTACCAATTCTGAATAAAGTTGGCGTAATGATCCTATAAAAGCCAGATAAAAATTTCAATTTACATCAATCCTTCCTCATTTCCTATCTAATAAAAAAACCTTGGTCAATTCTTGTTTTATTGATAAATAAATAATTAGTTTTATCAATAAAATTAATCTAACCATGGATTTCCTAAACAACTTATTCCAATCAAAAAAAAGAATACTCATTATTGGTATTTTACTTACTTGTTTTTTTGCATCAATTATTTTTATAATCCGTGGCCAACAAACTTCAACTGTTGATGCTGCTTTCAGTAAATATATTGAATCATATACTGCTGGCATTATTTCAAAGGAAAGCACCATCAAAATCAGGTTAGCGAATAATGTGGTAACCAGTCATACTCAAAACGATCAATTAGCTGATGATATTTTTGATTTTTCTCCTTCCATAAAAGGCAAAACGTTTTGGATAGATGCCCGGACGATTGTTTTTAAACCAGACAATAAGCTTGATCCAGATAAAAATTATAAGGCAAGTTTTAAACTTGGCAAACTGATTAAGGTAGCTTCAAATTTTGAGACTTTTAAGTTCAATTTTCAAACCATTAAACCAGATTTTACCGTAACATTTAATGGTTTGCAAACAGCTACCAATTATTCTACAGATAAAATGAAGCTTACAGGTTCCATTCAAACCGCCGATGATGAAGACCCTACAGCTATCGAAAAAATATTAAAAACCGATTTTTCTACTCCTGTAAATATTACCTGGCAACATAATAGCCTAACAAAAACGCATACATTCACCATTAACCAGTTATTAAGAGTTAATGATAAAGTAAATGTATTAAAGGTAAGTTGGGATGGCAGTGCCATTAATGTAGATAAAAAAGGTGATCAAGACTTTGTTATTCCGGCTATTGGCGACTTTAAGGTTCTGGACGTTAAGGCCATACAAGACCAAGATCAATATGTATTGGTTCAATTTTCGGATGCTATTAAAGTTGGTCAGGAATTGAACGGCTTAATAACCATTGGCAACGTAAGCAATCCATCGTATACCATTGATGGAAGTTTGGTAAAAGTATATTCGCCTGAGCGATTGGATGGCAGTTTTGCAGTAACCGTTAATGAGGGTGTTGAAAACATTTCCGGTCAAAAAATAACAAAAACTTATTCAGCCAATATAATATTCGAAAATAAACTTCCTAAGGTAACCATTCCCGGAAAAGGTGTGATATTACCGGATGAAGGCAAATTAACCATGCCCTTTGAAGCCGTAAACCTTAAAGCGGTTGATGTAAGCATCATCAAAATATATGAAAACAATGTTCCACAATATTTTCAAAACAATGGTTTTGACGGAGACGAAGAGTTAAGGCACGTTGGTAAACCCATCGTTCAAAAAACAATTAGGCTGGATGATGATAAGAGCGTAAATCTGAATAAAAAAAATAGGTTTATGCTTGATATTGACCATTTATTACGAACCGAGCCCGGTGCTATTTATAGAGTTATCATTGGTTTCAGAAAAGAATATTCTATTTATAGTTGTAAAGCTGGTGGTACAGTTTTAAAGGGCGACAATGAATACGAAGAAGACGAATATGGCAGTTACTCAAACAATTCGGCAAAAGTAAGTGATGAGGATGATGAATTTTGGTCAAAATATGATAGTTATTATCCCGAAGGATATAACTGGGAAGATAAGGACGACCCTTGCACCAATTCATACTTTACCAAAACCAGGTGGGCCTCGCGCAATATCATAGCCTCCAACCTCGGCTTAATAGCCAAGCGAGGCAATGATAACAGCATGGTAATTGCTGTAACCAATATTTTAACCGCAAAGCCAATGAGCGGCGTGGAGTTACAATTGCTCGATTTTCAAAAACAATTAATTTATAAAACCACATCAAATGGTGATGGCTTTGCTAAGTTTATCCTAAAGCGTAAACCCTATTTATTGGTGGCCAAATCAGGTAAAGATCAAGGCTACTTAAAGTTGGATGATGGTGGTTCACTACCTCTATCCAGATTTAATGTTGGTGGAGAACAAGTTCAAAACGGATTGAAAGGATTTTTATATGGTGAGCGTGGGGTTTGGCGACCGGGAGATTCTATTTACATGACTTTTATTTTGGAAGATAAGCTTAAAAGCTTACCTGCAGACCACCCTGTACAATTTGAATTGCACACACCCGATGGCAAATTATACCACCAAATTATTCAAACAACCGGTGTTGATGGTTTTTACAACTTCCATACAGCTACCGAGCTTTCTGCACCTACAGGCAATTGGCTGGCAAGAATTAAGGTTGGAGGCGCAGTTTTCGAAAAAAACATCAAAGTGGAAACAATTATGCCAAACCGATTAAAAATAGGTTTAACCTTTAACGGTGAAACACAATTAACCAAAGGTGGTGGTTTAAATGGTACATTAACTAGTATGTGGTTGTTTGGTGGTACAGCTCAAAATTTAAAAGCCAAGGTTGATGCCTTTTTAAGCTCTCAAAAAACAAGTTTTAAAGGTTTTGAAGATTATGTATTTGACGACCCGACACTTGCCTTTAATACTCAAACCGCTACCATTTTTGATGGGCGCCTGGATGCTGAAGGAAAAGCCTCAGTAAATACTGATATCAATGTTGAAAAACAAGCACCGGGGCAGTTAAAAGCCAATTTCATGATAAAAGTATTTGAGCCGGGAGGGAATTTTAGTATACAATCAACCAGTATGCCATACAATGTTTATCCGGGCTATGTTGGCATCAAGACTCCAAAAGGAAGCGACCTTTCAGGTATGTTGGTTACTGATAAAAATCATGTGATTCAAATTGCAGATGTGGATGTAAATGGTAAATTACTTACTGGCTCAAGATATGTTGAGTTAGAACTTTATAAAATACAATGGCGTTGGTGGTGGGATGAAACAGGCAATGAGATGAGCAATTTTACGCAAGACAGGTATAATAAGCTCATTAAATCAGAACGTATCCGATTGAGCGAAGGTACAGGAAACTACACGCTACGCATTGATAAAAACGATTGGGGAAGGTATTTGATCAAAGTAAAAGACCCTTCCACAGGACATTCAACCGGTAAAATATTTTATGCTGATTGGCCTAATTGGTCGGAACGTTTGCAACAGAACAATCCGACTGAAGCTGCCATGCTTTCATTTACTTCTGATAAAACAAATTATAAAGTAGGCGACGAAGCCACCCTCACTATACCAACCATGAGTGATGGTAGGGCTTTGATAAGTATTGAAAATGGAAGCAATATTTTAAGCACCTCCTGGATTGATACCAAAAAAGGAGAAACCCGCTACAGCTTCAAAGTTGAAGAAAATATGGCACCAAACGTTTTTGTAAACGTTACCCTGTTACAAAAACATTCGCAAACAGTAAATGATTTGCCCATTAGGATGTATGGTGCCATTCCGCTATCGGTTGAGAATCCTGAAACTATATTGAAACCTATCATTTCAATGTCTAACCAAATAAGGCCGGAAACACCTTCCTCCATAACAGTATCAGAAGCATCAGGAAAGGAAATGACCTATTCAATTGCTATAGTTGATGAAGGCTTGTTGGATATCACCAATTTTAAAACCCCCGACCCGCATGCTGCATTTTATGCACGGGAAGCCTTGGGCGTAAAAACCTGGGATTTGTTTGATTATGTAATAGGTGCATTTGGTGGTGGCCTTGAACGCATTTTAAGTATAGGTGGGGATGGTACTGCGGGAACCAACCACAATGTATCAGTAAACCGATTTAAGCCGGTGGTGAAGTTTTTAGGGCCATTCCGTTTAGGCAGGGGCGATAAACAAACACATACATTCACCTTGCCCGAATATATTGGTACTGTTAAAGCAATGGTAATAGCGGGGCATAACGGTGGCTATGGTTTTGCCGAGAAATATGTAACAGTTAAAAAACCATTGATGATTTTGGCCACCCTACCAAGAGTGCTTGGTCCGGCCGAACAAATAAAGTTACCGGTAACTGTTTTCGCGCTCGAGAATAAGATAAAAAATGTAACGCTACAAGTACAATCAAATACATTTAGTAATTTGAGTGGCAACAACACAAAGACTATCAGCTTCGACAAACCAGGTGATCAATTGGTTACTTTTGATTTAAACGTGAAGGATTTTGTTGGTGTTGGCAATGTTAAAATAGTGGCAAAGAGCGGCAATGAAACGGCTGTATATACCGTTGCCCTAAATGTACGGAACCCCAACCCTCCTATTACCAAAATTTTAGAAAAAGAATTAAATCCCGGCGAAGGTTGGAATCCATCATACGCTGCCATTGGGGTTAATGGCACCAATAAAGCAACACTCGAGGTGAGTTCAATACCTGCCCTTAACTTGGGTAAACGGTTAAATTATTTAATTGAATACCCTTATGGCTGTGTGGAACAAACTACATCTGCGGCATTTCCGCAATTGTTTTTAGACCAATTGCTTGACCTTACCGACCGTCAAAAAGCTGATGCAGAACGCAATATAAAAGCTACTTTAAATCGATTAAATAACTTTCAAATAACAGGTGGCGGACTCTCCTACTGGCCGGGAGGTACCGAACCCAATGAATGGGGTACCAACTATGCCGGGCATTTTATGCTGGAGGCAGAAGCCAAAGGTTACAGTTTACCTTTGGGCTTTATGGAGCAATGGAAAACCTACCAAAAACAAAAAGCATTAACCTGGGCTCCTGATACCCGTAGCTTTTACGGCTCTGACCTTGTACAGGCTTATAGATTATACCTTTTGGCCTTGGCACGTGTACCCGAACTTGGTGCCATGAACCGATTAAAAGAGTTTAAATACCTCAGTGTAGAGGCACGTTGGCGTTTGGCAGCAGCCTATAAATTGGCAGGGCAACCCGAAACTGGTTTGCAAATGGTTGCTGGCTTGCCACTTACCATAAAACCTTATAATAGCTTATACGGTACTTTCGGTTCTGATTTAAGGGATGAGGCCATGATTTTAGAAACCTTGACATTATTAGGTCAGCAACAAAAAGCGGCTGGCTTACTGCGTACAGTAGCTAGCCGATTATCGCAGGATGATTGGTACAGTACACAAACTACCGCCTATTCTTTACTTTCAATAGCCAAATATTGTGGCAAAAATAAAAACGGTGCCAAGTTGGTGTTTAATTATCAGGCTGGTAGCAATAAAGCCAATGTAAATTCGGGCTCCTATATATGGCAAGCAGGTTTGGCGGCAAATGGCAGGGTGAATATTAAGAATAATGGTGGTAATAAACTGTATATACGTCTAATTCAACAAGGTCAACCAACATCTGGTCAGGATATTAGTACAAATATCAATCCAGATATTTTACGAATGAGTGTAAGCTTTGCTACCTTGACTGGGAAGGAATTAGACCCAAGCAAATTAACCCAAGGTACAGACTTTGTAGCCAAAGTGACCATTAAAAACCCGGGTTTGAGAACCGATTACCAAAATATGGCACTCACACAAATATTCCCCTCAGGCTGGGAAATACTAAACAGCAGGATGACAGAAACCGAAGATGCCTTCACCCCTTCGGCATCTGATTACAGGGATATTCGTGATGATCGAGTATATACCTATTTTGGCTTGCCACAAGGTAAGGATGTTACCTATTACGTGATGTTAAACGCAGCTTATGCAGGTAAATATTATATGCCTGCGGTTTATTGCGAGGCAATGTATAACCATTCAATTAGTGCGTTAATGAAGGGGCAATGGGTGGAAGTGGTGAAGTAGAAAGAATTTAAGAAATACCTAATGCTTAGAGTAAAAATCTTTAAGCATTAGGTTAAAAAAGTGTTTTTAAAACTGAAACATTTGATACCATTGTCCGCGTAAAAAAAGCTGATTATAATACTTTTGTTGATAAATTAATTATGGAATAACGTCACTCCAAATCCATTTACAAAACCAAGCTATCATCAATAACAATTAAAAATCAAATAGTTAACTCCTCTATTGATACTTTATAATTAGCTACCACAGAAATTTTATAAAATAATTTTGTTTTTTATTTATTTTTTATTCTACATTTGTAGAGTAGATTCTATAATGATAGAGAACATGAAATTAACAGACGCCGAAGAACAATTAATGGATTTGATTTGGGAAAATGAAACCATCTATATGAAAGATATTATAGATAGTTATCCCGAACCTAAACCTGCCCCTACTACCATTGCTACTTTATTAAAACGGATGCAAAACAAGGGCTTTGTTGGGTATAATTTAATGGGCAATTCGCGCCAATATTTTGCGCTGGTAAAAAAGAGCGATTATTTTTCAAAGCATGTAAACGGACTGATCAAGAATTTTTTTGGTAGTTCGGCCATGCAATTTGCTTCCTTTTTTACCAAGGAGACCAACCTGAGCACCAAAGAACTGGAGGCATTAAAAGAAATTGTTGAAAATGAAATAAACCGTAAAAAGCTATGATTACCTATTTTATAAACTCAACCCTCTGCTCGGCACTATTGCTGGCTGTTTACTATTTGTTTTTATACAATAAAACAACTTTTGTTTTTAATAGGTTTTATCTCCTAGTGGTGGTTGTGCTTTCATATACCATACCTTTATTGGCTTTCAATAATTATAAAACACCTATACCTACCGAAAATATAGTAAGCAGGGTAAGCGAAAGCATTCCTGAATATTCAGTTATGCCTATTGAAAAAGTTACTGCAAAACCAGAAGCAACGTCTGAACCTATCAATTATCCAATTTTAGTTTATGTGGCAGTTTTTGGTCTATTGTTAATCAGGTTTATAAAAAACTTGATAACGATACTATTAACCCTTAAAAATGGACTTAAAATTAAGGGTGACCAGAATAAAATAGTTTTGATTAATAAAAATTTAACACCGCATACTTTTCTCAACTATATTATACTGCCAAAAGCCGATTACCTAAACCTTATCATAGAACCGGAGATTTTAAAACACGAAACCATTCACGCTAAACAATGGCATACCCTCGATGTTATTTTTATTGAATTGGTGCAATTATTTTGCTGGTTTAACCCAGTTATTCCAATTCTAAAAATAGCCATACAAACCAACCACGAATTTATTGCCGATGAGGCAGTATTGCAACATACTAACAACCTAAACCTTTATCAAAACCTTTTAATTAGCAAATTGACGCAACCAAAAAATGTATCAATAAGCAGCCAATTCACCTATTCCCTAACCAAAAAACGATTAATTATGATGACCAAAACCACCACCAAAATGGCCCAGTTGCTCAGCAAATTGGCCATAGTACCCATTTTATTAGCTGCCTTTTTATTATTTAGTAAAAGTACTGAAGCACAAACGGAGCCTAGTTTGAAAGATAAGGTAGCCATTAATAAAACGATCGAGGAAACAAAGACTACTAAACCGGATAACAAGGATATTACATTTGGAAGAATAGAATACCCACATACAGTTGAAGGTATATCTGATGATGAATTAAAAAAGTATGCCGGAACTTCCCAAAAATACCTTGAAAATATACTTAAAAGCAAAAAAAAGAATATATATGCTTGGGTAAGCGACAGCGTTAAAAATATACTAGAGCCTATATTTAAGAAAATGAGTTTGCAGCAACAAAAAGAGCAATTTATTTGTTTTTTCCACCCTATAGGTGCTAGCCCTAATAAAAAAATAACCAAATCGCTATTCGATAATTGGAAAAACCCTAAATTTTGTGGACTTTGGATTGATGAGAAGAGAGTAAAAAACAATGTCTTAAATAATTATAATCCAGAAGATTTTGATCAATATTTTCAATCCAGTTTAACCAAAAGAGCCTTGAATTATGGAAAGTTCAAATATGA
>CAIYNX010000238.1 GCA_903927645.1 uncultured Mucilaginibacter sp.
CTGAATAAAAAGCAGCCAATGCAAAAAGGTATAAGTAATTACAGTAGCGATGGTTATAAATAAATAGGGAATAAAAATTAACTTTAGTTTTTTAATAAATTGGGGCATTGTGATAAGTGTTAAAGAGCAAAAATTGTTTGTAATAAAATTTGAAAATATAAATTTTACATAACTTAACCTAGTAGGCTTTAATAAAATCAAAAAGTCCGCCCAATTCCGAAATTGAAATTAAAATGTCTGAATCAGAATTTACAGGATTTTAAAATTAGCAGGATTATTTGACCATACCAGAAAAATCTTGATACAAACTACTAGCTACTTGATACTAGATACTAGCACTACCCTACTCCATCATCAACCTTCTAATCAACTCGGCGCTTTGCTTATTGCCTTCTTCTAATCTGCCACGGAAAAAGGATTGCACCTCGTTAAAGTGTTTTTTGTAGCCTTCCATATCACCATAGCCAATAATTGACGACCATTCCCTTACAGCAGAATGAAATTCCAAATCGTCGCCGCGAATGGTTTTATCATATAGAGCGGTGTTGATTGATTCTTCCAGTAATTCCTCGTTTTTAAACAAATATTCGGCAATTCCCAGGCGTAACCTAAATGGTGGGGTTTGGCAAATCAGATTATCATAAGGGTTTACGCCTAGGTGGTACCAGGCATCTACCATACTCAAAATGCTAAGGTGTGAGTTCGGCTTTTGCTGCTCAGGCTTTTTGGAGAGCGAAAATTCCTTCATGATGGAATCGTTCAGCATAATAGGTTTTGTGCTTTCGTGAAAAACAAAGTCGCGGGCTCGGTACAAACGTTCTCTAAAAGCTGTTTCCTCTTCCTTAATCATCAGCTTAAACAATTCCGATTCGGAAATGGCATAGCGTTTTACCTGTTGCCTAGCGTAAGGGTTTAAAATAGCTAAGCCAGCGTAAACGTGTGCCTTATAGCTAAAAATACGTAAGGTGGTTAATATTTTAACATTATCAATTCCACCAATATAAGAGGCATTTTCCCATGGGAAAAAACCGGCTTCTTTCCAGGCTGTGCCCATACTCTCGAAACCTACATGGGTTACCGCCTGGGTATCGGCAACTATTTTATCATGTTGATGGTAATCGGGTATTTCTACAATATCAGTCTCTAGCGCTGTAAACAAACTAACCATGCGCTTGAAGGCATCTTCATCGGCGCGATGTTTTATCAAGATTAGCTTTTGTCCCTTAGGTTCAAAACCTGGACCATGCATGGCATGGAAGGTAATAATTTGTGCATCGGCAGGTAAATGCTTTTCGAAAGTAGCTATTTCAGGGGTTTTTACGGATGTTTGTCCGGCTACAATGGCACCAAATTTGGTTGATGGCCCAAACTCCGTCACTACCCTTTCCAAACTTTCGGCCTCCACACTATAAATTACCAAATCGCTGGTACGCGAAACATCATGACCATCATCATAAATCTTTATCCCATAAGGTGATAAATCAGCCTCTAATTTTTCGCGGTTAATGGGCAGATCGCAGCCTGAAACTGTATAGCCAGCTTTTGCAAAAGCTTTTGCATAAAGTCTACCCATATCGCCCAAGCCAATAAAACCAATATTCATGCCGCTAATATATTGAGAATGTAGTAAATTTTTTAACCAGGTTAACACAGAATTATTATTCCATCTTTAAAAGTAATTCATGAAATTCCAGCATCATTAAACATATTAAATAAATAAAAACCTTTTTTATAACAATTTACGTACAACAGCCAAATTTTAAGCTTAAAGATTTTACAATTCAGAATTACAAAACTTTCCAACCTAATTACTAATTAGGTAAATAATTAGGTTAAAAATCGTTTAAGTAAAATTCTTGCATCTCGTACCAAAATATTAATTTTACACATCCAAACTATAATTATGAACCGGTTAATTCTATTTGCTTTATTTATTAGCTTTTCTATTGCTTCAGCATATGCGCAAGATAGCAGTAAAAATGTAACTTCAAAACCTGTAATAAAAGCCGAACAAATAGCGCCTCCAGCCAAGACCAATAAAATAACATTGGTAAAAGCAGATACGGGCAAAACTAAACCGGCTGTTGGGAAAATAGTATTTAAAAAAACCGATAGTACACAAATTGTATCGCCGGTTGATAAAAGTTTAAACGGGCAGTACCTTACCCTACTTAACAAGGTTTATCATTACCAACAACCTTTTGTAGCCACTTTTTGGGCGAGTGTGCATGATACCTTGAGCCAGGTACATAAAAAACTTAAAGAAACTGAAGGGAAATTGGCTTTTAAAACCAAATACGTCGACAGTTTGAAAGCAGACTCAGCAAAAAATGCTTTATTGGCTGGCGAACCCGCCTCAAAAAGCATTTCATTTTTTGGCATTGATTTACCTTTATTAATTTATAACATTATAGTTTGGGGCTTGGCTATATTTTTTGGCATATATGCTTTTTATGTAATTGCCCGCTCGGGCGGACACAAAACCGAAGCCGAATACCGTACCCGCCTCTACAGCGAACTGGAAGACGAATTTAAAGCCTACAAAAGCAAAGCCAACGAAAAAGAAAAGAAACTTGCCCGCGAATTGCAAACCGAACGCAATAAGTTGGATGAGTTATTGGGGAGAGGGTAAAATTAATTGTCTGAATCGACAACTATTAGTGTAGGAATTATAGCAATCAATAGCTAACGGCTTTATAATTTGTTTTGAACTACTTTTTTTCTAAAGTTTCTCTCTTTAGAATGCAAAGTATAAAATCAAATAACAAAACGAAAATCCTTATTAAAAAGCATCCTAAATTAATAGATAAATTCAAACTAAAGATTAGTGAACAGTTTTATTGTATTTTTTTGTAATTAATTGAAAAAAGATAACAAAAATATTTAGTATCACATTGTTACATGTGATTTTTTCACTATAATTGCATATAAAACCAATTAAATTATGCTTATTCGTTTTAGTGTTGAGAATTTTCTGTCATTTAAAGACAGAGTGGTGTTTTCAATGATACCTGGCAAAGGCCTATTAAAGCCACTTCATAAGTCACAATCGGTTAAGGGAATTGCTACATTAAAGGCTGCCGTTATTTTTGGGGCTAATGCTTCTGGAAAATCAAATCTTGTAAAAGCAATTGCATTTGGAAGAAACTTAATTTTAAAGGGTACTAAGAATGACCAATTAATAGAATTTCAAAATTTCAGATTAGATTCTTCTTCAATGATTAACAATTCAAGAATTGAATATGAAATTCAACATAAAGGAAAAAATTATGCTTATGGATTTGTAATTAATAAAAATCAAGTTGAAGAAGAATGGCTTTATGAAATTAATAAAAAAAATGAAAATAAAATATTTGAAAGGAATTCAAAAGAACTAGCTACAACTAATTTTGATTTAGAACCTTTATTAAAGAAAAATAAAAAAAATGAAGAAAAGTTATTTTTGCAATTCATTGCTAAAGGTACTCCAAACAATCAATTGTTTTTAACTGAGATAAGAACAAGAAAAGTAAAAGAAAATGTTTCAGATATAAATGATTTATTAAATGTTATTGATTGGTTTCAAAATGTATTACATGTTGTTTTTCCAAATGACCAATATAAGTTGGGTGTTACTTCTTTATTGAAAGATGGTTCAAAGTTGCAATCAACATTTGAAGAATTATTACAATATTTTGATACGGGTATAAACGGAATCTGCTTGGAAGTAATAGATTTCGAGAATGTTGAAATACCATCAGATTTAAAAAAGGACATTGAGAATGATTTAAATGGAGTAAAAGAAGATGGCAATAAAATTATATTAGTAGCCCCCAATAATATGACTTATATCTTTTCAAAAACAAAAGATAATATTATGGCTGAAAAATTCATGACTAAGCACAAAAGCACAGGAACTTTAAATGAAGTAAAATTCGATACTAATGACGAGTCTGACGGTACTAATAGAATTATCGATTTCATACCAGTGATAATTGATTTACTACAGGGTGAAAATGTATTTATTATTGACGAAATGGAACGAAGTCTGCATCCCAATTTAATTTATGACCTTTTTGATTTATTTTTAGAAAAAAGCAGTAATATTAATAGCCAGCTTATAATTGCAAGTCATGAATCAACCTTATTAACACAAAAGCTTTTGAGAAAAGATGAAATTTGGTTCGTTGTAAAGGGCAAAGAAGGTGCAAGTCATTTACATTCTCTTGAGGAATACAATGTAAGATTTGATAAGGAAATAAGAAAAGACTATTTATTAGGTCGTTTTAAAGCTGTTCCTCGTATAGGAAATAGAGCTAACCTATCTATTTTACAATAATAGTATTAAGAATGCCACGAGAACGCGATGATTTTTTTAGAATAAGCAATGTCAAATCTAAGGAGAAACTAATTATTTTAGCATTCGAAGGAAACATTACAGAAGTTCAATATTTTGAAGCTTTAAAAGATGATGTAAAATTTAATAATGATTTAATTCATTTACATTTACTGAAAAGACCAGAAGGAGACACTAATAGTGCACCAAATCACGTATTTAATAAGTTAAAAAAAGAAATAAAAGATGAATTTAAATTAGACAATTTTGATGAGCTATGGATGATTATAGACAGAGATGACTGGAAAAGCATACCTGAAATAATTGAATTATGTAAAAAAGAAAGTAATTTCTTTGTTGCTTTAAGTAATCCTTGTTTTGAAATCTGGTTGTTACTTCATATTGCAGATTTAAAGGATTTCACACCTGAAGAACAAAAAGAAATTTTTGAAAATAAAAAAATAAGCAATAGCAAGAATCATATTCATATGGTTTTAGGAAATAAACTTGGTGAAGAATTTAATAAAAAAAATCCGAGACCTGATAGATTTACGCCAACAATTAATCTTGCTATTGAAAGAGCCGAAAGTTTAGATGATAAACTAGAAGATTATCCAACCAACTTAGGGACACATGTATATAAAGTGGTAAAAAAAATATTAGCTATTTAAAATTTATAAGAATGAAGTTTCTATTAACTATTCTCATTTAGTAAATCTTTTAAACAGAGTTAGGCAAAAAAAAAGCCAACCGCAAAAACGAATGGCTTTCTAATTATCTTGAATTTAAAAACTCATACTTTAATTTCAACTTCAACGCCGCTAGGCAATTCTAGTTTCATTAAGGCGTCAACAGTTTTTGAATTCGAACTGTAGATGTCTAACAAACGCTTGTACGAGCATAACTGAAACTGCTCACGTGCTTTTTTGTTCACGTGCGGTGAACGCAAAACGGTGAAAATTTTCTTTTCAGTTGGTAGCGGAAGCGGTCCGCTTACTACAGCGCCAGTAGGCTTTACTGTTTTTACAATTTTCTCGGCCGATTTATCAACCAAGTTGTAATCGTACGATTTTAATTTAATTCTGATTCTTTGGCTCATGTTAATTTAATTTGTAACCAACTATAAGAGCTATTAGTTATAGTTGATTGTTATTTATTGATTTATTGATTTATTGATTTACTGAATCAATAAATCAGTAATTCAATAAATCAAAATTATTAATTATTTCCCGCAGCTTTCTTACCCTTCGCTTTAGCTACAACTTCTTCCTGCACGTTACGTGGGGCTTCGGCGTAGTGGTCAAATTCCATGGTAGAGGTTGCACGACCAGATGTAATGGTGCGTAACTGAGTTACATAACCAAACATTTCTGACAATGGCACAGTTGCTTTAATTACCTGTGCACCGGCACGTGAATCCATACCCAAAAGCTGGCCACGACGACGGTTCATATCACCAATTACATCACCCATGTTTTCTTCCGGGGTCAATATCTCAATTTTCATAATTGGCTCCAACAACATTGGCTTACATTTTGGCAATGCTTCACGATAGCATGATTTGGCCGCGATCTCGAAAGATAGCGCGTCTGAATCGACCGCGTGGAACGAACCGTCAATTAACCTAACTTTTAAGCTGGTTAAAGGATAGCCTGCTAGTACTCCATTGGCCATTGAAGCGGCAAAGCCTTTTTCAACAGCAGGAATAAATTCCCGCGGAATTGAACCACCTGAAATTTCGTTCACAAACTGCAAACCTTCCTTGCCTTCGTCGTTTGGTGATAGAATAACTTGTATATCAGCAAATTTACCACGACCACCAGTTTGTTTCTTATAAGTTTCACGGTGCTGGATAGTACCTGTAATTGACTCTTTGTAAGCAACCTGTGGCGCGCCTTGGTTTACTTCCACTTTAAACTCACGTTTTAAGCGATCCATAATGATATCTAAGTGAAGCTCGCCCATACCAGAAATTACGGTCTGACCAGTTTCTTCATCTGTATTTACACGGAAGGTAGGATCCTCTTCGGCTAATTTGCCTAATGCCATACCTAATTTATCAACGTCGGCTTGAGTTTTAGGCTCAATGGCTAAACCAATAACCGGCTCAGGGAAATTCATCGATTCCAGTACAATCGGGTGTTTCTCATCGCAAAGGGTATCGCCTGTTTTAATATCCTTAAAACCAACTACTGCAGCAATATCACCCGCACCTACGTTAGGTATAGGGTTTTGCTTGTTAGCGTGCATTTGGAATATACGTGATATACGCTCTTTATTGCCCGAACGCATGTTGAACACATACGAACCTGCTTCCAAGTTACCTGAGTACACACGGATAAAGCATAAACGACCAACAAACGGGTCGGTTGCAATTTTAAACGCTAAGGCTGCAAATGGCTCTTTCTCTGATGGGCGACGTAAAATTTCTTCGCCTGTATCAGGGTTGGTACCAACAATACCTTCAACATCCATAGGCGATGGCAATAACTCCATCACATAGTCGAGCATGGTTTGTACACCTTTATTTTTGAATGATGAACCGCAAACCATCGGAACTATTTTAGCGTCTAAAACCGCCTTGCGTAAAGCGTCCAACACTTCGCGTTCGGTAATGGTTTCAGGAGCGTCAAAAAATTTCTCCATCAAGCTCTCATCATAATCAGCTACCGATTCGAGCAGTTTTTCTCTCCACTCGGTTGCTTCCTCAATCATATCTTCCGGAATTGGCACTTCGGTAAAGGTCATCCCTTTATCGTGCTCGTTCCAAACAATACCTTTCCAGTTAATTAAGTCAACAACGCCTTTAAAGTTTTCTTCGGCACCAATAGGTAACTGAAGCGGAACAGCGTTACTGCCCAACATTGATTTTACTTGTTTTACAACATTCAAAAAATCGGCACCGGAGCGGTCCATTTTATTTACGAAACCTATACGGGCAACGTTATAATTGTTGGCTAGTCTCCAGTTTGTTTCTGATTGTGGTTCCACACCATCAACTGCCGAAAACAAGAACACCAAACCATCCAACACCCTTAACGAGCGGTTTACTTCAACGGTAAAGTCAACGTGTCCCGGGGTATCAATAATGTTAATGTGGTAAGTTTGTCCTCTGTATTTCCAGTTTACGGTAGTAGCGGCCGAGGTAATGGTAATACCACGTTCCTGCTCTTGCGCCATCCAGTCCATAGTTGCGGCACCTTCGTGTACCTCACCTATTTTGTGGCTTACGCCCGAGTAATAGAGTATACGTTCGGTAGTAGTGGTTTTACCAGCGTCAATATGCGCGGCAATACCAATGTTTCTTGTGTATTTAAGATCTCTTGACATGTTAATTTTTTGATTGATTGATTTATTGAATCGTTGAATAATTTTAATCCAACAATTCAATAACCAATTTTTATTTTATGAATTCGCGAAGTACCGAATTATCTGTTAGCAAAACATTACCAAATCAATAATTCAATAGTTCAAACTCAAATTTTATTTTATGAATTCACGAATTATCAAACTACTCATTAGCAAAACATCACCAAATCAATAAATCAATAATTCAATAATTCAAACTTAGAACCTGAAATGTGAGAATGCTTTATTGGCTTCGGCCATTTTATGCGTATCTTCTTTCTTTTTTACCGCCGCGCCTTCGCCTTTGGCTGCCGAAATGATTTCGCCTGCCAATTTTTCCATCATGGTTTTTTCTCCACGACGACGGGCATAACTAATCAACCATTTCATGCCTAAAGCGATTTTACGCTCCGGACGTACCTCTGTAGGTACTTGAAAGTTAGCACCACCTACACGGCGGCTTTTTACTTCAACTGCCGGCATTACGTTGTTTAAAGCTTTTTTCCAGGTATCCAATCCGTTTTCGCTGGTTTTCTTTTCAACAATTTCTACCGCATTATAAAATATAGCGTACGCGGTTGATTTTTTACCATCGTACATCATGTTGTTTACGAACCTTGTAACCAAAGTATCATTGAACTTTGGATCAGGAAGGATAATTCTCTTTTTTGGTTTTGACTTTCTCATTAAATCTATCCTCCTTAATTATTTTTTCTTTTTAGCTGGTGCTCCTTTTCCTGCCGGGGCTGCTGCCTGACCTGGTTTAGGGCGTTTAGTACCATATTTTGAACGGCGTTGGTTACGACCCGCTACACCCGAAGTATCGAGCGCGCCACGGATGATGTGGTAACGTACACCCGGTAAATCTTTTACACGACCACCACGGATTAACACGATAGAGTGTTCCTGAAGGTTGTGACCTTCGCCAGGGATGTAAGCGTTTACTTCTTTACCATTGGTAAGGCGCACACGTGCAACTTTACGCATTGCTGAGTTTGGTTTTTTAGGGGTAGTGGTATACACGCGTGTGCATACGCCTCTTCGCTGTGGACAGCTGTCCAACGCTGGCGACTTACTCTTGTCGACCAGAGCTACTCTACCTTTTCTAACTAATTGCTGAATAGTAGGCATTTTTCCTTTTTCGTATTTGTTTTTTAACCCTATTTTAGGGATTGCAAAGGTAGGTACTTATTTTGTGATATTCAATAGGATGTGAGAAAAAGTTTTTGGTGAGTGGTTTTATTTGGTTGAAGGTTGTGAGTTGTAGGTTGCAGGTGGTTGATTATACATTGCCTCATGCAATAAATTATTTCAATCCACATTTTCCGAAAAGCTTTACCACTTCATTGTGCGAAACAGTTTCGCCACGGTCTAATTCGGCCAAACCTTCTAATACATCTTTTTGCTGCTCTTCGGATAATTGATCAAACCAGTCGTCTTTTCTATCGTCTAATAATGCTTTTACATCCATAATTAGCCCTTCATCATTACTATTGATAATGGTTTGTAAGATGTTTAATTTTTCTATCTGTAAATCCATGTCATTGAATTATAAGACTAAAATAAATGTTTAAAATGTGGGTGTTTATAAAGATGGGTTAAAATTTAATCTGTCAAATTTAACAAAACCAAATTGATCTTATAATTTAAAACAAAAAGTCAAAAAAAGGCGACCCTAAGGTCGCCCGCGCTTTGTTGTGTTTATTTGTTTATTGTTTGAGAATAAAGAGGTAGTGTAGGGTACACATGCAAAGCTTTAAAACAGCCAATTGTTGGTTATTGAAATAACCGCTGATCCGGTTAAACAATCAATCGGGTTTTTGACTTGCTTGCTTCAGGCATTTAAGCCCGTAAACCCTGCGTTCGGCTATTTAAACGCAATTTTAGGCATTATTGTTCTACCAAAAAGTAAAACAATTATTACAAATAAGATAGCTTTTTGAATTGAAAATTTATTTAACTGATTTTTAGTTATTTATATTTTTCGATGTAATTTTTATTAACGTCAATGTTACATTTATTTATTGTTGATGGGTTAAAAAATGGGGACAAAAAAAGGGGAACAGTAAAATACTGCCCCCCTCAAACCGCATTATAACCTAAACCAAACCTTAATTTTTAATGGTCTCTATGCTCATGATCTTCATGACCATCATGACCTTCATGCCTATCACGGTCATGTCTTTGAGCATAACCTACATAACAACCAGATGTAACCGATGCCATAATGGCTAACATAAATGCAAATATTATTGTCTTCCTTTTCATACTATAAAAATTTAATTATTGCGGATTTAATTATTTTACCGCTTAGTACGTTTACAACATTGGCGCATTCGTTTTGTTTGATTATTTGATTGTTTTAATCCAAAATGGATTAAGCATTTAAAAAATAAATTTGCATGCACTGTGATTTTAAGGTGAAACAACCATTTTCAACCTTTTAAAACCCCGGGCATTCAGTTTTAATATATCGTTAGGTTATTAAAATAGCCCTAGGTTGGGTGTAAAATTTACTTTAACAAAATTTCACTTATAATTTGGGCATAGTAAATAATGCTTTAATTAAAATTACGACTTGATAATTTGGCCTCAAGTATTTATTTTGGTAGGATAAATTAAAACCCAAATTATGAAAAAATTATTCGCTCTATGTATTGCCGTGGCAATCAGCCTAGCAAGTTTAACGCAGGCTAATGCAGCACCATTACAAGCAAAACCAACACAACACCTCACCAAAGATGGTAAGCCCGACAAACGTTACAAAGAAAATAAACCAGTTTTACGTAAAGATGGCAAACCGGATATGCGTTACAAAACTTCGCAAGCTGCTGCTGCCGGTAAGCCTACCACTACGCCACCAAAGGCAGCCCCAGCGGCCAAGCCTGCTGCAAAACCTGCCGCTAAGCCAGTTGTAAAAAAAGGATAATGAATTACTTAATGCATAAAAAAAGGGGACTAAATATTTAGTCCCCTTTTTTTGTTTAAACCCTCAAATACCGGGTTTAATAAAAATTTGTTATTTCTTGGTCCAAGAATTGTTATCCGGGTTATAGTCTGGAAGAACCTTATCCGGATCGTACGTTACTGATTGTATTTCTTCGGTTGATGGATATTTAAAGGTCCACGTAGCGTTACGTTCCCAAATTTCTACCGGTAAGTTTACTCTATCTACTTTACCACTAACTGTTTTAATTTCAAGAATTACAGGCAATGCCATTTTTTCAAGGTTATTAATGGTAATCAAGGCTCCTTTTGAAGCATCGTCATCCACATATTTTACCCCCGAAACTGCTACATCCGACCGCCAGTTATTTAAAAACCAACCTCTCCAAAACCATTGTAAGCTTTCGCCACTCGCGTTCTCCATGGTTCTGAAAAAGTCATCGGGGGTAGGATGTTTAAAAGCCCAATTGGCTATGTAGGTTTTAAAGGCAAAGTCGAACCTTTCCGGACCTAAAATTTGTTCTCTTAATAAGGTTAGGCCAATAGCAGGTTTAAAGTACAATAATATACCTGTATTTTTCTCTTTCAAATTAGCAGGCTGACTCATTATTGGTTCAAGCTCCGGATTAGTTACTATCTTGCTTAGATCGTTTAAATTTTGTTTAATTTTGCTTTTGTACTCCCCATTATTAAAATCGGCGGTCGAGAGTGTATTAATGAAAGTATTAAATCCTTCATCCATCCAGCCATATAAGCGTTCGTTTGAGCCTACAATCATCGGGAACCAGGTGTGGCCAAATTCATGATCATTTACCCCCCAAAGTCCTCCCTTTTTGGCATTTGCACCACAAAATACAATTCCAGGGTATTCCATACCTCCCACAATACCGGCAACGGCTGTTGCTGCAGGGTAAGGATACTCAAACCATTTGGCCGAATTAAATTCGATTGATTTTTTCACATACTCTGTTGAACGTCCCCAAGCACGTTCACCATCACTTTCAACCGGATAAGCAGAAATAGCAATTGATTTTTTACCACTTGGCAAATCCATTTTTGCTGCATCAATAATAAATGCCGCTGATGATCCCCAAGCTGCATCCCTCGCATTTTTAATTTTAAAATGCCAGGTTAGCTCTTTTTTACCGCTTGGTCTTGAAGCAGGATCTGCTACCTCGCTTGCTGAACGTATAATTACTGAAGTTTCGCTATTTGCTGCATCGGCCCAACGCTTTATTTGGGTTGGAGTATACACATCCTGCGGGTTCAGCAATTCGCCGGAGGCAACCACTATATGATTTGCCGGCGCGGTTATGCTCAGGTCAAAATCTCCATATTCCAAATAAAACTCAGCTGGTCCGGTATAAGGAATGGCATTCCAACCATAAATATCATCATAAACACATACGCGAGGATACCATTGAGCCACCTGAAAAATTTTTCCATTTTTTGTTACTTGAACACCCATGCGGTCGCTCCCATAGTTTGGCGAAATAAAAGAGTAATCAATCTTTATTTTCAATTTACCACCAACAGATGAAAGCGGAGTTGGTAAAAAAAGCTGCATCCTGGTATCCGATATTAAAAATTTCAAGTCGGTTAAAGCACCTTTTTCATCCATTAATTGTACTGATTTTATTTTAAAACCTGCCTCAAAACTTTGGCCTTTACCCCAATTGCGGCTACCGCTAAGTGGCACTATAGCTGTTCCGCGCGAATCTGATTTAAATAAATTTTGTTCAAGGTTAAACCATAAAAATCCAAGCTTTTGCGGACTATTATTGGTATATGTTAAAACTTCGGAACCAATAATTTGATTGGTAGAGTCGATTAATTTAGCTGTTAATTGATAATCGGCACGGTTTTGCCAGTATTTTGGCCCGGGTTCGCCATTAGCTGCCCTGTATTCACTACCATTTTTTTGATAAAACAATGGCCCGAAAGTTTCGTGGTAATCATAATTACTTACCGGGGTAGCATTTGTTGGCGGTGTTGGATTTTGCTGACCAAATGCCAAATTGCTAATACCCCAAAAAACAAGCACAAAGCTTGTGAGTAAATTAAATTTCATGTTGTTGAATAGTTATAATATTTAAGATCAGTTAGTTTATTATTTTCAAGATATTTAGAATTAATATCTATTTGACTAGTGTTTTGTAAGCATTTTCATCAAAACCAAAAAACAAAAAACCGTCTGCTTCAATAACAGGACGCTTTATCATACTTGTTTTTTGCTGAAGCAATTTTAGGGCATCGGCATTTGTTTTTATAGATTCTTTTACTGAAGGGTCTAGTTGTTTATAGGTAAGTCCTTGCTTATTCATAAATTTTTCATAGCCAGCCTTTTTATCCCATTCGCTTAATTTTTCTTCACTAATTCCGAGCTTTTTAAAATCATGGAATTCATAGGCTACCTGATGATCTTTGAGCCAATCAAGTGCTTTTTTTACCGTATTACAATTGGTTATGCCGTATACTTTCATTGGGCTAAAATAACTTTTTTAGGCTTAAATTTCTAATTCATGAATTAGAAAGTAATCAACCTCCCCCACCAGAGCTTTTGCCACCACCTTTGGTATCATCATTGCTAATGCCATGCTGATTTTTCTTAATCTCGCCATTCAATTTTCCAATTTTATAGCTAAACCTAACAGCAAATGTTCTATAGGTATTATCATTATACGAGTATTGGTAAAATTGCGGAGTTGTGGTGGTTGTTTCGAATTTATGAAACTTCGACTCAGGATTATTGGCTACTAATGATATTGTTGCCTTTTTATTTAAAAAAGTTCGTGTTACTACATAGGAGTTATAAATAAAATTACTGGAATGCCCTTGCAGGTTTACATCGCCACTAAAAAAGCCTGCATCAATACTTGCCCTGTAACTGTCATTAAATTTATAACCAAGGTTGGCAAAAGCATTTCCACTAAAGCCGGAATTTTCATAAAGCTGTCCATTATAAGTTCCTTTCAACCAAACTTCAGATACTTGACCGTTAAGGCCAATGGTAAAGCTTTTGGTAACTGCAATGTTCGTATTTACATTAAGACCTAAGGAACGGTTGCTACCCAAATTTTGATAGGTGGTGGTTGTTATGGTATCATAGGATTTATCAGTTAATTGCCTTCTATCAAAATAGGTTACATTTTGAATGGCGTTATTTGAAAACTGATAGCTGAAACCTGCAGTGAATGAATTTTTAGCAAAATTACTATAGGTAAACTCAAAATTATTATTCAATTCGGGCTTTAAATTAGGGTTACCGGTACTAATAAATTTGGGATTAGAGATATCCACAAAGGGGTTTAACTGGTAGATAGCCGGTCTTTGAATACGTTGGGTAAATCCTAAATTAAAACTGCTCGATTTAAAGGAGCGCTGTAAAGAGATTGAGGGAACTATATTATTATAGCCTTCATTAAGTGGTGTATTTACCGAGGTAAAATTCGCGTCGATATTGGTATGTTCTATCCGTAAACCTGCTTTGGCGGTCCATTTCTCTAATTTAAGCTGATACGAATTGTATAAACTATAAACATCCTGATGGTAGTTAAAATTATTGGTGTAGCTTGAATTTAAAATGAACGCATTCAAAGCTTCATCAAAGTCGGAACGGTCAAAATAGCTATAGTTATTTCTTAGAATTACTTTTCCGCCCAATTCTAGGGTGATCTTTTTAAACGGTTGGGCATAATCAATTTGCATGGTATGCTCTTTGCTGCCGGCATCATTATATTGCTTAAAATCTGGTTGGTCAATTGATGGGTAGTTTAGCCTATTTGTATAGGTATTATTGCTTAATTGAGCAAACGGCGAATAACTATATTTATAGGAAAGGGTTAATAATTGGTCTTTGTTTTTTTTGAACCCAATTTGATAATTGACCGATGCATCTATACCCTGCCAATTATTATAACCGTATGTTGCTTGGTTAAATTTTTGAGCTATAGTTCCGTCATAATTATTTGTTATTGAATATTCGTTGCTACTTTGGTTATTGTTCCCTTTATACGCTTCAAACGAAGCGGTTAACAAGTTTAAGCTATCAATTTCATAACTAAGCTCTATTTCGCCATATCTATTGCTGAAATTATTAGAATTAGTCCCTGTTTGATCTATGGTTTGGGTATTAAAAAAATTCTGGGTGTTGCCAAAACCCGTAGTGGAGGCATTGTGAGGATTTCCGCCAGCATAAAAAGTCAATCCTAGTTTTCCTTGTTTCGCATTGCCATTGACATTCAAACCTGGTCCCCAAACAGTATTATACCGACCATTAATATTTGCGGTATAACCTTGGTCGGCATTCTTTTTGGTAATGATGTTGATAATTCCCGACAAACCTTCGGCATCATACTTTGCTGGCGGGGTGGTAATTACCTCTATTTTTTCGATATTGGTGGCTGGCATTGCCTTTAGAACATCCGATGGATTTTTGGCAACCAATGCCGATTCTTTACCGTTTATGAGTATTTTATAATTGCCGCTTCCTTTTAATTTTATATTATCATTCGCGTCTACAGATAATAAAGGCACCTTTCGCATCATATCCAAAGCGGTTATGGCAACACTCTCCGGGTCGGCTTGCACATCGTAACTTATCCTATCTACCTCTTGCTTCATAATTGGCCTTACTGCTGTAACTGAAACTTCTTTTAATTGATTTTTTGAAGGTGCAACCAATAGGGTTCCCAAATTTAAATCAACATCGGTTTCTTTAATGGGTATTGTTTTGGTGTTATACCCAACAAATACTAATACCAAATTATAAGGCTTTCCGGCAACTGAGGTAATTTCGAAACTGCCATTGTCCTTTGTGAGCATTCCTTTTACCGATTGTTTGGTTGCGGCATCAATGAGGGCAACTGTTAAAAAACCTACGGGTGCTTTAGTTGCCGAATCAATTACAGTACCTTTAATAGTAAGTGGCTTGGGAACTGTTTGCGCTTTCGCGAAAAAGCCTAAAGAAATACAGAAAATGAATGATAAAAATATTTTCATTAAATAGTGATAAGTAGATTTTTTTGTCATATCCAAAGGATATGACAATTATAGTTTGTTGGTGTTACAGAATTGGGATACTCTTTAACATATTTTAACAAATAAATTGAAGCTTGTTAAATGTTAAAGCACATTTGGATGGAATTTTACCCTATTTATTATATTTGGTCATGGTCAACTCCGTACCTATGGTAGCAAAGCCCTTTATCATTTCGATTGATCTGTCAATTAGAGCCGGTAGTTCCGGGAGTTCTTCTTTATCAAAACCATCCAAAACGTAATTTACTTGTTGCCCTTTCGGGAAATTATCGCCAACACCAAAACGTAACCTTGCATAATTATTATGACCCAATGTAGCCTCAATATGTTTTAAGCCATTATGCCCGGCCGCGCTGCCCTTTGGTTTTAATCGGAGGGTGCCAAAAGGCAAGGCAATTTCGTCGGCAACAATCAATACATTTTCAACTGGTATTTTAAGTTCCTTCATCCAATGGTTCACCGCTTTTCCGCTCAGGTTCATATAGGTGGTTGGCTTTATCAAAAATAGTGTGCGCCCCTTATGCTTCACCTCGGCGTAATAGGCCAGGCGCATGTGGTAAAACTTAACGTTTTCTTGCTTTACCAATTCATCCAGTACCATAAAACCAATGTTATGCCGGGTATCGGCATATTCTGGCCCTATGTTTCCTAAACCGGCTATTAAATAATTCATAAAATACTTAAAATTCCCAATTATAATAAAAAAAGCACTTCTATTTTTATAGGCCTACTATCCGCAATAAATATAAATAAAAAACAGCGATGGCTTTTTTTATGCCATCGCTGTTAATTTTATAAGCCCTGTTTAAAGGTCGAAATTATTTTTTACCAGCAGCTTCGTTTTCAGCCTGACGTAAAGCACGTGAGGTAGTTACAGAAACTATGGTATCTTCTTTAGCGTTTGTAATTACTAATTTCTCTAATTTCAAATCACCTACTTTTACTGATTTACCAACTTCTAAATGGGCAATGCTTACTTCAATATTATCCAGATGGTCTTTAGGTAAAGCATTGATGCGTAATTTACGTAATTTTTGAACCAATTTACCACCTGTTCTAACACCTGGAGATGTTCCGGTTAATTTAATTGGAATCTCGATGGTTACCGGCTTTTTATCATCCAATAATAAAAAGTCGATGTGTATCAATTGTTCAGTTAATGGATGAAACTGAAGATCTTTGATAATTGCTTTTGATGTAACTCCAGCAATGTTTAATTCGATGAAATGAACAACCGGCGTATAAACTACGGCTTTCAAATCAGCTGCGGATACTGAAAAGTGGGTTTGGGTAGCACCACCGTATAGAACTGCAGGTACCAAACCTTGGTAACGCAATTCCTTAGCATCTCTTTTCCCTACGTTCTCTCTTGGAGAACCGCTAATAGCAAATGATTTCATTTATTTATTTGTTTTTATTTATTTGTGTTTGCCCTATTTTTTCTCGTTTGTTCGATATTTTTAAGACAATATTTTTATTTAATTTAATAAGTCTTTAGCTTACTTTGAACAGCTGACTAATTGAGCCATGTTCGTTTACATTCATTATTGCCTTGGCAAATAAATCGGCTGTACTTAAAACTTTTATTTTATTACTTGGGTATTTTACCGGAATGGTATCAGTAACTATCAATTCTGTCAAAACAGAATTTTCGATGGTCTCATAAGCATTTCCGGATAATACAGGATGCGTACAAACTGCTCTTACACTGCGAGCTCCCCTATCCATAATAAGCGCGGCCGCTTTTGATAATGTTCCGGCAGTATCGCAAATATCATCAATCAACACGATGTCTTGGTCTTTTACATCACCAATCAAAGTCATAGATTCTATTTCGTTGGCGCGTTTACGGCGTTTATCACAAATTACAACCTCAGCGTTAAAAAACTTGGCGAAAGACCGTGCCCTGTACGAGCCTCCCATATCGGGTGAGGCAATGGTTAAGCTCTCTAATTTCAGGCTCTTTATATAAGGCACAAAAATGATAGAGGCGTCCAAATGATCAACTGGGATATCAAAAAAACCTTGTATTTGAGCGGCATGCAAATCCATGGTCATGATGCGGTTAATGCCCGCCGCAACCAAAATATTAGCCACCAGTTTTGAACCTATGGCTACACGTGGTTTATCTTTCCTGTCCTGCCTTGCCAAACCAAAATAAGGAATTACCGCTGTAACATAATGCGCCGAGGCCCTGCGGGCGGCATCGGTCATCATGAGCAGTTCCATCAAATTATCAGTAGGGGGATTGGTGGATTGGATGAGAAACACATCGCAACCACGTACAGATTCATTAAAGTGTGGTTGAAACTCGCCATCGCTAAACCTGGTTAAAACAACATCACCTAGTTCGCGCCCGTATTTTTGCGCAATATTGGTTGCTAGCTCAATAGTGCCAGAACCTGCGAATAATTTTACCGGATTGAACTGTAAGGGCATTTTTTTACTTCGGTTTACGAATTTTTGGCGGAGATTTTTTCATGAAACCAAACCAAAAACGCGATACTACTAAAAAATAATTTCGGATTTTGAAATTCAATTTGACTTGCGCCGGTTATTGAAAATTCATAATCCGAAATATAATATTGTTGCCCGACCAGGATTCGAACCTAGACAAACGGTACCAAAAACCGTCGTACTACCATTATACTATCAGGCAATTTCCCTTGGTTTGTTATCAATTCCAAAAAGGAATGCAAATATAGAATGATTTTTTAAGTAATCAAAAGGTAATTTCTAAAAATCCTAAAAAATTAAATAATTCAACCTAAACAGTTAAAATATAAATAATTATAATTTTTTAGCCCTCAATTACCAGCCCCATAGCGCAAAATTTATCGATTCTCTCGGTTACCAATTCATCAATATTTTTAGCTTTTAAGGCTTTTAAATCTTTTAACAGCTGCTTTTTTAATGTTTCGGCCATTGCTACCGGGTC
>CAIYNX010000239.1 GCA_903927645.1 uncultured Mucilaginibacter sp.
AGACAACAAAGCCTGTCCGGTGAAAATCTATTAATTCATACCTCCGACCTCAACCTGCAAAACCTTGATTCCATTACAAGTCAAATTAAAAAACTATATGGCAACGGATATGATGCCGTTATCAGTAGCGATATTTCCGGCACATCATCAAACGCATTTCATATTGATTCTGAAAATAAAGAATTGGGTGATTGGTACTTGGCACAAGGCATTGCCACCACAATTTTAATGAACTCCTTTGGCAATGAAGGTGCAAATAAAGGAGTATCGGTTAAGGACATAAAACTAAATGTGCTGAAACCATCCGGTTTTAACCACAACATGGTAAATACTGCAATTGATTCGCTTGAGGCAAGGGCTTATTATCTGTATTATAGCACCACAGGAGAAAAAAGATATTGGTTTCATACCAAACCAAATATTAATATCCTTATCAATCAGGCAAAAGCAGAAGTAAAAATGCCCGATGTTGAGGCAGAAATTTTAAAGCGGATAAATGAAAAGGTGAGGCACATGCAGCATTTCAACGTGTTGGTAAACCCATCTGAAGATATTGCAGAACAACAAAAATTAACCCTGATAATTCTTAATCCGAAATACCTTGCCGACCCGGTGCAGGTAAATGGTAATACCCGACCACTCATTGAAAAAATAGCCACAAAAAAAGGCAATAGTGAACGTATCTACCGGAATACTATTTTGTTCCTTGTTTGTTCGGAACATGGTTTTAGCAAGCTGGGCGCAGATGTGAGGGAATACCTGTCTTGTCAAAAAATAAGCAGTGAATACGGCAACCAATTGGAGAAAGACCAAAAAGACGAGATAAAGCGCAAAATGGATGAGGCAGGGAAAAGCACCGAAGATTCCATATCAAAAGCCTATTCCATAGTTGTAAAATATTCGGCTAAGAAGGGAATTGAGAAATTACAATTGAAACAATTTAAAGACAGCATAGACAGTCAGGTAAACTATGTGCTGTACGATACATTGAAGACAGAAGAATGGGTTTTGGAAAACATCGGGCTAAATACATTGCGGAATAATAGCTTGCTCCCAACAATTGAACATCCTGTAAAGGCAAAAGATATTTATGAAGCCTTTATTCGCTATGATGATAAACCAATGGTATCAAGGCTATCTGTAGTTCAGGACAGTATTTTAAAATTCTGTAATAATGGTGAGTATGCCATAGCAGCAGGTGATGGTAAAACATTCAATAAATATTTCTTTAAAGAAACGATACCATTTTTTGACATTACAGACGATAATTATTGGTTGGTTGATAAGTCCTTAGTTCCCAAGCCGGAGCCTTCTGTTGCGCCTGTAATGGGCAGCGGTACGCAAAATACAAGCTCTCCATACCCAAACAGAAACCCACAGCCTGAACCCGCAGCAAATGAACCGGAACAGCCCGGAGTAAAGAAATTTAAGTCAATCAAAATTTCAGGCAAAGTACCATTGGAGCATTACACCGACCTGTTTCAGTATTTCATTAGTCCATTTGTACAAAGCGGTAATAAGATAGAAATAGAAGTATCATTTAAAATAAATTCAACCCAATCCAGTCCCTTAGATGAATCAAAACAATTATACAAAAACGCTAAGGAATCGGTTAAACAGTTGGGGTTGAATTTGGAGGAGGAATAAAAATATTAAATTAGTAACTATGGATTTAAATAGAAAGTATTATGCTTGCAGTGTTTGCAAACCGGGTGAGGATTATTGTAAAGATAATTTCCAAAGAATGATAGATGCAAATGGATATGTGTTACATGCAAATACAACTCAAAAAGGCACATTTTCAGATATTCAGATTGATGATATTTTATTGTTAAAATATAACTACCGTTTTGTTGCTTATGGTGTAGTGATTGAAAAGAAAATAACCACCGATACTGAATGGAATCATTGGGCGTATGTAAAAAACTGGATTTTTAAGGACGAATTAAATAAACAAGATGGTACGTCAACTTCTGGGATTGCTCCAAATACAGAAGGAGGTGGGCCTTATGGAACAGTTAAAACAATTGATAATGATTTTGGAATACAAAAAATAAAAGAAATTAACATTACATCAAGTCTTTATAATTTGCTCATGTTAGAAATTCAACATTCAACCAATTTGTTAGTAATGCAAAAGAAAATTGAAATATTAAAGTTTAAGAATCAAATCATTCTCCAAGGACCTCCAGGTACAGGCAAGACAAGGATGGCTAAATTGATAGCAGAAGAATTAACGAAAGGTAAGAATATTGGTAGCCCAAAACAAAAAATAGATGATTTTTTCAAATCTCATTTGAATGCATCGGAGGAAACTAAAAAAAAGCGTATTGAGTTCTCTCAATTGCTTCAAGAATTTCAAAACAAATTTAAAAAGGAAGATTTAAAAAATCTTAGTTTAGAGGCTTACGCCTTCGGAAAAAGCGATAATGATAGTTTCTGTTATTGGTTAGAATATGTTCTCTGGGATTTAGGACTATATAGCGGTCAAGCAGGTAAATTCAAAATATTCTGGAAAAAGGATATTGGTGGGTATTCTAAAATAGGGTTCTTAAAAAAT
>CAIYNX010000240.1 GCA_903927645.1 uncultured Mucilaginibacter sp.
TCACATTATTGTTGCGGAATGGACGGGACTCGAACCCGCGACCCCGTGCGTGACAGGCACGTATTCTAACCAGCTGAACTACCACTCCGTTTGGGTTGGCAAATATACGCAACTATTTTTTTTATACAAGTTGTTTTTAAAAAAACTTTGCTTTTGATCCTAAATGCCTTTTTTTACCTGATTAAAGGCTATTATTGGTCTCCGCCTTTAAGTATAGGAGGTTGGTATTTGGTAAAACGGTTAAGCAATTCAACAAATATTAAATTAGGGAGCCAACTTAAATATGCAATGATGATATAATTATTGGCAAAATGTGCCCCATTTCCATACTTTGTTAGGATAAAAATATACAACCTTAAGGTTACCGCGGCAAAAGCCAATGCGTAACTACGCCGCATCATGAATACATGCTCATCCATTTTTTTATTTTTGATAGCCTGCCATGCCCACAAGGTAAATAATACCCAAAGCGTATTTTGTACCAAAAACGAAACAAAAACCCATGGCCCACGGTTTATAAAAAACGTCATGCCATAGGCTCCGGGAGCAGCAAAAAACAATACACCAAATACATATACCTTACCAAGCAATTTATGTAAGTTTCTTTTATGATATACATAAGGCGAAAATTGCATAAAGCCCACTAGCAAAATAATACTGCTTGCTATAATGTGAAAATAAAAGGCCGGTAAATACCAGCCTGTTTTTACTGCAGCCGCCTTTATGGTTAAAAAGGTGCTTTGGTTTTTAAAGTCATAATACTGCAAAAAGGTACCACCCGATAATATCAACACCCAAAAAAAGGCAAAAAACCGAAGCAGCCAACCTAAAACCTTCATTTCGAAGCCAATGCTTTTGAGCTTGTTTTACCTCCGTTTAGTTTTTGACTAATCCAGTTAATGTTGTATTTATCAATTTCGGTAAGGGAATCATCTACAATAGGATTAAGGGGTAATTCTTTTCCATCTTTATAATCTGATTCAATACCTGAAAATACGGTTACCCACCTTTTATCTTTAAATTGATACCTATAATCCGCATAAATTTCGTTTTTTATATAGCGAAGCATCTCCGGGGTTAGTGTCTCTATAGTTTTAGTTTTAGAATCTTTGATGCTTTTACCCGAAATCTCAATTTCATAACAACCTCTTAAATAAGAATCGTCCATTTTTACATATTTAGTAAACCCGAAATTCCTCTTATTAGGTAAAGCAATTAATTTACCATTTTTTAGGCTATAATAATTATAGTAGGAACCACCTGAAACATATTTTGTTGAATCATATAAATCGAAATATAAAACAGCGCCCGCTTTTACTTCAAATAATGAATCGTTTATTGCCTTAATGCTATTCATATCGCAAGTACCAGTTAAGGAGGAAGAACCCTCAGGCCCCATATCAGTAACTACAGATTGGTGATAAATTCTATCATGCTTTTTATCAATTATAACTAACTTTTTATCATCATAAAACTCAGACCTACCACCCAAAAAATAATCACGTACCGAATAAAAGGAAGCTTCGAACCAATTATCTTCACTTTGATTTTTCTCAGCAGGTTTTATTAAATACTGCTTATGGTCATATCCATCTTCTGAATAATCGCCTCTGTTTTTTTGCCTTAAAGGGTTAATAAAATCAATCTCTTTCTCCACTATTTTTAAATCAACCAAGTAGGATGGTGGCAAATAAATTGCCCCATTTCTTGAGCGAGAATTAAACTCAGTGATGAATTTGGGGGCCTTATCCTTCAAATCGTAAGAAGCGCTTAAATATTTAATTTTCGAAAAGAAATCTGTAAGTTTTAAATTAACCTTCTCGGAGATGGTAAAATCTTTTTTAAGATAATAATAGTCCTGATTATCTTTTAATACAGCTAAATTATTTTCATCCTCTACTGGGTAAATGCTACTATATTTAACCGGCACAACCTCCTTACCATTTAAATCAAAAAACCCTTTGTTATTTCCATTTTCAACCTCTATCAGGTTGGGGAAAGTTCCGCTGATATTATGGATAAGGGTATAGTTTACAGGTATAATTTCTTTTAAATCGGGTCCAACCAACCCAATTTTGTAATCATCTTTTGTAGTATCCCTACTATTTGTATTATCCGATAAATCCTTTTCTAATTCCCATTTCCCTTTCAACACATAGTAGTAGGTTTGGTTGTTATAATAAGCAAACCATAGTACA
>CAIYNX010000241.1 GCA_903927645.1 uncultured Mucilaginibacter sp.
AAGCTTAACTTTATCATGAACTGGAACTTTAAATTGCCTAATTTCATTATTGGTCGTAGTCGAATATAAATTTATTATACCTTTCAATCTGCTAATTTTCTTATTAATAGTTGAAGATGTGTTTTTATACTTTGTTTGAAGGTGAAAACAGAAACCTTCTAACCAAAATTTATTTATTTTATCAATTGAAACATCATTGTATGAAACAATTTGATCTGTTAGTGTGAGGTAACCATTTAAGGTTACAAACCGTTTTAATCCTTCTAAACGTTTACAATAGATTTGCATACAGCTTACTAAAGTGTCTGATTTTACTTGATTGAAAATCTCTTTTGAAATAACCTTTCCAGCTTCTTCAGACCCTACAAGAGCTTTTTGATAAAAACTTAATTTTGCACTTATTAACTGATTTACTTCAATACTGTTAGGAGCATTTGATTTGAGTTTTGATTGCTTTGCATCCCAATGTTTTTCAAGGCATCGGTGAATAACTTTTTTAACAGTTTTCCTATTTTCGATAATTTGGATAATGACTGGATTTGTTCCATCAGAATAGGTTTTGCCTTTATAAAGAAGAATTTTTATTGACGACATAATTTGAGATTGGTGTAAACATTGGTGTAAACCTGGTGTAAACAATTGTGGTAAAATTCGGTTTTAAACGGTTTTTCCCGTTCTCAAATATAACAAAAAAGTGCCAAAAAACAAAAAGGAAGCGGTTATTAAACCGCTTCCTTTTGTTTCGTTTCGTCTAGGTAGCGGGAGCAGGACTCGAACCTACGACCTTCGGGTTATGAGCCCGACGAGCTACCAACTGCTCCATCCCGCACTGTTTTTTGTTTTTTAACTCTTTGCTCATAACTGCAAAAAGGGCTTCCAATAATCAAAAATGCAATTTGCAGTCCGTTTTAATTGGACTGCAAAGATATAATTCGTTTCTTTGCAGTCCAAATATATTTTTAATTAATTTTTATGGCACATAAAGCAGGTTTTGTAAGCATAATTGGTAAGCCTAACGCAGGTAAATCAACCCTTATGAACGCGCTTGTTGGCGAACGCATGTCGATTATTACGCCTAAAGCCCAAACAACCAGGCACCGGATTTTAGGTATTGTAAACGATGAAGACTATCAAATAGTATTTTCTGATACCCCCGGCATCATCAAACCCCACTATGCACTGCATGAAAGCATGATGCACCAAGTAGATGGGTCAATAGTTGATGCCGACCTTATTTTGCTGGTTACCGATATTTACGAAGAGTATGATGAAGCCGATGTATTAAAAAAACTCGAAGGCTCGGAAGCACCTTTGGCTGTATTGATTAATAAAGTTGACCAAAGTGATGAAGAAACGGTAAAAAATAAGGTAGCATATTGGGAAGAGAAATTGCACCCAAAAGCTATTTTCGCCATATCAGCACTAAAAGATTATAATGTTTTGGCAGTTATGAATTTTGTAATTGAACATTTGCCCGAACATCCTCCATATTACGAAAAAGATGCTCTTACCGATAGAAACGATCGTTTTTTTGCTTCTGAAATGATTAGGGCGCAGGTTTTTAAACAATACAAAAAAGAAATACCATATAGCACGGAAGTAATTGTAACAGCATTTGTTGAAAGCGAAACCCTTTACCGTATTAGTGCTGAAATTATTGTAGAGCGCGATTCGCAAAAAAATATTATAATTGGGAAAGGAGGGGAGATGCTCAAAATTGTAGGCACATACGCCCGCAGAGATATGGAGGATTTTTTCCAACGTAAAATATTCCTCGAAATGTTTGTAAAAGTAATCCCCGATTGGAGAAGCAAAAAAAATTACCTGAAACAATTTGGGTATGAGAATTAGTTATAGGTTTTAGGTTGTAAGTTGTAGGGTTAGGATTTAAGTTAAAAGTTTATTAACCCAAATTAAAAAGCTAAAAACACGAAACCTAAAACCTTCAACATACAACCCACAACAAAAAAAAATAAAATGAGCAACATAGTAGCCATAGTAGGCAGACCCAATGTGGGAAAATCTACCTTATATAACCGTCTTACCGAAACACGTAAGGCCATTGTGGATGATGTGAGTGGTGTAACCCGCGACAGGCATTATGGTGTATCAGAATGGGTTGGCCGTTCTTTTACAGTAATTGATACGGGGGGTTATGTGGCTAACTCTGCCGATATATTTGAAGCTGCTATTCGCGAGCAGGTAATTATAGCCATTGAAGAAGCAACAGTTATTTTGTTTGTGGTTGATGTTACTACCGGGATCACTGATTTAGACGATGAGATAGCAAATTTACTGCGCAAAGGTAAAAAGCCTGTTTTTGTGGTAGTAAACAAAATGGATAATACCTCACAACTGTCCGACTCGATGGAGTTTTATAGTTTGGGTTTGGGCGAATTGTATAATATCTCATCAATGACGGGCTCTGGTACCGGCGAATTGTTGGATGAGGTGGTAAAACATTTTGATGATGAACCCCTGCTCGAAAATACATTACCTAAATATGCCATAGTTGGTCGTCCAAACGTTGGTAAATCGTCCATCATTAATTCATTGATTGGTAAGGAGCGCAATATCGTTACCCCTATAGCCGGTACCACCCGAGACTCAATCCATATACATTATAACCAATATGGACATGATTTTATGTTGATTGATACCGCCGGACTTCGTAAAAAAACCAAGGTAAAGGAAAACATTGAATTTTACTCGGTAATGCGTACCATAAAGGCTTTGGAAGAAGCCGATGTAGTTATTTTGATGATTGACGCTGTAGAAGGCATCGAATCGCAGGATATTAATATTTTTCACTTGGCTGAGAAAAATAAAAAAGGAATAGTTATAGTGGTGAATAAATGGGATTTGATTGAGAAAAACAACAAAACCATTAAGGTATTTGAGGATATGATCCGCGAAAAAATAGCTCCTTTTACCGATGTACCTATTGTATTTACTTCAGTTACCGAAAAACAACGTGTTTTAAAAGTTATTGAAACAGCCAATTCGGTTTATCAAAACAAAATCAGGAAAATACCTACTTCAAAACTGAATGAAGTGATGTTGCCTATTATTGAGCATTATCCACCACCATCTATAAAGGGTAAGTATGTAAAAATTAAATACATCACCCAAATTGCAGGAACCTCACCTATGTTCGCCTTTTTTTGTAATCTGCCCCAATATGTTAAAGAGCCATATTACAGGTTTATCGAAAACAAACTAAGAGAGAATTTTGAATTTTCGGGTGCACCAATTCAAGTTTGGTTCAGGCAGAAATAATTGCCTAAGTGAGTGGTGAATTCTGAATAGTGAGTTTTTATAACCCAGAGGAGAATAGTAAGTGGTATGCTATAAATATTTGGTAATTAATGTCTTATGTAAAATTCTCACAATTCGCAATTCACCACTAACCCCTCACTACTCACCACTCGCAATGTACCACTCGCAATGTATCACTCGCAATGAACCATTCGCAATTCACCACTCACAATTCACTACTCACCACTATCAATTAAGCGCTTCTATTGCTTTTTTCAATACCGGGTCGTTATTATTTAAAGCTTCAAAATAGGCATTGTAACCCCATTTAAACCATGCGGCGTTTGCTTTTAGTTGGGTTTTTATGGCTTCCATTGATAGTAAAATTTCGTGCGAATCCATTTCCTTTAAGGTTGCCGAAGCATAAAGAATAAAATTCTCCGTATTATCCTTCGTAACATTGTAATTCTTCAAAAAATCCTCCAATGAAGAAAACTTAGCAAGTTCTGGATGTAGCTTGTCAATTACGTACGCTGTAAATAATTGCTGACTAACAAGTTCTCTTAATAATTGAGTATTCTCCGAAGTATCGGCTGATACAAATACATCAGGCATAATTCCGCCGCCGCCAAATACTTTTTTCCCTTTAGCAGTAAGGAAATTGCCCGATTTTTTGAACGAACTATCGTTCAAGTTATTGGCTGCCGAAATCAATTCGCCCCTGCGCACACGTTCATTTATTTCATTATGATAGGTTTCTGTACCCTCTTTATATGATTTTTGAATAGACCGTCCGGAGGGTGTATAGTACCTCGCTACCGTTAAGTTAATGGCCGAACCATCATCAAATTGAAACTGCTGTTGTACCAATCCTTTACCAAATGAACGTCGGCCAACAATAATTGCTCTATCCAAATCTTGCAAGGCTCCTGCCAAAATTTCGCTGGCTGATGCCGAATATTCATTAATCAGCACAGCCAATTTACCATCCTGAAATACACCCGAATCTGTAGCAAAATAATCCTTCCGCTCTTCATGGGCGCCTTTGGTGTACATAATCAATTTATCCTTTTTCAAAAACTCATCTGCAAGCTCTGTAGCTGTTGTTAAATAACCACCGCCATTGTCTCTTAAATCCAGAATTAATTTCTGCATGCCTTTGGCCTTTAATTTAAAAAAAGCCAACCTGAAATCCTTATCAGTGGTAGTAGCGAACTTGCTTATTTTAATATATCCTATTCCCGGAGAAGCTATGTAAGCGGCATCAAGACTGCTAAGTTCAACTTTACCACGTGTAACAGTAATTTTCTTTGTTACTTTCTGATTAACAGGTATAACCGTTAATAATACCTCCGAACCATTGTCACCCCTTAATGCCTTACTAACACTATCAGTGGTTAAATGTATGCCTGCAAATTTCTTTTTGTCAACCTCAATTATTTTATCGCCGGGGGCTAAACCAGCTTGCGCTGCCGGTCCTTTAGGGTAAACTTGGGCTATGGTAAACGTATCGCGTAAAATAGTATATTCTAGGCCTATGCCACTAAAACTGCCCTCTAAACGGTCGTTTATTGACTTTGCTTGTTGTGGTGGCAAATAGAGTGAATGCGGATCGAGTTTTTGTAGCAAAGCGTTGGCAGTAGCTCCTTCTAAACTATCCACATTTAAGGTATCAACATAATTAGATTTTATTAATGATACCGCACGCGATAATTTATCGCCGGCAATACCACTTCCTCCACTTATGTTAAAGTTAAAATATATGCCTATGGCAACGCCAAAGGCAATAAGTATTAGTGAGCGAAAAATAAGCCCTGCAATGTTTTTCATGTTATTAGGTATGCAAATTTAATAAAATGTTAAGTTTTTTAAATAACCAAATTGCCATTTGTTTAAAAACTCCTAGTTATTAAAGTTTTAATTTAATAAAAGGTTTAAAATAAATTTGAAAAAGGGAGTGCTAACATAAATTACGAATTTTAGGTACTCATTGTTTCAACTATTTTATTCAATTTTGCTAAGAATTTGATTTTTTACAAATGGAAACCACCACCGAAAAAGATTCATACTATGCCAATTTGGAACAAATGAAATTGGCCGAAATTCTGGAAAATATTAACAAAGAAGACCAATCGGTACCTTTATCTGTGGCTAAAGCTTTGCCTCAAATAGAAAAATTGGCAGCCATTACTACCGAAAAAATGAAAGCAGGTGGTAGGTTATTTTATATAGGTGCCGGCACAAGTGGCAGGTTAGGTATTGTTGATGCTTCTGAATGCCCGCCTACCTTTGGTGTTCCTTTTGATAGGGTGGTAGGGATAATAGCTGGTGGTGATGGTGCCATACGCAAGGCTGTTGAGTTTGCGGAAGACGATGCTTTACAAGCTTGGAAAGATCTCTCCGCCTTTCAAATAAACAATAAGGATGTTTTGGTAGGTATAGCAGCTTCGGGTACTACGCCTTATGTAATTGGTGGTTTGCAAGCTGCTAATCAAAACAATATAACTACAGGTTGCATTGTTTGTAATATTGGTAGTCCGGTTGCTGCCAATGCCAAATACCCGGTGGAGGTACTTACCGGACCAGAGTTTTTAACCGGCTCAACCCGAATGAAGGCAGGTACAGCGCAAAAATTAGTATTAAATATGCTCACCACCAGCGTAATGATACAATTGGGCCGGGTGAAGGGGAATAAAATGGTTGATATGCAACTAAGCAACCATAAATTGGTTGATAGGGGTACACGTATGGTGATGGAAGCCACCAATCTGGATGAAACCACAGCTGCCAATTTATTGAAAGCCCATGGAAATGTAAGGGCAGCAATTGATTTTTTTTATAATAAATAACAATTAAATAATCTTAAAAAATATAACCATAACAGATTATTTATGAACTTTATACTAGATGCACGAAATAGAACCATATTATAAATGGCGCGACGACTATATAGCCGCGGAGGATGAATTTTCGCCCTTTTACGCTACACAGTACAGCGAATTTGAGTTTGATAAACAGATATACAATTACCTGTTACACCCTCAATGGGATTCGTTTGGCTCAAATACTTTGTACATGAAAGTATTATTTGTTGATTACGAGCGTTCTTATTGCATCATTGAATTTATTGGCGAATGGAACGATGCCATTAACAATGATATCATGCTGTTAAAGCGCGAAATTATTGAACTAATGATGGATAATGGCATCAATCATTTTGTTTTAATTGGCGAAAATGTACTCAACTTCCATTCCTCTGATGATTGTTATTATGAAGAATGGTTTCAGGATGTGGAAGATGGCTGGATTGCCGGCATCAACTTCCGAGAACATGTAATAGATGAATTTAAAAGAAACAATATTGATTATTACATCAACTTTGGTGGCGAATTGGACGATTTGAATTGGCGTGCCCTTAAACCCATACAAGTATTTAAAAAGGTGGAGGAACAGTTAACAAAAAGGCTGGGTTGAGGAGTCCGAAAATCCGTACTTTCCGACAAAATAAACAATCAATTGTAAAAAAAATTAAAACAAAGGTATCAAAACTCAATTCTATCATTAAATTTGTATAATTAATTAAATAGTATATAAGAATATGGAAAATAATAATCCTGATTACGTTTATAATAACGTAATACAAATAGATGATGCGGATGCTTCCCGTAAATTTTTAGCAAGCGTATTTACATGGATGTTTGCTGCTTTGGGTATTTCGGCTTTATGCGCTTATGTTTTCGCTAACACACCAAGTTTATTACTTTTATTAGTTGATGTTACTACCGGACAATTAACAATGCTTGCCTATATAGTAATGTTTGCTCCATTAGCATTCGTTTTATTAATGAGTTACGGTCTTAATCGTTTATCGTACCCGGTGCTATCATTGCTTTTTATTGCTTATGCGGCAATTACTGGAGTTAGTTTAAGTTTTATTCTGTTGGCCTTCACTGCCTCATCAATTTTAAGTGTATTTATTACAACTTCAACTGTATTTGGAATTATGGCCATTGCTGGTTATACCACAAAAATGGATTTAACAAAGTTTGGTTCTATATTGATGATGTTTTTAATAGGTATTATTGTAGCTAGCTTGGTAAATATGTTTTTACACAGCAGTGGTTTAGATATGCTAATTAGCTATATTGGTGTTGCAGTATTTGTAGGTTTAACTGCTTATGATGTTCAAAAATTAAAAAACATTGGTGCCGGACTTACTTATGGCGAAGCTACGGCTTCAAAAATGGCTTTAATGGGCGGCTTAACCTTGTATCTTGATTTCATTAATTTGTTCTTAATGTTACTTCGCATCTTCGGCAGAAGAAGATAAGAAACATAAAAGCGTTTTGAAAAGCCGTCAGCTAATTTTTTAGTCGACGGCTTTTTTTATTGAAACGAATTAATAAAATTTTAAATAAATGGCCTTTTAGAAAAGTTCAAAAGAAGCCTTTATATGCGCTTAATTTTAAAAACCTACACTAAGTAATTATCGGGGATGAGAATATTTTTTAAAAGACTTTAAACGGTATTTAAACAATTTTAAAAAAGGAGAACAAGAGCAAAATAAATTTATTCTGGATTTTTTCTGTTTTATTTAGAAATGCAACCTTATTGTTTTTAATTGCTTTTATAATCCTAGTTTCATTTGTCGAACCCAAATGTTATGAAGTTTGTAATTAACCTTAATATTACGCATTTTTGCGACGCTTATAGAGAAAGACGGAGGGATTAGGACCTGCGATGTCTTGGCAACCTGTACTTACAAGGTGCTACATTCTACTTGACTTTTATAATAAATTCAAGAAAGATAAGCGAAAGTCAATATTAACCGACTTTTCGAAATAAGCTTTTAATTGTGTTGAAGGTTGCGGGTTGGAAGTTGAATGTATTGCATTTGTTTTTCCATATCCAAAACTTTTGATTTGTAATTGAAGGTCTATTCTTGAAACCTTCAACCTACAACCTTCAACCTACAACCCAGCCCGAAATGAATATTAAAAAAGAATTAGAAAAGCGGATTTTGGTTATTGATGGTGCCATGGGTACCATGATACAGCGTTACCAAT
>CAIYNX010000242.1 GCA_903927645.1 uncultured Mucilaginibacter sp.
TTGAAATTAATAACTGACACAGTTTAAATTACACTCCCGACTTAGACGACTTATTACGGCCTAAATCAATTACTTCGCTTACCGAAATGCTTTTTGTGTTAGAACCCTATCTGTATTTTGGCAATTCCACCAATAATTATATAACATTTCCTTTCAAGGATTTTTCGCAAATAATTGTTATGAAAAATAATAGCGCACGGCGGCGATTTGAAAATCTCCTCTTTTTCTGCAATATCGCCATCATTCAGCAAAACATATTAAATGGGGGCACCACTATGGAACTGTTTTATCAGCATTTAATAAGAGGTATGCCGGTTGATGCAGAAACTAAAAAGAACATAGTGAATTTAGTAAGTGAAAAAAACAATTATTATTTTCAGACTAACCTGGCTACATATATTCTTCATAATGCGTTTGAGGGTAACGAAACACTTTTCAACCTGTTTAAAGAGGTTTATAATAATGGTGATAGCAACGAAAGTTTAAATAAACTCAATAATTTTTTACATATCCCGAACGGCTTGCTTTTCTTAGGCGAGGAAAAAAGGATCTTCTTAAAGCTATCAATTAAGGGTGGCGGTGAGATTGATCTTCCGGTGCAGATGCCGTTAACTGTTATGAATAATGACATGGTTTATCCCTCCGATGTTTATGACCTACTTGATACTAAGGTTAAACTGACCAACCGGCTGATTGAGTATGATTTTATTGAAAAGGCTAAAGACGTTAAGGGACTTAGCGAAGTGATTTACTCAAATATTTTTAAAAACTAGTAAAAATTCAAAATGAAACTACTTAAAAACCCAGTTCTTTATGCCGGAATACTTGTAATGGTAATTATTGTGGCATTTACCAATAAAGAGGTTCAGGTAACCTTGCCACCTTCCGGTGTTGGTGACGTTGTTTATTCAATACTGGACACCGACCTTTTTTCAAAAACGCATAGCGGAAAATGGGTGCTACTTGATGGCAAGCCATTAGATAAAAATACCAAATTATATAAACTGCTCGATACACATCAGGCAATAAATACCTTGCAAGCTGCTAATGGGTTTAAACTTTTACCCGACGCGCGCGGCGTTTTTATCCGCGGTATGGATATTAAACGCCCCCCTGCAACTGGAGATCCTGACGGCGAGCGCATTGTGGGTAGACCTCAAAGCGATATTGTCGGTCCACACAGTCATGGTTGGACAGGCGAGGCTGGTTATTTGGGCGGTTACGGCTACCCTGCTATGGAATATCGACGGTGGACAGAAGAAGATTTAGCAAAGGATCCAAAAACAAATAATCAAAACAGGTATGTAGCTTCGGCGCAAAAAGACTACAGTGTATATGGTGTTGGTACCGAATCCCGCCCCAGAAACATTGCTTTATACACCTACATTAAGGTTAGTGATTGATACTTATTGGGATTATACCTTAATTTTAATGATATAAATTACCTGAACTACTTTATGAAGAAATATTTATCATCCATATTATTTTTATTGTTTGCCTTCTTAGTAAATGCACAAACCTATGAAGAGTCAGCCGGGTACAACCTCCAATTAAGTGTTGACAATCAGAATCATTTTGGCTATATCAGGTATAAAAGGCCAAATGACACTCGAAAGCCAGTTGTAATTATTCCCTATTTATATGATTTGGCAAACCACTTTGACGACAATGCCAATGCGCTTGTACAAGTTAAAGGTAAATATGGCCTAATTGATACTTTAGGCAAAATTATTGTTCCTATTATATATGACTATGTATACCCGTTTTCAAATGGCCAGGCAATAGTTTACAACAATGGCAAGTTTGGTGCTGTTAATTTAAAGGGGGTATTAGTTACGCCCGTTGAATATGATTATATCAACCCGTTTACTACGGGCGATAACGCAGCCGCTTTAAAGGCCAAAAATTGGGGTGTTATTAGTAACAGAAATTCAGTTATTTTGCCTTTTCAGTACGTATATGCCTATACCAACGCTGATGGATACATTAAAGCGGTAACAAAAACATGGGATTTTTTTTATCCCACGGGTGCTCCTGTTACCGACAAATCTTACCTCGCCTTTGCCAAAGTAGGTAATGGTTATACCAAGGGGTATATATCAGGTGGCGGCAGTACCTTATTTAACGCAAAAGGCGAAAAAGTGTTGCCCGCCGATTTAGAATTGGCCGAATTTAACGAGACTGGAAAACTATGTACCGTCACCAAAAAAGACCTTTACGGACTTTATGACCTTGCGTTAAATAAATTAATAATAGCGCCTGAATACGAGGAAATAAATTTTCATGGCGACATACTCGGTATTTGTCAGTCGTCCGACAAAGATCAATATTTTTTAGCCGACCTTAAAGGCAATAAGCTTGCGGGCAAAGAATTTCAACTGATAGGAGATTACAATAAGCGCACCGGATTTACCGTGGTTTTACAAAATAAAAAATGGGGACTGGTTGATAAAAAAGGTAACATGATATTACCATGCGAAATGGGCTATACTGACGAGCGACATGGTATTTCTATTGATGAAAGAGCAAAGCGCATTAGCTCGCGCAAAGGTAATTGCTGGGGCATGACGGATTTTCAAGGGAAAATAATTTTGCCCTATCAATTTAAAATAAAAGGTGCCAGGACGGATGTAAACATATTTTATTTTAGCGGCGATGCAGGCCAGTTAATTGCGGTAGTTGACGACATTAGCGGGAAGCACGGCGTAGTTAATGATAAAGGAGAATGGGTTTTACCTCTCGGCTTCAATAATTACGATGATATAGGCTTGCCAATTGATCGGGAAGGCGGTATCTATGCTCCTGTTGCAAAAGACGGAAAATACGGTGTGTACGACTTAACCCATCGTACTGAAGTTTTGCCCTTAAAGTTTGGCTTTTTAATGGCTTCTATGGAATGGTCACACGCGCGTTTTTATGATGATGCCCGGAAAAGATGGCGAATAGTTGTTTATAAAACACAAAAAGTTTATGCTTCGGATCAATATGACATTACAGGCTATGATGCTACCCACCAATGGTTATATGTAGAAAATGATAATTTAAAAGGCGTATTAAACCTTGATCAAAAAACAATAATTCCCCTGATGTACGATGACTTGATATATGACGAGGAATCCGGCTACTTTCGAATAAGTAAAAACGGGATGTGCGGATTTGTGGATAAACAAAATAACCCGGTAATTCCCTTGGTTTTTGATAAATATTTTGCAAATAGGCATACCACTACCGGTACTTTTATGTATGGTTATTCAAATTTAATTAAAAATGGTAAATCTGTTCTAGTGGACTTCAAAGGAAAAAAGGTACTTAGCGCTTCAGATTTTAATGACCCCAATGAAACCTATTTATTTAACACAAGGTTATACGGAAATAAATTTTACTTTGAAGGAAAATATAACGAAAACGATGCTGAAAAATTCAAAATTATAATAAATAATAATTTATACGATGATTTTCACGGAGACGGCAATATTGGAAAGTCGAGCCTATTTTCTAATAAAAACATCATTGAATTTCAAGAAGGATTGCTTCCGGCAAGAAAAGGTGGTGCTTATGGGTACCTGGATCAAAACGGCAATGAAGCTATCCCTTTTATATACCAGCGTGTGAGTGAATTTAACAACGGCATAGCGTATGTAAAATTAAATGATAAGTATTTTGTTATTAACAGAAATGGACAAAAGATGGATTATATCGACCTGTATCTTGATGCAATGCGGCAAGGGAAATATAAATATTAGCTTGTCGTTTGTTAGTGCTTCGGTAACAATGAAAGAAGTAATATGGAATAAAATTACTTTCCGATTTCTATGAAATTGAATGAATAAAAAGCAATGATGCATTTAGCCCATTTTTTAAATTATATTAACGGCAAGCAATGGCGCTATCGGCTTAAGATTGAGGGAATACCATTTATGGAACAATGGAACGATTGGCTGATACAACCCTCCCCAGGTTATCTGGAAACCAGGCGAGACGGCCCATTGCCAATACGCCAGGTGCAGTGGATAGACATTGATGCTTCATTTGAAAAACCAACCATATCTAACAACAAGTTAAAGAGAACAGTACATGTAAGCCAACTAAAGGAGTTATTACAAGCGCGCAATATACCGTTTGCAATTATTGATAATGGCGTAGTCAGGGTTTTGATCAGCGGTATTTCTAAAAAAGTTTAAATATGATGGGTAATGAGATCGAGTCGATGCTTCCGGCTATCCGCGCCGGATATATGCCTAAAAATGAAGCAGAAGCGTTGCTTACAAGCATCCGCAAAGCAATTAAAGACAATCCTTCCAAAGGGAAAGAGTTAGGGCAATTTATAAGCTTAGTAACAAATGCCATCAAATCACAACAATTGGAAACGGATATTAAGTGGTTACCCCTTGCCAATGGTTGTTTGGCCATAGGTCATAAACCCGGCGGCAAAATATCTTTTAAAGGCTTAAAAAAAGAGGCAGCAAGCGCTATCGTAACCCTGTTAAATGAAAATGAAGGTGCCCGGCAAATTGGCACGCAAACCCAACAGGCAGGAATAATTTGGGTGTGGTTCCCGTTTTCAGCCTCAAAGCCAGAGCAATATGATAGTGTTAAAGTATTGCAGTTGTATAATCAATTGCAGGCTCTGCTAAGCTCGGGTGGTAAAATATATATCCATTGTTCGGCAGGCATCCACCGCACAGGCATGATAACTTATGGCTTGCTGCGCTACCTTGGATATGATAAAAGCGCGGCATTGCAAATGCTTACCAACTTAAGGGAAGTTACGGCTAAACAGGTAGGTGCCGACCGCCTGCAATGGGGAGATAGATTTGCGACTAAAAAAGAATTGCACCGTAAAGCTACAGTTTCCCATTCAGGCTCGTCTGACGAGGTAACCAAAGCGCAAAGGCGACCCGTACCCCGCTGACAGATCATAAACTATGCAGATTTTTTCAGGCGCGAGGCTGCTTCAAAAAAAGTTCAGGCCCTGTAAAGTTAGCAGCTAGTTTCGCATTTGCAAGGCCGTAGCGGGATGTTTTTACAGGGCCGGTTCGCAGCTGTTTGGTTTTTCGGCCTTGCTGTTTTTTGTGAGCAGGATAGATTTCGGATAAGGGTTTGATGAAATCTTGTCTCATTTGTCTCATTTTGTCTCACAGGGGTATGCTAAGTACCTGATCTGTAAGCAATGTTGTCTCACTTGTATCATTTGTCTCATTTGTATCGCCTGTCCCGTGAGACAAAAGCGTGCCCTGACCGTTATCGCAGTACCCTACCGCAGGCCGGACACTTTAACATCATCGGGTATTCTGCTAACCCCGCCAGCGCCCGGCCGCTCGTTTCCAGGCGCGGGTCCGCTGTCATCATCAAAAACTAATCCGTTTGCTATCATCAATGATCAGGCAAGTAATAATAGCCTGTACGGAATTACCTGAATTGCGGGGATCACCTCTATTTATTTGAATCATTAAATATTTCATAAACAAATAATACCCCTGGTTACCATACCGGGTAATGATAGGATTTGGGTTACACTGGTCGGTTACGCTATCTGTACACGATTGCCACCAGCGCTTATTACATTAAAATATTACGATGCTCCTAACAACCGGAATTGCATAGATCAGCAAAACCGAATAAAAAAAACGCCGGATGTTCGCAACATCCGGCGTTTTACCAGCACTAAGGTAAATTACTTTTTTACCGGAGCTGCTTTCTTATTTGCATTATGCCTCATATCGGGTGTTCCGTCTTTTTTTAAAGGCCCTGCCGGTTTTTTGTTCTCTTTAAACCTTTTATCAGGTGTACCGTCCTTCTTTAAGTGCGTGGCGGGTTTTTGCTGAAAGGGGGATGCATTAGATTGGGTTAAAGTTGCAAAGCTTAACAATAACACAGTCATTAAGGTAATTAATCTTTTCATAATGAAATTTAAGTGGGTTTTGATTTACAGTTGGATATTAAATTACAGGCCTATATTACGGCAAATCTTTTAAATCATCAATATTAACTTTATTAAAATATGGGAGCAAAATGGTATTATTTTTAAGTCGACAACAAAAGCGTTGCCCCATACAAA
>CAIYNX010000243.1 GCA_903927645.1 uncultured Mucilaginibacter sp.
AATGGTATTTTACAATACCACCCAACGTTTGCTAGAGGGTACGCTGATGTTCCCGCTAAAGGATGGGGTAAGCGTAAGCCGCTATGCATTGGATATCAATGGGCATATGCGCGAGGCAGTCCCGGTTGATAGAGGAAAAGGAACCGTAGTTTTTGAAGCGGTAGAACGCCGTAGGATTGATCCGGGTTTATTGGAAAAAGTTGAGGGTAATACTTTCCGCACGCGAATTTACCCCATTAATCCTCGCAGTACCCGGACAGTTATACTAGCTTACGAGGAAGAGTTACCATTGGCAAGCAACGGCAACTTGCAATTTACCCTACCGCTTAACCTGAAAGATACGGTAGGCAGTTTTGCTTTAAAAGCCTCGGTGATACAAAATGCCGAAGCCCCGGTGGTGGATAGCGCAATAACAAGCAATTTGCAATTTGATAATCATCAAAATACTTGGTCGGCCAGTATACAAAAATTGAATTATAGGCCTAATCACTCTTTATCATTTACGATTCCGAAACCCATTGATGCCGGCGAGGTACTGTTACAAGCTTATGGAAATAAGTATTATTATTTTATCAATACCAAGCTTACAGGACAAACTACAGCACGACCAGCATCGCAAAAAATAGGTTTATTATGGGATGCCTCATTAAGTGCTGCCAATGGCGACAAGAAAAAAGAATTTAGTTTGTTGGAAGCCTATTTTAAAAAATTAGGAAATGCGCAAATTGATTTAATAAGCTTTAGCAATGCCATTATAAGCACAAAAGCGTATACCATTACCAATGGTAATTGGGATGCTTTAAAAACAGATTTAGCGCATACAGTTTATGATGGCGCCACCGATTTTGGCAAACTGGATTTAAACAAATACCGGGAAGATGAATTTTTATTACTAAGCGATGGACACCAAACCTTTGGCGACAAGGATATAATGCTTGGAAATAATCCGGTGTTTTGTATCAACTCATCTGCCACGACTGATTATAGCCATTTAAAACGCATCGCCTTACAAACCCATGGCGAATTCATCGACCTCAACAATAGCAACACCGATAAAGCATTAGGCATTTTGACTACCCAATCGCTCCATTTTTTAGGGGTAAAAGGCAGCGGGGGTATTGATGAAAATTATCCATCATTGCCGGTGGCAGTTAATGGGGCGTTTTCGATTGCCGGTATTACTCGGGAGCCTAACCAAATAATTACCCTGCAATTTGGATATGGTAACAAGGTAAGTGTTGAAAAAACCATTAACCTCGATGCGTCAAAAAATTTAGTGGAAGAAGTGGATGTAGCAAAACTGTGGGCACAAAAAAAGATAGCCGATTTGGATTTGAATTATGATGCAAACAGGCAAGATATTGAAAGCTTGGGAAAACGTTTCGGATTGGTTACCCGCAATACCTCATTGATAGTACTGGAGAATGTGAACGACTACATCAATTACGAAATTGAACCACCAGCCGAATTAAGAGCTGAATACGATGCCATCATGAAACAACGAGGACCACTTGAACATGTGGAGCGGGAAAATCTTAGCAAAGCTATTAGGATGCAGGAGGAGCTAAGCAATTGGTATAAATCAAAAACTAATCCGGATAAAATAGTAACAGTACCACCAAGTACGGTTACACCAACTACTAATACCCAAACCAATCACCGAACAGATGCCCGACAAACAATTATTACCGGGAAGGTAATTGACAACGAAAGGCAGCCAATAATTGGGGCATCTGTTTTAATTAAAGGAACCAGCTTAGCCGCAATTACAGATGCAAGCGGCAATTTTAGGTTGCATATAAATGAAGCAGATGTATTGGTAGTGGAGTATATAGGTTACCTAAGCAAACAAGTGAGGCCACGAAGAAGTACCAATATTACTATAAAATTGAACCCTACCTCAAACAGTTTAAAGGAAGTAGAAGTGGTAGTAGTAGGGTACGGTTCGGTAAGAAAGGCTGATTTAACTGGTTCTGTTTCAACAATTACAAATGAAGATTTAGTTGCTAGGCCAGATGCAATTGCACCTACACAGACTCCTGCAAATGAGTTAAACGGAAAGGTTTCAGGTTTAATTATGGAAAAAGATGTTGCGCCTGGAGCAGGTTCCACAATTGTGTTAAGGGGATTGGCAAATGCTTCACCAATATCTATTAAGCGTAAAGGTCGACGCATGGGTTACCAAGCTGATACGGCAAGCTTTTTCTCAACAGAAAGTAACAGTACCGATAAGAACAATGGCATTCAAGTAGCCTATCAAAAGCCTGAGGCCGAATATTTAAAGCTAATACAAAAAGCAGACGCTCCGGCCCGTTACCAAAAATATTTGGAGCTTAGAGTTGGTTTTAGTGGTAACCCTGTTTATTATTTTGAAGTGGCCGATTATTTTATAAAAACCGGCAATAAAGAGCTTGGCATTCGCATACTTACCAACCTTGCCGAATTGGATTTGGATAGCTACGAACTTTATAAAATGCTTGGCTACCAATTTAAACAATTGGGCGATTTTGAGGATGAGGTAATAGCCTTTAAAAAAGTGACTGAACTCCGTCCGCTCGACCCGCAAAGCTTTAGAGATTATGGTTTGGCTTTGGAGGATGCAGGGCAACATCAAATGGCCTTGGATGTGCTTTATAAGGCCATGACTAAGAGCTATACCGCTGATGCCGAAAATTTATATAATGGTATTCAAGAGATATTTTTACCAGAAATAAACCGCATTATTGAACTTAACAAAGGCAAACTTGATTTAACAGGCATTGACCCTTTAATTGTAAAACCAATGCCTGTTGATGTACGCATAGTAATGGACTGGAATATGAACAATACCGATATTGATTTATGGGTTACCGACCCTAATAACGAGAAGTGTTATTACAGCCATAATCGCACCGAAATTGGTGGTCGTATTTCACATGATATGACCCAGGGGTTTGGTCCGGAGCAGTTTTTGTTGAAAAAAGCCATCAAAGGAACTTACAAAATTGAGATCAACTATTACGGCGATAGGCAAGCCACCATAGCTGGCCCAACCACCATTATGGCCGAACTATTTACCAATTATGGTACCCCAGCCGAAAAAAAGGAAATCATTGTACTTCAAATGAAAAAAGAACAAAGCGGTGCCGTTTACATAGGCGATTTGGATTTTAAATAAAGCCTTACTATACTTTAAAAATAGTCTTCCGGTAATTTATTGGAGGACTATTTTATTAATATTATCAAATAGCTGTTTAAAAATGTAATATTGAAGTATTTTAAAAGGTATAAAATTCAATAATTCAACTATGAAATATTTCCTCCTCTTAGTATTTGCGTATAGCCTTACTTGCAAGGCTCAAGATTATAAGGCAACCCTTGCCGCGCATCGTAAAAATTATATCGATGATTTTTTGAAAGACCAGAACTCACCCCTCAAAAAGGAAGATTTATCATCCTTGCGATTTTTTGATGCCGACAGTAACTATAGGGTAATAGCCAAGGTTGAAATGTTAAGTAACCAGGAACCATTCATAATTCCTTCTTATTCGGGCACAGGAAGCCAATATATTAATTATGCCAAATTAAGGTTTATATTAAATGGGGCTAATTTTGAACTTACTGTTTACAAAAGTCCTTCATTATCAAAAATACCACAATATAAAGAGTATCTTTTTCTTCCTTTTACCGATAAAACAAATGGTGTAAGCACTTATGGCGGTGGCAGGTATATTGATTTAACAACGAGCGATATTAATAAGGACAATACCATTATTATAGATTTTAACAAAGCATACAACCCGTATTGTGCTTATAAAGGTGGATATTCATGTCCAAAACCACCAGTTGTAAATAATCTGTTAATTGAAATAAATGCAGGAGAGAAAAAATTTGCGGGTATTGCCAATGGTCACTAACCCTGTTTTTTTTCTAAAACCAGCACTACTTTATTAAAATCAGACGAAGCATTGATAATTTTTTTGAATTGTTCAAATTGGCTTTTCGGGTAAAAAACATTGCAATATTGTTCCATAATATGCACTGTTAATATATTCCCTTTTAATTGATAATCAGAAACAAAGCCCATAGTTATGTGGCCGTTTTCTGTATATGTTTGATCAATTTTTAAATCATTAAGGTTGCTTATTTTATAGCCTTTTGGAATAACAAGTTCAATTTTTCGCTCTTCCACATGCGGAAAATCCATATCAATAGGCTCTTGCCTCTTTTTTTCTTGATACATTTCAACCTGCGGACCTATTACCATGCCTATTTTAAACAATAATTTGTTTCCTGCCTGTTCAATGAGTTCGCCCGATTTGGTTTTAATATGCATAATTATCGGTTCATTGCTGCTCGACTTATCAAATTCAGGATTAAGTATTTCTGAAAATACAATATTCTCTGAGCTTGAATATGATTTTGCAAATTCTTTTATAATGTTCGTTTTTTGTTCTTCATTGGCAAAATTGGCAGCATAACGAAAAGAAACTGCAGGATAGCCTTTAAAAATGTGCCTGGCATCAATTACCAACGAATCGAGATTTTGAGAAAACTCTATTTTTGAATCAATATCTTGGCGTGAGCTATTATAAGGCTCAAGATCAATATTCCTTATTTCAGCAATTTGAGTAGTTTTCGAGCCAATAGGAATTGGTTTACAAAAAAGCCCAGTTGTGCCACCCCAACTTGGAATTATCCAAGGGTAGCGAAAATCAGGTCGGGTGGGGGTCAAAAACTTATTTTCGTTAGGGAAATAAAATAAAGGGTTTTCACAATTATTCCAGTTTTCAAAATCTTTATCAATGAGGTATTTATCTCTATCACCAGTAAATACAAACTGAAATTTTATATCAAGTTTTTCAAAAATGGCAGCATACAAATGCAAAGTGCCAATAGTTCCTCCAACCTTGTTATTTAATACCTGATCAAGGCTGTTTGCATCCTCACTTGATAAGTTTTCATTATAGGCAAATTTGGTTTTTAAATAATTTTCAACAGTGACAATTTTTGAAACTTCATTGGGCAATTTATCCCAACCGTTGGCAGTAACTAGGTCTGAAACCTGGGCCTTTTCTCTTTCGGTGGTTACTATATAAATGGAATATATCCTGTTGGCCAGTTGATCCCAGGTGTAAAGGCGTCCGGCATCAGGGTTTGATTTATTATAGGATAATTTATACTCAATTCTTTGCAGGTTGGCATGGTAATTTGCGTACTTTTCTTCATCTGCACCTGGTGTACCGTTATAGGTAAATTGCTTTATCCTTTTATCATTTAACACAGTATCAATAATTGGCGTGTTAAAATTATAAGTCTTAACATCAAACTTTAAACGTTGGGGACCAATTAACTCAAATTTTGTTTGTATTTGCGGATAAACAGATTGTACTACCTCCCTGCCAAAAAAAGATGCGGACCTTTTAAAGGTATAATAATATTCCATATCACATCCTTTTTCCAAACCCTCCATGGCAAATATTTTATAAGTGTTGCCATCCTCTTCCTGAACATCTTTTATATAGTTTTTATCAAGTTCAACTACTTTACCATTTGCTAAAATGGTACGGGCCTTAATTTCAACAATGTCTGATTTTTCACTTATGCCTAAGTAAATTTTATTTAGGCTTTCAATACCTCGGTCATCATTAATGTGAATAATTTTATGAAGCGTTACGTATTCATTTATTTCATCTTTACCTTCGTCAATAAATTCTACCCGCCTTTTATCTAAAATAACAACTGCCGGATCTTTGGCATATTTATTATCTAATAATGTTATTTTGGGGTTAGTGGCCCATGTTTCGGGTTCAATTTTTTGTGCAACATTTTGCCCGAGAATGTTTGTTGAGGTAAACAGCAAAAGCAAGCCACCCAGTACCAGTTTTTTCATTTAATTAATTTTTGTAAGGCTTAATGTTTCTTTGTATAACGGATAAAGGTTTTCAAGTACTTTGTTCCATTGTTCAAAATCAGCATAAGTTAGCATTAAACTATTGTTTTCAAATTCCTGGGTTAATATAACATAATTCTTATTTTGTTCGTATTTAAGATCAAAGCCCCAAAGTTGGTTATGGAATGATTTACCTTGAGGAAGGTAACTAACCTTAAACCCTTCGGGTATTTTTAGCAAGGTAACATACTTCTTTTTGAAAAGGTAGTTGTTTTCAATTGGCACCTTCCTTTTTGGGTAATCAATATGCTCGTTTAAATAAAATTTAAAAAGATTAGGATTAAAATAATAATCGTTGCCTATTTTTTTTGAATAATTGGGTAGCTCAAAATCCGCAAATACCGAAATTTCATTATTGCTTGCGTCTTTACCTATATAAAATGTATCGAGTTTAAACTTGTTCGAACCTCTTTCAAACGTTCTAGTCATGCTTTCATTTATATTCTTCTTACTCCAATACATTAATTCGCCATAAAATGACATGGCCTGATAGCCTGTTAAGGTTCTTTTTATTTTACCCTTTAAACCAATAGGGGATAACTCAAGCCAGGTAGTATCAACAATGGTGTTTTTGCTTTTTTCAATTACCGGAACTTTTAATAATTTATATTCTTTTTCATTAATGGCAACCATAGCCTCTTTATCTTGTATGCCCGATGGTGTTAAGCCAAAAACACAGGTTGGGTCTGTACCATCTAAAAAAACAAATTTTCCGTTTAGGTTTATGGTACAAATCATGTGGTTGCTTACCATTGGCAAAGGCTCATTGCTAAAAGTGTAAGGCAGATCGCGTGTACCTATCCAGGTAAAATAAGCAGGAACACCGGCAGTATTTAACATTGCTGTGAGAATACTGGCCATATCCTTACAATCGCCATACCTTCGGTTACAAACCAATGCGGCATCGCGCGGAACAAAACCTTCCATGCCGTTTTCAAATGCTACATATTTTATATTATGTTGAACCCACGTATAAATCTTTTTTGCTTTTTCTTCCTGCGAGGTTACATTATTTGTTAATGAATCAACGATACGCTTTAATTCAGGCTTGGGCTTATTTTCCATTGCCTTTAAATAGCTATAATTAAAATTATATAAATCATTAATATTCGATAAAAAAGGTTTCTTACTCCCTGATTCATCCGTAAAACTTTCAATATAAAAAAGCACATGGGGCGAATACCATGAATATCCCGGAGCGTCACTATACTTTTTATCGGACGGGCAGTTTTTATATTGAAAGGTATAAATGTTATTTCCGGAGTTGGAAGTTATGGTTAATGAAATATTATTGGTATCAAGCCCCATTAATTTATATTTTAATAATATTTTTTTATCCACCGTAATCTGAAGCTCACTATTTAAGTTTGGCATATAGCCCGAAAAAAAATAAGGCGACAACAAATGAGCATCGGTGTTTTGCCAAGATACCTCAAGGTTGCCAACAGAACCTGCTTCAATTGAAGGGAAATTGAAGGAGGTAAATTTTACGTCGTCATAAAAAACAAAGCTTTCTTTGTTTGAGCTGGTTTTAAATTCACTTACCTTCAATTTCTTACTATCGGGGGTAAAAGTATATGCCTCGTACGATATTAGTTTTTGAAAATCGCTGTGTGAAAAGCCATACTCACTCATATACGATGCCGCAGCATTTGAAAGGTATCCTATTTGCTGGCTTTCATGACTTTCTACATAGGGTTGATTATTTTTTATAGAAATATTATATTGAAATAATCTGTTCAATAAAATCGCTTTTTCACTAGGATATTGTTTACGAATGGCGTCAAAATCCTGTGCAAAAAGATAGGTATTAAATGGAATAAGAAATAGAACAATTATTGCAGAACACTTCATACACACCGCATCAAATTTTAGTTGTTGTGAAATTAAAAGTTTTTTAATGAAAACAGAAAATCCTACTTGCTAAAAATAAAATATTTAATGCCATTACATATCCAATAATTAAAAAAAATATAACTGAGCCTAATGTACTGCTAAATGATAGTTTTTTAATTTAAACAATCCTAAAATTACATAACCTGGCAATATAAACGAACTTAATTATATTATATTATTTCCGGCTTTTTTATCGAATTTGGTTATAATCAAGGCAATTAATGTAATAATTGCCGATGCAGCCAAAAAATACCCGACAAATGGCAATCCATAGTTTTTAGCAAGTTTAGTTGCTAGATAAGGGGTTAAAGATGCGCCCAAAATTCCGGCAAATGTAAATGCCAAAGAGGCTCCGGTATAACGTACCATAGGCGGGAATATTTCGGCTAGGGCAGTACCAATTGGTCCGTACGTTAAGCCCATTAAAAATAAACCCAGAATCAGGAAGCCTACTGTTATATTCCAATTACCGGTACTAAATAGGGGAGAGAAGAACAAACCGAATATAAAAATAAGCACGCTGGCTACTATCAACATATTTACCCTTCCATACTTATCAGCCAACATTGCCGAAATAGGAATGCCCAAGCCAAAAAATAGGGTGGCAATAATTTGCGCGATTAAAAAACTTTGTTTTGGATAATGCAATGCAGATGTTCCCCAGCTAATGGTAAAAACCGTCATTAAATAAAAAAGTAAAAAGGTAGTAACTGTAGAAAATGTTCCTAATATTAAAACTTTGGTATGTTTAGTTATTACATTGGCGATAGGTAAGCGCACTTGTTGTTTCTCGTTTATTACTTTTTGAAAGTCAGGAGTTTCGGTAATTTTTAACCTTACATAAAGGCCTACAAATACCATAACCGCGCTAGCAATAAATGGTATGCGCCAGCCGTAATCAAAAAATTGTTGGTCGCTGAGCGTTTTGCTTAAGATTAAGAAAGTTCCGTTGGCAAGTATCAAGCCAAGCGGAGCTCCTAATTGGGGGAACATGCCAAAAAATGCTTTTTTATTTACGGGGGCGTTCTCTGTAGCCAATAATACCGCGCCACCCCATTCGCCACCTAAACCCAAACCTTGTCCGAAACGAAACAGTGCTAATAAAATTGGAGCGGCAACCCCAATGGTTTGGTAGGTAGGCAGTAAACCTATGGCTACGGTTGATGGCCCCATGGTCATTAAAGCGGCAACCAGGGTAGCTTTGCGCCCCATTTTATCGCCAAAGTGGCCAAATAATATAGCCCCTATTGGTCGTGCTAAAAAAGCCAAGGCAAAAGTTGCCAATGATTGTAGGGTAGCCGAAGTCGGATCTGCAGATGGAAAAAATAGCTTGGGGAATACCAATACGGCCGCGGTAGCGTATATATAAAAATCAAAAAATTCGATGGTGGTACCAACCAAACTGGCCATCAATACCCTGGTTGTCGAATTTCCATTAGTGGTTACATTGCTCATAAAATTCAATTTTTCGCCAATAAAATTTTGTCAAACATAAAATAATACCCTGAATTTTTTTAATAGAATTTAAACGCTGGGTATTGTTTGAATAAGTTCTAGAGTACATATACTTATATTGGTATAATAAGTTGTTGATAATAAGCCTAGTGTTAACAAATAAATGATGCTGAGTTTATTTAAATACGCATAATTATCGCTTATTTTTACAGACCGTAAAAAGGTCATCCTAAATTTAACCTTAATAATAAATTTATGACCTGGAGAAAATTCAGCGGCGAAGTAATACAATCGCCCATTCTGCAAGAAGTTGAAAAAGCCATTGAGCGCGAAGCCGCGCTTGGCAACAAGCTTAAAGTTTGTATCGGAACAGATTCGCAAGTGAAAGGAAACGTAACCGATTTTGCTACGGTTATTGTTTTTTTACGCGAACAAAGAGGTGGCTTCATGTTTATCCATCAAGAACGTACTTCACAAAAAATGAGCATTAAGGAAAGGATGCTTACCGAAGTACACAAATCAATTGACATTGCTTACAAGCTTTGCGATTTGTTGGATTTGTATGATGTTGACCTTGAAGTACATGCCGACATTAACACCAACCCGAGTTTTAAATCGAACCAAGCATTGCACGAGGCAATGGGTTACATTTTAAGCATGGGCTTTGTATTTAAAGCAAAACCTGAAGCTTTTGCTAGTTCATACTGCGCCAATAAAATGGTACAGTAGATTATTATTAAAACGCTGTTATAAACACATAAAGGTGCACCTGTACCTTTACTACCCAGCTTTAAACTTTACTGTTTGGTAAGGTATGGGTTGGTATCCCTTTTTACCAACTAATTTTTCAAATCTTTTATTCCCTAGCTTTCTTGTTCCTTGTTTCAAATAATTTAATTTTGGCAAAAAGCATGGTGCATATTAGCAAAATGGAACAAATTATTATTAGAAAAGCCACACAAGCCGACCTCCCTATTTTATTAGAATTTGAGCAAGGAGTAATACAAGCCGAACGCCCTTTCGATAAAACTTTGAGGGAAGGCGATGATTTACAATATTATGATTTGAAAGGCATGATAGATGCTGATCATATTCAATTGCTGGTAGCAGTTGCCGGCACGGAATTAGTGGGTAGTGGCTATGCCCGGATAGAAGCTTCGAAAAGTTATTTAAGGCATCAACAACATGCTTATTTGGGCTTTATGTTTGTTAGGGATGATTTTAGGGGTTTTGGGGTGAATAAACTTATTATTGATAGACTTAAAAATTGGTGTAAAGAAATAGGCATCACCGAATTGCGCTTGGACGTATACGACCAAAACTCGGCCGCAATAAAAGCCTACGAAAAGGTTGGTTTTAAAAAACATATGATCGAAATGCGCTTTGGTTTGGAGGATTGAAGCAAGCATTCGAGACTAAACTTTACTTAAATCCTTAAATTTGACATTCAGCATACGCTATTTATACCATAATATCAGGGTGTTAGTTGATTTATGCCTTACTTTGCATTGTGAAAACATACGCGTTAGTTACCGAACAAGCCATACCTATTAGTTTGGCAGAAGCATGGGATTTTTTTTCCTCTCCCTTAAATCTTGCTAGAATTACCCCTAAAGAGATGGACTTTATAGTTACCTCTACCTACAATGGCGATACCAAAATGTACCCCGGTATGATTATTACCTATAAAGTATCGCCGGTATTGGGTATTAAAATGGATTGGATGACCGAGATTACCCATGTGAAGGAAGGCGAATATTTTGTAGATGAACAACGTTTTGGGCCGTACGCCTTGTGGCATCATCAACACCATTTTAAGGAAGTTGAGGGTGGTGTTTTAATGCGCGATATTTTAAATTATGCCATACCACTAGGGCCATTGGGTCAATTCGCCAATTTGGTTTTTGTAAAAGGTCAAATCGATAAAATTTTTAGCTTTCGCGAAAAGGCTATTATTGAGCTTTTTGGTAAACTTTAAAATTGGAATCAAGTTATTTGGTTAGTTTTTGAATGCTTTATCAAGAAGTTGCTCCTTCGGATGTAAAGGTTCAAGGGTTCCTCTATGGTTTTAAATAGTAGGATCGCAATAGCATTCAAGATAATAAATAATAAAATCAAATTTACCACCTCGTTTTCGAAAGGTGAATGCCAATCTAATCCCCAACTATCATACATTTTAAAAATAATATCGTTAAGGCTATCAAATAAGCCGTGAAACAGGTTGGCAAGCCAGCCCAAGTGGATTAAATAAAAAATATAGGAGCTTTTGCCCAAAAGTTCGGTAAATGGGTGTGCCAATATCTTCTTAAAAACGGTTTCTTCGGTTAGCAGACCATAGAAAAACAAGGCAATGGCTATACAAAGTAAGTAGTTATTGGTTATAATGCCAATAGGAGTTTCTAAGCCCGCATTCCAGGGTTTTATAATGGGTTGTAAAGCCATCAGCACCAAACAAGCTACTATGAGGGTGCTTCCTAAGGTGGTAAAGTTTATTTTATTGTTGCAGATATTGCCATTTTTTAACACGTAGCGCGCCAATTGTATCCCAACAAAAAACTCAAAGCAGCGGCCAAAAAAGGTAAAAAGCATCATGAAGGTAAAATTGCCAAAAAAGCCATACCAGTTTATATTTCTAAAAATTAGCACCAAAGCAATCCCTACCGAAGTAATAACGAGCGGCTGGATATAAAACCTGCTGTATTTTTTCGCGATGAGAAACAGTACCGGAGCAGAAAAATAGAAACATTCTTCTACCGTGAGCGACCAGCCTTGGGCTATACCCGTATCCCAAAACTGATAAAAAAACCCTCTTATAAAAGTAATGTTCATGAACAATAACGCTATGGGATGGTCAAAGCCTTTGGTAATCATCGAGTCGCGGGTAATAAAGTAGTAGATAAAGGCAGCTAGCGTGAGCAAAAAATACATGGGGTAAATACGGGCAACCCTGTTTTTTAGGTATTGCCTAAACCATGCGCTATTAAGGGTAAAATTATTGTAATAACGGTAGGTAATTAAGAAACCCGATAGTACAAAAAACAAGCTTACGCCAATATGCATCTCACCCAAAACCCGCAAAACAAAGGCTGGCAGTTTGCCATCAAAAACATATGAAAAATGCGAAACAAAAACGAGGTAGGCAGCCAAGGCCCTTACACCCGTTAATACTGGAAAGTAGTTTGCAGTTGTTTTTTGCGACAAATTAGTAAATGCTTCGGTATCTTAATATTGTTTATATAAAAATTGAGGCCTCTTGATAGGCCGAACCTTGTACTACGCCTTTTTGTAAAATTCGCTGATCAATATAATATTGAATCTCCGATTTTTTTAGTCCCCAGTTAGGGGCTATTAATAAATCAAGGTCACTTAAGCCAAAAAGGCGTTGTATCACTAAATCGGGGCGTACCAATGGCAAAAGTTCGCACATGAATTCCGCATATTCATCCAAAGTAAAAAGTTTAAAGGGTTCGCGTTTGTACTTAACCCCCATAACCGAACCTTCTACTATATGCAGGTGATGAAACTTAACAAACTTTATTTGCGGAAAGCGATTAATTTCGGCAGCATAAGCCAGCATCATCTCCTTAGTTTCCCAAGGGAAACCAAAAACGGTATGCACGCACACATCCAACTTGGTATGCTCGAGTAGTTTTAGTGCGCTTATCATTTCATCATGACTGCAGCCTCTATTTATTTGAGCCAATGTATCATTGTAAATAGATTCCATACCCATTTCCAAATCAACATCAAACCTATCGGTATAACTTTCTAACAAAGCTATTTTCTCCGCATCAATACAATCTGGTCTGGTACCAACTGATAGGCCTACAATATCTTCGGTATGATAACTTAAAGCTTCATCATACAGCATTTTTAAATAATGGGCGGGGGCATAAGTATTGGTATTTGGCTGAAAATAAATAATAAATTTATCAGCCTTATTGCCCTTACGTGCGCGTTCAACACCTTGTATTACCTGCTCCCTAACTGATGGGTTGTTGCGCGATACGGAAGGCGTAAAGGAATCAACATTACAATAAGTGCAGCCGCCGTAACCTTTGGAGCCATCGCGATTTGGGCAGGTAAAGCCACCATCAACAATTACCTTAAACACCCGTTGCCCTTTATATTTTTCGCGCAACCAGGCACCGTAATTATTATAGCCTTTGTAGCTTGGGTCTGAAATATCTTTATTTATCATTTTTGTGGGCAAGTTCCCATTTTTTTCAAAGGTACAAAATTAAGCCATGCCTCTCAATGTCGGTATTTTCAATTTATTTTCTATATTGATTTTGAATTGATAGCTTAGCTTAATTATTCTAAATATTATTAATAACAATGTACTGGTACGAAGATGAGGTGAAACGCCTTGAAGCAGATGGGGCTAAGTTGGGATATCTGCCCGAAACTATTTTTTATGGCAGTTCCTCCATCAGGATGTGGACCAGCCTTAATAATGATTTTAACGAAATAAAGCCTATAAACCTGGGTTTTGGAGGGTCGACCTTGGCAGCTTGTGTTTGGTTTTTTGATAGAATCATGACACCCTATCAACCCAAACGATTTATTATTTATGCAGGGGATAATGATTTAGGTGATGGCCGTCATCCGGAGGAAGTATTGATATTTTTTCAACAATTGGTAGCGCAGGTAAAAGAAAAGTTTGGGGAAATTCCATGCTATTTTATCTCTCTTAAACCCAGCCTAAGTCGTTGGGCTTTGATTGAGCAATTTAAATACACCAACCAATTAATTGAAAACGAGATTATTCGACTCGACAATAATTGGCAATTTATAAACGTGTTTAAAGAAATGGTGGATGCTGCCGGCAAGCCAAAAACCGAATTATATGTAAAAGATGGTTTGCATTTAAGCAATGCGGCCTATAGTTTATGGGAAGAAGTTATTAATAATTCAATTGCGGTTAATCAGTAACCATAAGTTTACTTTTAGGTAATATTTACTATAGAACTTACAGACCATAATTTGGGCTCAATATGAACAGAGAATATCACAAGTGGTTTAGTCCCATTTTGCAGCGCGATATGGAGCTTTTAATTTTGGGTCATTCGGGTGCAGCTGTTTTATTTTTCCCTACACGTATGGCTCGCTTTTATGATTATGAAAACTGGCGAGTAATAGAAGCTCTGGAAAATCGTATTAACAACGGAGAGTTACAGATTTTTTGTGTAGATAGTATTGATGCCGAAAGCTTTTATAATACTGCCGTTCATCCTATAGTACGTATTGCTAGGCATATTCAATACGAAGAATATATTTTAACTGAGGTGCTACCTTTAATGAGACATAAAAATAAAGGCAATTACTTTGAAGTGGCTGGTTGTAGCATGGGCGCATTTCATGCCTTAAACATTGCCTTGCGCCACCCTTGGATTTTTAATAAGGTAGTTTGTATGAGTGGCCGATATGATTTAACCCAACAAATTCAGGATTTTGATGATTTGTTTGATGGCTACCATAACGATAATATTTACTATAACACACCCATGAAATATGTACCTAACATGCATGATGAGCATCAGTTGGATACCATACGTAAAATGGAAATTATTTTTGCCATAGGCGAAACCGATCCCTTTTTATACAATAATCAGGAATTTAGTAAACTATTATGGGACAAGGGTCTCCCCAATAAATTATACGTTTGGGAGCACTACGCCCACCGACCACGTTATTGGAGGCAAATGGTACAATTGTATTTTTAAGAAACAATATTATGAGGAAGTTGATTTTCTTGTTTGTTCTTTTGGTTTGTTTTTTTAATGGATTTAGTCAAAATAATTCAAATAAGACTCAAAACTATGGGTACGTGGGTCTTCAAAAAAATGATCCTAAATTTTTAGCTTTGATGGATACCGCTCAAAAATATTTGCCTAGGTTTATTGATAGTTTATCGAAATATAAAGCTCGACCTACTTATTATTTTCTAATAAAAAGCAACTTTAATGAAAAAGACAAGAACGAGCATATGTGGTCAAAACCTTTAAATTATGAAAAAGGAATTTTTACCAGCGTTTTTATTGATTCGGCTTTTATTTTGAAAAATATTAAAACTGGAGATATAGTTAAAATAGATAGTAAAAAGGTAGAGGATTGGATAATTGAAAAATATCCAAATAAAATTATACTGGGTAATTTTTCTGAACCCTATTTAAAAGAAAAGGAAAAGTAATTCCATTTTCTTACCCCAATTTTTCCAATTTCCATTTCCCAATTTTAATTGGTTAATTTTACAGCAATCAATTAACCAGTTATGGAAATGATAGCCCCTTATAGCCCTAAAAATAAAATCCGTTTTGTTACTGCAGCTTCCCTTTTTGACGGGCACGATGCTACTATTAACATCATGCGCCGCATATTGCAATCATCAGGAGCAGAGGTAATTCATCTGGGGCACAACCGCTCGGTTGATGAAGTGGTAAATTGCGCCATACAGGAAGATGTGCAAGGCATTGCCCTAACATCCTACCAAGGTGGTCATCTTGAGTATTTTAAATACATGTTTGATTTATTGAAAGAACGTGGCGCGGGGCATATAAAAATATTTGGTGGTGGCGGAGGGGTATTTTTGCCAAATGAAATTGCGGAGCTGCAAGCCTATGGCATATCCAAAATATATTCGCCCGATGATGGCAGAACAATGGGGCTGCAAGGCATGATCAATGATATGCTTCAAAAATGCGATTTTCGCACCTTTACCAAATTAAACGGCGAGCTAAAACATCTGCCGGAAAAAGACCCAAAAGCCATTGCAACGCTTATTACTTTGGCCGAGAATGACCCGGAGCAATTCAACCAACTGGCATTCAAAAATCAAAATAATAAAAGCAATGCCATTACTATCCCAGTTTTAGGTATTACGGGTACAGGTGGCTCGGGCAAATCATCGCTGATTGATGAAATTGTGCGTAGGTTTTTAATCTCCACCAATAAAACCATGGCCATTATTTCGGTCGACCCCTCCAAACGTAAAACAGGAGGAGCTTTGTTGGGCGACCGTATCCGCATGAATGCGGTAAATAACCCACGAATTTATATGCGCTCGTTAGCAACCCGCCAAGCCAACCTGGCATTATCCAAACATGTGCAGGAATCGATAGATATTTGTAAGGCAGCCGGGTTCGATTTTATTATTGTGGAGACCTCAGGTATTGGTCAGTCGGACACCATGATTACTGATTATTCAGATGTGTCTTTATACGTAATGACACCCGAATTTGGCGCCGCTACCCAATTGGAAAAAATTGATATGCTCGATTTTGCCGATATGGTGGCTCTTAACAAATTTGATAAGCGGGGTGCTTTGGATGCCTTGCGCGATGTGCGCAAGCAATACAAACGCAATCACCAACTGTTTGAGATTGCTGATGATAAAATTCCGGTTTATGGCACCATGGCCTCTCAATTTAATGACCCCGGAATGAATGCGCTCTTTATTGCACTGATGGATACCATTAAGCGTAAAACAGGAATTGAATTAATGAAGGGGTACAATGAGCTGATAAAAGAAGAAGATAAGGAGTCCGAAAAGTTTTATATCATACCACCCAACCGAAACCGTTATTTGGCCGAGTTGGTGGAACAAAGCGGGATTTACAACAATTGGGTACTAGAGCAATGCAATATAGCCCAACAGCTTTATTGTTTGCAGGAAGCGATCGAAATTATCGGTAATGACACTACCACGGAAGCAATAAAAGCCAAGAAACAAGTTTTGGAAGAAAAATTGCATCCCGAATGTAAACACCTGCTAAAACAATGGCCGGCAACCATCACACAATACACCTCCGAAAATTTTATATACAAGGTACGTGATAAAGAAATTAAGCAGCCTCTATACTATCAATCACTATCTGGTTTAAAAATTCCAAAAATATCCCTGCCAAAATACAAGGCATGGGGTGATATTTTGCGCTGGCTGCTCACCGAAAACTTGCCGGGCGAATTCCCTTATACAGCCGGCGTATTTCCGCTAAAGCGTGAAGGGGAGGATCCAACCCGTATGTTTGCCGGGGAAGGTGGTCCGGAGCGAACCAACAAGCGTTTTCATTACGTATCCCTTGGTCAGCCTGCACACCGTTTATCAACCGCGTTTGATTCTGTTACCCTATATGGCGAAGACCCGCATACCCGTCCGGATATTTACGGTAAAATAGGAAATTCCGGCGTAAGCATTGCCACGTTGGACGATGCCAAAAAACTTTATTCCGGCTTTGATCTTTGTAATCCCTCCACCTCAGTATCCATGACCATAAATGGTCCGGCACCGATGCTTTTAGGCTTTTTTATGAATGCAGCGATTGACCAGCAATGCGAAAAGTACATCGCCGAGCATAAACTGAAGCATTTGGTAGAGGCAAAGTTTAAAGAGGTTTATGATGATAGGGGGTTGGTGAGGCCTATTTATCAGGGCTTCACCCCAGCTCTCCCTCCCGGCAACAACGGCCTCGGCCTCTTACTCCTCGGCCTAACAGGCGACCAAGTTTTACCACCCGATGTGTATGAAAAAATAAAAGCCACTGCTATATCAACTGTAAGGGGTACAGTGCAGGCTGATATTTTGAAAGAAGATCAGGCACAAAATACTTGTATATTTTCTACCGAGTTTGCTTTGCGGATGATGGGTGATATTCAGCAATATTTTATTGATAAAAACATACGTAACTTTTACTCGGTTTCCATATCGGGCTATCATATTGCCGAAGCGGGTGCCAATCCAATAACACAACTTGCCTTTACGCTATCAAACGGGTTTACCTACGTGGAGTATTATTTAAGCAGGGGTATGCATATTGACGATTTTGCGCCTAACTTATCTTTCTTTTTTTCCAATGGCTTAGACCCCGAGTATTCGGTAATTGGCAGGGTAGCGAGGCGTATTTGGGCCAAGGCTATTAAAAATAAATACAAGGGGAATGATAGGTCGCAGAAATTAAAGTACCATATACAAACCAGTGGCAGGTCATTACATGCGCAGGAGATTGATTTTAATGATATCCGCACCACCCTGCAAGCTTTGTATGCCATTTATGATAATTGCAACTCGCTGCATACCAATGCTTATGATGAAGCCATTACCACGCCGACGGAAGAGTCGGTACGGAGGGCAATGGCCATACAGCTTATTATTAACAAGGAGCTGGGTTTGGCGAAAAATGAAAACCCAATACAAGGTGCTTTTATAATTGAGGAGTTGACCGACTTGGTAGAGGAAGCCGTAATGACCGAATTTGAAGCCATTAACGAGCGGGGCGGGGTTTTAGGCGCGATGGAGACCATGTACCAACGTGGTAAAATACAGGAGGAATCATTGTATTACGAAACCTTAAAGCACAATGGTGATTTCCCGATTATTGGGATGAATACCTTTTTAAACAAAAAAGGCTCGCCAACCATTACCCCATCCGAGGTAATTAGGGCTACCGAGGAGGAGAAGCAATACCAAATTACCGCCTTGCAACAATTCCAACAGCGCAACCAGGATACAGTGCCCCAATTATTAAAAAACCTGCAAAAAACAGCCATAGCCGGCGAAAACATTTTTGAAAGCCTGATGGAAGCCTGTAAATATTGCTCGCTTGGGCAAATTAGCAAAGCTTTGTACGAAGTTGGCGGGCAGTATAGGAGAAATATGTGAGATGGGTATTACTACTATGATAAATGTAGGATAAATAACTAATTTTAAGCTATTCAATTCAATAAGTATGAAAACCTTATCCCTTATTTTAATTTGTTTATTCGCTGGTTTATTGGTGGAGGCGCAAGGTGCAAATGTGCAAAATAAGCCAGTTATAATTAGACCTAAAGTTATGAAGTTGGTTAGTGAAATTGCTAAGGAGAATATTTTAAATGGTGCATATATAGATTTATCAAAGAAAAGAAACAAGCAATTTAAGAGGTATAAAAGGTTAAATAAAATCAGTACAAATGCTGAATTAGTAATTCTTACAGATAATGAAAATCCTGTGGTTCGGAGTTATGCTTTTTGGGCTTTATCAAATCGTCCTAAACTTGATTTATTACCAATTGTACAAAAGCATCTCTGTGATACTATTAAATGTAAAATACACTTTGGATGTTTTATTTATGAGGAAACGGTTGGAGATTTATATATTGAAACTTACATACCTGAATTTGTTTATGGAAAATTAACACCTAAAGCTGATTACAAAAAACAATTTATTGATAGTGTTTTATTAAATGATAAATCAATTATCCTTAAAATAAAGTATGATTTAATGCTCAAAATAAAACCTGAGCCAAAATATTATAGCAGAGTTAAAGAAATAGCTACAACAGAAAATAGTCCTGAATCAATGTTAGCATTAGCGAGATATCAAAATCCTGATGATGTAGAAATATTGAAAGAGCTTTATAAAAAATATAATTTTGGTTATTACTCCATATACGCTATTCGTGAATTTCCTGATACCAGCTTTTATCCAATTTTGGTAGGAGTATTTGAGGATGGATTAGCAAATAAAGATTTTGATTATGAAAAGTGGAGAATTCTATTTCAAGCCTTGGCAAAATATCCTTCAAATGAAACTTTAAAACTTTTTAAC
>CAIYNX010000244.1 GCA_903927645.1 uncultured Mucilaginibacter sp.
ACTTAAAGTATTTAACTTATTGATTACCTGCTTAAAGATTAATCATTAAAATGATACAGAAAAACTACTTCGCCGGTATAGGCCGGTTTTTTTTGCCCTTCAATTTCCATTTCAACACCTATGGTTGCCTTGGTAATGCCGCGTAGGTTTACAATGGTAACCAACTTGGCAATTAGCCTTACTTTGCTATCAACTGCAACCGCCTGGGCAAACCTGATATTTTCAATGCTGTAGTTAATTTCCATTTTAAGGTTTTGCACATCAGCAATTTGATGCCAAAAATAGGGCAACAATGAAACGGTAAGGTAACCATGTGCTATGGTGGCTTTAAACGGACTTTCAGTCAATGCTCGTTCAGGATCGGTATGTATCCATTGATGATCGAGCGTAGCATGGGCAAATTCATTTATTTGTTGCTGCGTAATGGTATGCCAGTTTGATATGCCAATTTGCTTACCCAATAAAGCCTCGAACTCGGTATAATTATTAATTATTTGCATTTAAAAAGCGGGTTATAACATCAAAAAGGGGTATCGGTTAACGATGTAAAAGTAATAAACTGAAATTGACTGCAAAAACAAATTTAAATTAATCTGCATTAAAAGTCTGCATATCAATTAGTCGTTTGTAGAGTCCGTTATTATTTAATAACTGCAAATGATCGCCCTGTTCAACAATTTTACCGTTTTCTAATACAATAATTATGTCAGCATTTTGAATGGTGCTTAAACGGTGGGCTATAATTAAGGAGGTACGGTTCTTCATTAAATTATTCAAAGCTTCCTGTACCAGTTTTTCCGATTCGGTATCCAATGCAGAGGTAGCTTCATCCAAGAGCATGATAGGCGGATTACTAAGTACAGCCCTGGCAATACAAATGCGTTGGCGTTGCCCGCCTGATAGTTTGGTTCCTCTATCGCCAATATTGGTTTCATAGCCTTCCTCGGTTGCCAAAATAAATTGGTGCGCGTTGGCAATTTTGGCAGCGGCCTCCACCTCAGCCAAGCTTGCTGTTGGTTTGCCAAATGCTATATTGTTAAAAATAGTATCGTTAAATAAAATGGATTCCTGATTAACAACACCTAGTAATGAGCGCAATGAATTTATTTTCAACTTTTGTATATCAATACCATCAACTAAAATTTGCCCGTTTTGTGGCTCCATAAACCGGGGAATTAAATCCATCAAGGTTGATTTCCCCCCGCCTGATGGGCCTACCAAAGCCACGGTTTTTCCTTTAGGTACGATTAGGTTAATGTCATTCAAAACAACCTTATCCTGATAAGCGAACGATACATTGCTAAATTCAATTTGATTATTGAAACTAGTTATATTCTTTGCATTATCAATATCATTTATCAAAGGCTTTTCATCAATCAAATTTAATACTCTTTCGCCAGCAGCAATACCTTGGTGTATATTGCTAAAGGAGTCGGATAGTGCCTTGGCCGGGCGCATTACCTGAGAAAAAACTATTATAAAGCCGATAAATGATGTTGCTGTTAAATCGCCTGAATGCTCGTTTAGAATTAGATTTCCGCCATACAATAAGATAAACATTACCATAGTTACCCCTAAAAATTCGGAGACAGGACTGGCCAATTGTTGCCTTTTGGCCATTGATTTGGTTATGTTTGAATATTTGTTATTTTCTTTATCGAACTTGTTTTTTATAAATGAAGTGGCATTAAAAGCTTTAATGATTTTTATACCAGATAAGGCCTCATCCAAATAACTAATCATGGTACCATAGGTTTCCTGTGCAGCTTTAGCTTGTTGTTTTAACCGTTTAACTATTCTCGAAATAACAAAAGCAGAAATTGGAATAATAAGCAAGGAAAATATAGTCAGTTTGTACGAGATCGTAAATAGCGTTACTATATAAACTAAAAGTTGTAAAGGTTCTTTAAATACAACCTGTAAGGTACCGGTTACTGTAAATTGTACTATTTGAACATCTGAAGCTATTTTTGAAATAATATCTCCTTTGCGTTCATTGCTAAAATATCCCAAATGCAAATCCATTACATTATTAAACACGGTTCTTCGCAAATTTAACAAGGTATGTACCTTTAAGTTCTCCATGATACGTTGAGAAAGATACCTGAATAAATTACCAAGAAAAACCGAAATTATGGTTACAGTACAAACAAATTCCAAAGCTCCCCATGGCCCATGGTAATAAATAAAGTAATTCATATAATATTTAAAGTAGTCGAGCAACTGGAACATGGAGGGAATATGACCAGAAGGGGCAAGGGTAACAGTTCCTTTTTTATTATAAAAAATGGTATCGAGTAATGGTATAACCAAAACCAGATTAAATGTATTAAATATTACCGAAAATATAGTTGTAAATATGTATGGAATAGCAAATTTTTCAATCGGCTTAGCAAAAGATAGTAGCCTGAAATATGTTTTCATTAAAAAAATATAAAGCGCAAATCTATAGGTATTTTTTTAAACTAGCATTAAACTTAAACTACCTGCATCTTTTTAAATTTCATAACCTAGTTCTTTAAATATGGTTCGCCAAAAATCTAAATAATTTTCCCATGCGTGGCAACCAAAAGGCAACTTTCCATTATTCCTGTTTATGCCAATTTCCGGTCGGTTTTCAAGGGCAAATAATAGTCCCGTTTTTAAATTTGGAATTTTTAAATATTTTTTTCTTCGGGTTAGCTCAATGCACCAAAAAACATCTTCGTTTAAAAAGCATTCACCATTTATAAAATACTTTTCTGCCTTATGTTTAAACCTTTTGCTTAAAATAAAAAAGGTGGATACTTTTCGTAAGGAAAATCCACCATTGCCTATTTTGTTAGTAAACTGTTTTGAATTAGGTAGGCCAAGCTTTTTAATGTTTAGGTAGAAATATATTTTATAAAGGTAATTATAGAAGAAGGATTTTACTTTACCGTATTTTTTCATTTGTAACCAGGGTGCACCTATATAATCATAACCAGTGTTGCACCAATAATTTAATTCATCACTAAAAACAAAGGCATCAGTTTGGTAAATTAAAATATATTCATAACCTAGAAACCTACCATAAAAATCTTCTGATACCAATAAAGCATTATAGCCATTTATTGATTTAAAATATTTATCGTCAAAATTTATTGTTTCAGTAAATTGAAGCTTTTGACTAAAAACAGGCAAGCTAAGATGATTAGGTTTAATAGCGATGATAGGATAATTGGCTAGTACCTTTTTGCATTGTAAAAGAGAAATTTCTTCATTGGCTGTGAGGCTATCCTTATAAAATGGGATAATTACGGCAACTTTTTTTATTTGATTCATTTGTTACTACTAGCTAATATTTTATTTCAATAGTACCAATTATTCAAGCATTAATTCTTTATATAATGCTAAGTATTGTTTTGCAGTATCATCCCAATTGAATTTGCTGGCATGTAGCATTATTTTTTCTTTCCAATTCTCTAATTCATAGGTTTCAATTCCTTTGGTAAAAGTTTCTTGCATATCAATAGGCTCAAAGCTATTAAAATAGAAGGCCGCATCTCCCCCTATTTCGGGTAAAGAGGTGTATTTCGATAAGAATACAGGTTTACCAAAATACATGGCCTCAATAACTGGTAAGCCAAACCCTTCGGCTGTTGATGGAAATAAGAAGGCACTACAATTTTTATAATACCATGCTTTGTCATCATCTGTAATGGTGCCAGTAATGATTACCCTATCCAGGCAGTTATATTTCAAGGCCTCAGCCAAAATGTTTTCCTTGTAACTAGTTTCAATTCCCGATATAATTAATTCATAATTATTCCCCTTTAGTAAGGCAGGCAAGGTATGGAAGTTTTTTTTGGGCGATAAAAAACCTATTGCAAATAGGAATGATTTTGTGGGTAAATATTTTGGTTGATGATTTTCTTTAGCCTTCAATTTATCGGCTCCATTATAAATAACCTTGATTTTTTTTTCAGCCTCTGGAAAAAATGAAGCAATATCTTTAGCCACAAAGTTTGAAATGGCGATTACACGGTTGGCTAGGTCAATTCTTTTTTTAAGCTTGCGAAGATGCTTATTTAACTTGTGTTTTTTTATTTGTGGTTCGTGTAATTGATTCAAGTCGTGTATAGTAAAAACTTTGGGGCAATTAAAATATTTAAAAGACAATCTGCAATATTGGTTAGTGAAGTGAACCAACCTATATTTTTTAAATTTCCAAAATAACAGTTTTGTTTTTAACGTGCTCAAAAGTTTATTAGCATGTCCATCAAAGTAATTCAATGATTTTTGGTCGCTATAAATAGTAAAGTCAATATTTTTATCATTTTGAGCAATTAAAGCCTTACCTAAGCTCTTATCAAAATGAAATAGGCCTGTATTTTCAAATTTCATCAATTCGAAATTTAATAACACTAACTCTTTCATAGCTTTTGCCAATTTCTAATTTTTTCATATACGTCAAACTCCGAAATTGTATCAAGGTTATCGGTGCCGCTTTCCAAATAATTGGATCGCTTACCCAATGGAGCCCATCTGCCGGGATGAATGGGTTTTACCGAAGGAAATAAACCTAATGTATTGATCCCTAAAGCAGCGGCCAAATGTAAAGGTCCTGTACCAGCTGCTATTAAACCATCTGCAGCACTTATAAAAGTTATAAACTCATCAAGTTTCATTAAACCAGTTGCATCAATAACATGCCCTGGTAATGCATTAAACCAATCTTTTAAAAATTGTTTCTCTTTTTCTGAACCTGTTATAATAATGTTATATTCCTCGGGAGGTAAAATAATTATCAACTTTTCAAAATGATTAAGGCTCCATTCAGCTCCACTACCGTTTGATTTTGGATGAATAATCAAATTAAACTTATCATTATGAAACAAGTTTTTTAATCTAGGAGTCAAAAAAACGGAGGGCTTTAATTCAAAATTCTTTTTAATTTCAGAAAGCGATGGAATTAAGTTTAAGCCCAATGGTTTAAGCAAACATAAATTAAGTTGAGCCTCATGTAGCATAGAATTTTTTCTACTTAACTTTACCAAACGGTTACATGTTAGCCAATGGTACCACCTGTTTCTGGTACCTATACGAAATGGTATTTTGGCCTTTTTTGCTAATTCAGCTAAATGTTTATTGGGGAAAACATGAAGAACAATATCAATTTCTTTTGTTTTCAGAAAAGCAACTTGTTCAGCATCACTAAGCTTTAATAGTTCATCAAAATTAATTAAACTATCAATTTCCGTACAACATTTTACTATAGGTAAGGTATAGGTTCTGGCTAAAAATGACAGGCTAGCATCAGGATATAATAACTTTATATACCTGCACATTGGCAATGTAAGAACGATATCTCCAATGGCATCTATTCTGCTTATTAACAAATGCGGTTTTTTGTTCTTAATCAACACTTAAAAAAGGATAGCTTATTTATTGTTATGGCCAATGAATTATTTTTAATAATAACTTACAGGTTTCTAGAAATAAAAATACAAATTTAGAGCCATAATTTTTGGTTAATTTTCCTTTTTAGGCATATATAGGTTTATACCTATAATGTTCTATGCCTTTCTTGCTGTTCATTGAACTTCTGATCTTCTTTACAACAACATTTAAGGTAATATCACTTTCTTCATCAGCCATCAATATTTTAAAACTTTTTTTCGATTCTTGTATTAAGTTTCTTTTTTTGATAAGACTTATAAAACTATTCCAAATCCACCATTTTCCACTTAATAGTTTAGGAATTACTTCTGTGAAAATAATTTGAAAGTACCATGCCATTAATTCCCAATTGTTTAAATGAATTGCATGCATCAAAAATTGGTCTTTAAAAAATGATTTTTTTGGTTTTGTTAACAAATTATTTTGCGTTATATTATTTTGTTGGCAAATGGCCTCATGTTCATAAAAACACAACCATTTTAATTGCCATGCCCTTAAACTTAATTCTAATATACTATAATCAAAAGTTGAAAACAGCTCGTTGAATCCGCCAATTTCCTTTAGTTTTTTAGCATTTATCAATGAATTTGTTCCTGATAAATTGAGGGTATATAACCTATCCTGTTTACTTTCAGGGTAATATAGGCTTGATGTTTTTAGGTTATAACCATACCATTTAGGTAGCCTGGCTGCATCATGTATATGGTTGCTTTCAATGTCTGTTATCCGCCCCATTACTCCGAATGTATCCCAACTCAAAAAATATTTCCACTGGCTTGCAAAATAATCAGGACTTAACTTTACATCGGAACTTAGTAATAAAATAAGTTCATATTTGGCAATATCAATACCTTGATTATAGTTAAGTGCAATACCCTTTTGTTGAGAATTATTAATTAAAATAATTTCAGGGTAATTGTTTTTTAAAAATTCTATTGAACCATCAGTAGAAAAATCATCAACAACTATAATTTCATACGGCGATCCTGAGTTTTTAATGGCAGCAAGCGTATGAGGTAAATATTGCCTTAACAAATCTATTCCATTAAAATTAGGAATTATTATAGATACACTTTTACTAAAATTCACTTATTTACTATTTTTTATAATTTATAATTTCTGTACTCGCCTATTCGCCAGCCAGTTAAGTCTTCAATTTTTTGAAGCACCTTCCTTCTCAAGGTCATTTTTTTTCCTAATCGAATTAAATCAATATTTAAATGCCAATTAACGGCATAAATTCGTTTTAACATTACTTGAGGATGGCTATCCTCAAACTTTATCAACCTATCGGCATTATTATAATCAAATTCAGCAGTTTCATGGATGTTATTTTTGAGCCATTCATCATCATGATAAAATTGATTAAAATTTCGTACTTTATTTTTTAAACCATTTGGAGGCTTAACCCATCCGTAATGATATATATAAGCATCAATTAATTTTACTTTTATCTTTCTTTCTCCAAACCTAAACCCCTGAGCGTCGCGGTATGAGTGTATAGCTTTATTGTTCCTTACTATTCTTATTTCTCTTCGGTACCACCTCCGCGAATGTCCATAATAATCATACGACCCATAAAAATGAAGATATTTAAAAAGTAAACCTTCAACCAATGGGTTGCCTAGATTTATTTCCATCTCCTCTTTTATTTTGGAGAGGTACTTTTCATGTACACATTCATCACCTTGAATATAAAAAGCCCAATCTACATCCTCCGAAAGACCATTAAAGGCGATATCTGTTTGTTGGGCGAAAATTTTCCCACCCTCACGTAATTGATCATCCCAAATGGTAGGTATGATCTTTATTTTAGGTGAATTTATCCCCTTTATCAATTTTTCGGTTTCATCTTCCGAATCACCAAGCGCAATTACAAACTCATCACAAAGCGGAAGAATGGATGTTATTGCCTCTACAACCGGGTAATCATTTTTTATCGCATTTCTAATAAATGTAAAACCACCAACCTTCATTAACGCGGATATATTATTAACCTAATGGTTTATTAATTAAAAATAAAAACAATAATAAAAAGCAGTTAAATGTAAATAACTTATTAATAAGCGCTTGTAACAATGCAGTTATTTAAAATAAACCTAACTGACCCTTTTCATCCAAATCAATATCATCAGGATTGGTAATTTCAAAATCCACCTTTTTTGTTGTATTCAAAGTTGGTTTTTCAATATTTGGTACACTTTCCTTTGGTTCAATTGGCTTATTTTCAGCGTCTTCTACTTCTTCACTCTCTTCTTCTAATTGATGGTCTTCTTCATCAATTTCTAGGTCAGCAAGTAATTCAATTTTACTTACCGGGAATTGCGAGAGGCGATTACCCATAGCTTTTAGTCCTTTTACGTCAATTATGTTTAAAAGGTTTAATTCAATTTCTTCGGGAAGTTTTTCCTTACCCTTCAATTGTTCTACCTTAACAATAGGATTGCTGCTTCCGGTAATTAGTATGAGTTTTGAACCAGGTTCATCACTAATAATGCTGGTTTGTTTGCCAATTACGGTATTTTCAAATATAAATCGTTTTACGAGGTAATTCTTTGATTTACCTTCAAAATGAATAACTGAAAAAACTTTTTCAGGGTTATACTTTTCAATTACTATCATTTTATCATCAAAATGATTATTCAAATCAAAATTCGTAAGCTCGTAAACTCCCGAACTTAAAACAGTTAATATCCTGTCATCGCCATCAAATTCTCCCAAGTACGTACCTCTACCATCTGCGTTTAATCGCTTTAATACATCATCATACCAAATTTTTCTACCTGTTAAAGTGGATACACCTTTACTTTTTAAGCTGATTTTTTTAATTGGATATTTGGTTACTACATTACCTATTGATCCACGACCTTTGATAGCCAGCTCGGCAAAATCTTCATCAAATTGGAGTTTTTTTAACCTGCTTTGTGGTTTTAATTGTATGTTCACCACCTCGGCCTCTCCATTCGGATTGGCCGTAAAGTATAATACTCTGGTGCCTGTGGTACCTTTGGTAAGGTCATATTCCTTATCACGTGTTACCCCCAAAACCGAAAACCTTTTTATAAAGCTCGATCCACTTTCGCCATCTTTGTAAATCATGTTATACACAGTACGTTCATCATTCTTTTTAAAAACGGCTGTATGTATAATATCTTTACCTACAAATACTTTGTCTTGCACCTTTGTTATCAAACAACGCCCGTCGGCCCTAAAAACTATTATTTCATCAATGTCAGAACAATCACAAACAAATTCATCTTTCTTTAAGCCTGTTCCAATAAAACCATCCGTTTTGTTTACATATAATTTAACGTTGGCTAAAGCTACCTGTGCAGCCTCTACCTTATCAAACATCCTAAGTTCGGTTTTACGTTCCCGGTCTTTTCCGTATTTTTCTTTTAGCTTTTCGAACCAGGCTATGGTATAATCTGTTAGATTTTTTAGATGATGTTTTACTTCCTTAATCTCATTGTTTAATCCCTTTATTTGCTCATCTGTTTTTTTAACATCAAAGCGGGTAATGCTGCTCATGGGCTTATCAATCAGCTTTTTGTAATCATCTGTAAGTATCTCTCTGTAAAATTGAGATACAAATGGCTCAAATAGCTTGTTTAATACTTCCACTACTGTTTCAAAATTACCGGAGGTTTCATAATCAGGATGTTTGTACATTCCCTCCTGTATAAATATTTTAAGCAATGAGCTAAAAAATATTTTTTCCATCAATTCCTTGAGTTTTATTTCAAGTTCCATTTTCAGTAATTCGCGGGTATAGTGTGTGCTTTCTGTAAGCATATCATTCACACTCATAAACCTTGGTTTATCCGCTTGTATTACACAGGTGTTTGGCGAAATGGAAATTTCACAATCAGTAAATGCATACAAGGCATCTATCGTAACATCGGGCGATATACCTGGTGCCAAGTGCACAACAATCTCCACATTTTTAGCGGTGTTGTCTTCAATCTTCCTGATTTTTATTTTACCTTTTTCATTGGCAGCAACTATGCTTTCCATTAAACTACCTGTGGTGGTGGTGTATGGAATTTCGGTAATTACGAGGGTCTTTTTATCTTTTTCAATAATTTTTGCGCGTACTCTAACTTTGCCACCACGTTGCCCGTCATTGTAAGCCGAGGCGTCAGCCATGCCACCTGTCGGGAAATCAGGAAATAGGTTTGGTGTAATTCCTCTTAATACCGCAATTGAAGCATCCAATAATTCAACAAAGTTATGGGGGAGAATTTTAGTAGCCAATCCTACTGCTATACCATCGGCTCCTTGTGCCAATAATAAGGGGAATTTTACCGGTAGGGTTATGGGTTCGCGGTTACGCCCGTCGTAACTTGCTTGCCAATCGGTGGTATCGGGGTTAAAAACAACTTCCAAGGCAAATTTTGACAATCGTGCCTCAATATAACGTGGTGCAGCTGCCGAGTCGCCCGTTACCGGATCGCCCCAGTTTCCTTGGCAATCAATTAATAAATTTTTTTGCCCTATTTGTACCATGGCATCGCCTATAGAAGCGTCGCCATGGGGATGGTATTTCATGGTATTACCTATTACATTGGCAGCCTTGTTAAATCGCCCATCATCCATTTCTTTTAACGAATGCAGGATGCGTCGTTGTACAGGCTTTAAACCGTCGTTTATATGGGGCACTGCACGGTCCAGAATTACGTAGGAAGCATAATCAAGAAACCAGTTTTCGTAAAGGCCATCAAGAGAGATCACATTATGCAATGTTTCTTCCTTATTATCATTTATAGGATTGTTAGTAGTTTCTTCACTCATTGGTAACAAAAAGTATTAATCAACAAATGTAATGTATAGCTCGAATTTTATTTGCAGAATTTATACACATATGCACTTGGTTTTAGGTAGGTGGTTGATTAAGTTGATGGAGTTTATTTTGTTGATTGGGTGATCATGTGGGAATTTAAGCTTCTAACCTAATCAATATGGTCTGATATAGTTTATAATTGAATAAATTTTGTTCCGGCTAATAATTCTGGTAAATCCATTATCAACTCTTCCCTTTCATATCCCTGATCATTTCGCCGTAACCCCATTTATTTAACAAGGCATTAATGGTGTTTACTATCCTTTTGGCTCTGGTTTCGTTGGTTTTGGCGCTATTTATCCTTTTAATAAAATAGTCGCGGTGCGATTTGGGTAAACTATTAAAATAATTTAAAGCTTCGGGCTCAAAATCAAAACATTCTTGTAAATCCTCTGGTATTTCAACTTTATAATCTAAATCTTCCTCAATGCTAACTGTTAATGCTGCGCCAGCGTCTTTTCGTAAAGCTCTTCTTATATCGGCCTTTAAAGGTAAAATAAAGCTTCCGTCGCCCATAGGCATTAATGCGATACCGTTTATAGGAAGGGCATCCAACATTCCTTTAACCCTGAATGATTTTTTATTGTTTAATTTAAGTTCATTGGCCATCTCAGCATCAATATGCACATAGCGCCATCCGGTTTTTTCGCCTTGCTCGCCAAATTGCAATATGATGGTATCAAAGGTTTGCATAACCTAAAAGCAAAGGCAAATAACCTTTTAATTTACAAAAGGATTTAGCACTTTCTGCCATCTATCATACCCCGAATGATTCAGATGCAAGTAATCTGCCTTATATAACGTTGAATCCGGATTAGTTGTGCCTTTCTTAAAGAGTACAGTTCCTAAATCAATATAGGTGCTTTTAGGTTTACTTGCCAAATATTCTTTAATATACTTATTGGCCTTTATAATCTCGGGATAAAATTTCGCCCTACTCGGACTTGGTTTAATCGACATATAATAAATAGAAGCAGCCGGGAGCTTTTTGTTCATATCTTCCCATAGCTTTTTAAATTTATCAAATACAAATTCAGCATTTTCCCCAGCTGCAATATCGTTCTCGCCAGCATAAATAAATATTTTTCTGGGCTGATAGGGGTAAAGTATAAAAGGTGTGTAAAAATCAACCAGATGAGATAATTGGCAACCACCAACTCCACGCTTAATAAGCGGCTTATCGGCAAAACGTTTTTCTAAATCGTCCCATAAACGGATAGAGGAACTGCCAATAAATAATATACCATCCTTTTTTGGAAAGCTGATACTATCTTGGTGTTTAAATGCACTTATTTCATTGGCATAGGGAAAGCCTTGTTGGGCATTGGTATTTTTTACCAATACCAAAAATAAAAACAAAAATAGTTTTGATATCATGCTTTAAAATCAATTATTTAATTTTTGCCTTTTCGGCTAATAAATTGTCTGTCAGTTTTTCAAATTCTTCCGAAAATTCCTTGTAATAATCACCCGTTCCCGGGCCGCTAAATCCGGTATGTATTTTACGTACGTTCCCATTTTTATCAATGATAATAGTAGTAGGAAAACCTTTGAAATTAGCCAGCATTGGTAAACTCTTTTGCGGGTCGCCGTTACCGGGAGTATAGCCGGTAATTAATAAAGGATAGGGTACGTCAAAATGATTTTTTAGTTGCATTAATGTTTTTTGCGATTTGGCATAATCAGTAGTACGCTCATAAGCTAAACCAATAATTTCAACACCCAGCGGATGATATTTTTTGTAATACCCACCAGTAAAATAATTTGTTTCGTCCATGCAGTTTGGGCACCATGATCCTAAAATCTGAACAATTACCACCTTGTTTTTAAAACGACCATCATGTAGTGATACCAATTGACCATTGATATCTTTAAAAGTGAAATCTATTTTTTTGTAACCTGGTTTTAATACCGTGAGCGAATAAGCATCAGGTAATTTTGCTGATTTATTTCGGATGCCTTTCCATTTGGTTATGCTACTATATCCGGCAAATTGTAAGCCCTCAGTTAATGTGTTATCGTCTGATATGGTTGCTGTGAATATATAGGCATGTCCACCATCAAAACACGAAAGATACAATTTGTTGCCATTAACAGCACCTTCCAAAAACCTGTAATCGCCGGTAGTGCTTAAAAAAGTGCCGGTTAGCTTATTACCATTTTGCTTAAATTCGCCTATAACTTGTTCTTTTTCGTCATTTTCGCCAAACGCTACCGACCAACGCCCGGTTACGTCAAATATAGTTTTTGCAGGGTCCTTAAAAAATCGATAGGATCGGTTTGCCTTTGCCGTAAAAGGCAAAACTGCGTCGGTATAAGCACCATGTTTTATCCAGTTCCCGCTTAAACTATCAACAGTAAGTTTTAATTTAAACTCCGAATCAAACAAGGGCATTTTTATAAACACCGAGTCGCCTTGTGATTTGATATCGGTTACCTTGAAACGTTCATCACCGTTAATAATAGTTATTAATTGTCCGCTAATAGTATCAGTAACTGTGAAATTAAAAGGTAATTCATTACCCGAGGAGGTTTGTAAAGCACCACGCCAAATACCTGTTTGTAATATTACCTGCCCCATTGCAGTATTGGTTAAAACCAACAGGGCTATGAATAAGATATTCTTTATTGAGATCATAAACAAAGCTAAAATAAAATTTCAATTTATTTTAGCACCTCTCTTGATATTACAATTCTTTGAATTTCAGAGGTTCCTTCATAAATTTGGGTTATTTTAGCATCACGCATCATACGCTCAACATGGTATTCTTTTACATAACCATAGCCACCATGAATTTGTACAGCTTCAATGGCAGTATGCATGGCAACTTCCGAGGCGTATAATTTTGCCATCGCACTCGCTTCAACATATGGTTGGTGGTTATCTTTGAGCCAGGCTGCTTTATAACATAATAAACGTGCCGCTTCAATTTGGGTTGCCATATCGGCAAGTTTAAATTGAGTTGCCTGCAAATCGGCTATGGTTTTACCAAATGCTTTGCGTGTTTTGGCATATTGTGTGCTTAATTCAAAAGCCCCGGCGGCAATACCAAGTGCTTGCGCAGCAATACCTATTCTGCCCCCATCTAAGGTATTCATGGCAAATTTAAACCCAAAACCGTCATCTCCTATGCGGTTTTGTTTGGGTACTTTCACATCGGTAAACATCAATGAATGAGTGTCGGAGCTACGTATCCCCATTTTATTTTCCTTAGGCCCCACACTAAAACCTTCCATGCCTTTTTCAACTATCAGCACATTAATACCGTGGTGCCTTTTTGAAGCATCCGTTTGCGCCATTACCAAATAGATAGAGGCCGAATTGCCATTGGTGATCCAGTTTTTTACCCCGTTTAATAAATAATAGTCACCCATATCAACCGCAGTTGTATGTTGAGAGGTGGCATCAGATCCTGCTTCGGGTTCCGAAAGACAAAAGGCTCCTAATTTTTCGCCTTTGGCTAATGGTAATAAGTATTTTTGTTTTTGTTCTTCAGTACCGTATTTTTCAATCCCATAACATACCAACGAATTATTGACCGATAATATAACAGCAGTTGAAGCATCTATCTTTGCTATTTCTTCTAATGCGAGCACGTACGAAATGGTATCCATACCGCTACCGCCATACTGAGGCGAAACCATCATCCCTAAAAAACCAAGCTCGCCAAGCATTTTGATTTGTTCGGTTGGGAATTTTTGATACTCATCACGTTCAATTACACCTGGCTTAAGTTCTGTTTGGGCAAAATTGCGTGCTGCCAAACGGATCATATTTTGTTCTTCGCTTAGTTCAAAGTTCATAGGCTTTATAATTTTGGATAAACAAAAATAACATTATGCATGCATAGTAAAAAGTAGCTTGTTGGAAAAATTAACCTCAGTTTACAATTAGTTTGCCGATATGCTGAAAGTTCCAAAAACATTGGTTGATTAATTGTTTTAATTTACTACAATATTTAATCTGATATGTTTCCATTTTCCGAATAAGCATATTTATCTGCATAAAGGTAAAATATTTAACAATACGAATATCAAATGGTTGATTGATTTGATATTTTTAAATAATTTACAATTCTTTGTTATTAAAAAGGTCTTATTATGCTAACAAATTCCTTTTTATACCTACATTGTGGTTTATTTAAACAATATTGTACTAAAATATGAGCAAGGTAAATACCATCCAAAAAACGCTTCTAGTTGGTTTAATAAGTATTTCGTTGATAACTGCCTGTACGAATAAACAAGCAAATTATGCTGAAAAAGATGTGGTAATTAAAAATATGGATACCACCACCAAACCAGGCGATGATTTTTTCAAATACGCCAATGGGGGTTGGCTTAAAAAGAATCCTATTCCTCCAGCCTATTCATCATGGGGAATCGGCAATGTATTGGAAGAGGAATTACGCGACAGGCTAAAAAAAATTAATCTCGATGCCTTAAATGCAAATGCCGGAAATGGTACCAATACCCAAAAAATTGGTGATTTTTATTTTAGTGGAATGGATACCCTGCAAATAGAAAAACAAGGTATTGCCCCGCTAAAGGAGGAGCTAGCAAAAATTGAAAACATAAAATCCATTGCCGATTTGGTAAATTTATTTGCCTACTATCAAACAATTGGGGTTGAAACTCCTGTTAGTGCAGGTGTTGGTCAGGATGCAAAAAATAGTGGTAAAAACTTGCTTCAATTATATCAGGGTGGTTTAGGTTTGCCCGATCGTGATTTTTATTTTAATACAGACCCACATAGCACCGAAGTTAGAACTGATTACCAAAACAAGCATTTACCAACTATTTTTACGCTTTTGGGATTAAATGCAGCAGATGCTACAAACCATGCTAAAACTAACTATTCCATTGAAAAGTTTTTGGCTGATAGCTCCAGAAAGCTGGAAGACTTACGCGATCCTTACCGTAACTATAATAAAATGACTGTAAGTAAATTGACTTTGCTTGCACCCAATATAAATTGGAAAACTTTTTTTGATGCTGCTGGCTATAAAAATGCAGATACCGTAATAGTTGGACAACCCGAATATTATAGGGCACTTAATAAAGCCTTACAAATGTTTCCTATTACCGATTGGAAAGTTTATTTAAAGGATAAGCTAATTTCGGGCTTTAGTAATTATTTAAGTAAGCCATTTGATCAGGAAAATTTCAGATTTTTTGGGACAGTTTTAACCGGAAAAAAAGAACAACTACCGCGGTGGAAAAGGGTAATTGATCAAGAAAATGGTGTGATGGGTGAGGTATTGGGTCAGCTTTTTGTGAAAGAATACTTTCCCGAAAAAACCAAGGAGCGTTATGTAAAGTTAGTAGAGGATATGCGTGCTACCTTTAAGGAGCATATAGACCGATTGGATTGGATGAGTGCCAAAACCAAACAAAAGGCTTATGAAAAACTAGCTAAAGTTTACCCTAAAGTTGGCTATCCCGACCATTGGAAGGATTTTTCGACTTTGAAAATAAGTCGTTCCTCCTACCTTGGTAACATGATACAAGCCAACATATTTTGGCATAATTATAATGCAAATAAATTAGGCAAACCAGTTGATAGAACCGAATGGGACATGACTCCTCAAACCTATAATGCTTATTATAACCCATCAAACAACGAAATTGTATTGCCGGCAGCCATATTTTTAGTGCCGGGTGCAAAAGATGAGGAGATTGATGATGCAGTAGTTTATGGCTATGGTGCGGCCTCCACCATTGGGCACGAAATGACCCATGGCTTTGATGATGAAGGACGACAGTTTGATGCCAAAGGAAATTTAAAAGGCTGGTGGCAATCCGAAGATTCGGTTAAATTTACCAAACATGCGCAAATGTTAGTCGATCAATTTAATGGCTATTTGGTATATGGGCAACATGTAAATGGAAAAGCTACCCTGGGGGAAAACATTGCAGATTTAGGTGGGATAGTGATTGGCTTGGATGCCTTTAAAAAGACCGAACAATACAAAGAAGGTAAAACTATAAACGGACTAACCCCTGTACAGCGTTACTTTTTAGGCTACTCATTAGGATGGCTTACCCAAAACAGAAAAGAAGCCTTGTTGAGCACCATCATTACCGATGTACACTCCCCTGCTTTTTTACGTGTAAATGGACCATTTACCGATGTGCCCGAATTTTATGAAGCCTTCCACATTAAAAAAGGAGATAAAATGTGGCTTGACCCTGATAAGCGGGTAAAAATATGGTAATGCCATTGCCCGCTTGCCTTAGCGTGCTTGGTTAATATTTTTATATTTGGCCAATGCAAATTATACACATATTGCAACAATGGTGGCAGCACCAAAATTTGTTAGAAGTTATAGGGGTTATAACAGGCCTTTTATGCGTTTATCTGGCTGCTTTAAATAATATTTGGAACTGGCCCATTGCCGTAATAAGCGTGGGCATTTATATTTTTATTTTTTACGATACCCATTTGTATGCTGATATGGGGCTTCAGTTTTATTTTATGGTGATGAACTTTTATGGTTGGTATTTTTGGAGCCGTAAACCTAAGTCAGATAAAAAAACGCCTGTATTACGGATTTCAAATAAAGAGATTTTAATTTCAATTGCGGCAATCGTTTTATTTACCATCATACTTGGTTCAGGTTTAAAGTATACTACGGCATCTTATCCATACCTTGATAGTTTTTGTACCGCATGTAGTTTAATAGCCCAAGCTTTTTTAGCACGAAAAGTATTAGAAAATTGGCTGATATGGATTTTTGTAGATATAATTTACGTAGGGGTATATATTTTTAAACACCTTGATTTAACAGCCGTAATGTATGCTATTTATGTTGGGATAGCTTTGCTAGGTTATTTAGATTGGAAGAAAGAGTATAAAAAACAGTTAGTTTAAAGGGTCACTAAGGTTTTATTTAGTTAATTGGTTTGGATTTTACAATTGATTTGTAATTTCATTAATTGTCAGCTCCGATAGCTATCGGAGCAGGATTTATAGGATTTAAAGATTTTCAGGATTCAAAATCTCAATTTCTCTCAAAAAGTTTTAATATAGAATGTTTTAAAATCTACAAACTAACGACTAGATACTAACTACTCGAAACTAAAAAAATCCGAAATGGAAAATGCGCAATCCGAAATAAAAAAAATAGCCATCGTTGGTCCCGAATCTACAGGTAAATCAACCATGTCGGCTTATTTGGCAAATCATTACCAAACGGTTTGGGTGCCCGAATTTGCCCGCGATTATTGCGCCAAATTAACCAGCCAACCTACCTGGCAGGATGAAATTAATATGTTTTATGGTCAGCTTGCGCTTGAAAAAGAGCTTGCCCTTCAGGCTAATGAGATTCTTATTTGCGATACCACCTTTATTACTGTAAAAATTTGGAGCGATTATACCTTCGGCCAATCACCCCAAGAAGTGCTGGATTTATTGCCTAAGCATACCTATGATTTGTATTTGCTGTTAAATATCGACCTCCCTTGGGAAGAAGATCCCCTGCGCGATTTCCCCCATATGCGCGAACATTTTATGGAAGTTTGGTATAAAGAACTGAATGCCTTGCAAGCTAATTATGTGCTAATTTCGGGCACGGGCCCAGATAGGTATGAGTCGGCAGTTAAAGCAATTGATGAGTATTTAAGTCAGTAAGTCCGAAAGTCGAATAAATAAACCGTCTGAATCAGGATTTACAGGATTTAAGAATTTTCAGGTCTAAAATTTCAATTTATAATAACTTTATTTCTTATTTATTGAATGTTAATAATCTTGATACTAGCTACTCACTACTAAAAAATAAATCCGAAATGGAACATCCGAAATCCGACATCAAAATAAATCCGAAATGGAACATCCGAAATCCGACATCAAAATAAATCCGAAATGGAACATCCGAAATTCGAA
>CAIYNX010000245.1 GCA_903927645.1 uncultured Mucilaginibacter sp.
CCAAAGCGTTTGATGCGGAACTTGTACCCAACACCTTATTAATCTCCTGCTCAGACGACATGGTTGAGTCTTCAATTTGCGCATAAGCAGCCGACCTAAACTCGGCAGCGGTAGCTTTCTGATCCATCCTGTTCAAGGTAGCCATCAAACCATCCGTATCAACGTTTGATAAGGTTTTGTTTATTTTTTCGGTTACCTCAGCAGTTTTAGCCCTTGAGCTTATCAATTGCGCACGGCTCTCTGTTTCGGTAATTTGCTCTTTAATTTGTTTTATTTTGGCATCCATTACCGCAACCGCGGCTTCTTCTTTCTCGGCCATTTTTGCAAATTGCTCAGCTTGCACCAAAGCATTTTGATGTGCTTCAGCGGCTTTCATTGCTAATTCATTTCCTTTGGCTTCGTCCAGTTGCTTGCTTTCTACCCTGTCAAGCAGTTCATTTGCTTTACGCTCCCAATCATCGGCAGCATTGCGGTTTTGTAGCTCACTGGCGCGGTGTTGTAAAGCCAAGGCTTTAATTTCGGCTTCGCCGGTAATTGCTTGCTGATAATTTGCTCTTAATTCGCGTAATATTTGCTCGGCCATTTTAGCCGGATCTTCTAATTTATCAACCGCGGCATTCGCCTCTGCTTTGCCTATGCGGAATAATCTATCAAATATGCTCATGTTATGAATATTAAAATTTAAAATGTTTGTTAATTATCTTCTTCTTCCAAAGCCTCCGCCACGGCCAAAGCTTCGGCCACTTCCGGAACTCCTACCAAAACCTGTGCCACGTGAGCTTCCGTTACCAAAACCCCCGCTGCGCACTCCATTTGATGGGTTGCGTGTGCCAAATGATCTTTGTGAACCAGAAGGTGAACCTAAACTGCTCCTGCTTGGTGCTCTGCTAGACATTGCCGGTGAACTTGTAGGACGGAATGTAGTTACAGTACGTACATGTGAGTAATATGGCGGATAATAACCATAGTGGTACATCGGCACATAATAGCTATGCGGATGTAACATATAACTCAATAGCAAGAAATCGGTGAATGAAAATGAGGAATGGTAATAATTGTTATAACCAACATAACTTGGGTTACCTTGTATACTTAAATCGGCATTGGTATTGCCATTTGGGGTAATATTTACCGATGCAACGGTAACAGATTCTGAAGGACTTACATCGTCAATTACCTTTAGCTGGTTTTGTCCGGGTTCTTGTACTTTCAAGTAATCAATATTACCATCCTTATCCAAATCAAGATTATTGATTTGATTTTTAGGGTCATTGATGGCTTTTTCTAAAACTTGCGGATCGGTACTGGTTTTTACAAATTGGGCCAACTTGTTTACATCAAAACCCGAAGTGGTATTGTTTTCGATGGTTACATTATTTTGTTGCGGAGGATTTTGACATCCTACAGCAAAAACCATAAAAGCGATGACTGCTATATATATTCTTTTCATGATTGTTTTAAATTAATTCTTTATTATTGGTAATGTAAAGTTACTATTCGCTTTTTACAAACGCTTAAATATCTACTTTGTTATTTTTTATTTAGATGTTAAAATGATTGGGATGTTACAAAAAATACTCCTGTAGGTTTTAATTGCCAATTGATATATTAGCTTAAAAAATCAATATCCCGATAGCTATCGGGACAACAAATCCTTACTGCACCTCAATATCATAAGGCAACCTGGCTTGCGGAGTGCGTGCCATTTTACTAACGGCTTTTATCTGTTGGTAATATTTATACTCTTCGCCCAGTTCTGATTGTATAAAACGGGTTTTCATTTGCGCCGTTAAGCCCGATTCCAACTTGCTGAATATGCTTTTTTGCTCCGGATAGTTTACAAGTTTATAGCCCTTAAGGTTGGCTTTTTTGGCTGCCGATTTAATGGCATCATTAATATTGCCCAATTTATCAACCAGTCCAATTTTAAGTGCTTGTTCGCCAGTCCATACCCTGCCTTGGCCTATGCTATTGATGTATTCTTGAGTTTTGTGCCTGCCATTTGCAACCGCAGTGGTAAAATCAAAATAACCATGGTCAACCTGACTTTGCAAAATAGCCCTTTCTTCTGGTGATAACGGGCGGTCGATTGAGCCTAAATCGGCATATTTCCCTGTTTTTACACCATCAAATGTAATGCCAAGTTTATCATTAAATAGCTTTTGCATATTAGGCAGTATAGCAAAAATACCAATAGAGCCGGTAATGGTATTGGGCTGCGCATAAATTGAATCGGCAGCACAAGCAATGTAATAACCGCCTGAAGCAGCCACATCGCCCATCGAAACAATGATAGGTTTCACCTTTTTGGTGAGCATAACCTCTCGCCAAATAACGTCGGAAGCTAAGGAGCTACCTCCCGGGGAGTTTACCCTCAATACAACTGCTTTTACCTTATCATCCAACCTAACCTGCCTAATTGCTTTTGATATGTTTTCGGAACCAATGGTATTATCATCGCCTTCACCTCCATTAATTTCGCCCGAGGCATAAACTACTGCTATTCGGTTTTTTGAAACTTTTTCATCATCATCGGCCGCACTACTGCTGCTTTTTGTATAATCGCTTAAATCAACTGCCTTTAAATTGTCCTTTTTGCTGGTACCTGTTAATGATTTTAGTTCAGTTAAAATTTCATCTTTATATTTTAAGCCATCAACCAGTTTATATTTCAAGGCATCCTCCGGAAACTTCACTTTTAATTCATTGGCCGTGTTAAACAAAACATCTTTGTTAATGTGTCTGCTTTCGGCTATGCCTGCCAAAAAATGATCGTACATAGAACCTAAATACGAGGTAACTTGCTGTCTGTTTGCATCGCTCATTTTGGTTAAGAAAAATGGTTCAACAGCGCTTTTATAAGTTCCTACTTTTATAATTTGAACATCTATTCCTAATTTATCCAATGCACCTTTTAAAAAGGTAACATTTGAGCTAAAACCATGGAACATAAAAATGCCTTTCGGGTTGATATAAACCTTATCGGCCACTGAGGCTAAATAATAAAATGATTGGGTATAAATTTCAGAATAAGCGATTATAAACTTTCCTGATTTTTTAAAATCAATCAAGGCATTACGTATTTCTTCAATGGTTGCTTGTCCGGCCGGCAAATAACTTTCATCAAGGTAAATCCCTTTTATGCTGTTATCAGTTTTTGCCTTTTTTATATCAGCTAAAATATCATTCAAGCCTATTGATTTGTCGCTATCAAAACCCAAAAAGCTTAAACCGCTAAAGGGGTTATTGGGTGTACGTTCTGGAATGGAGGTATTTAAAACGATTTTTAAAACAGAATTAGATGCCACTTCAACCGTTTTATCGCTTTGGGCAACGCTAACAATACCTACAATTAGTATAAAAAATACAATTACTATAACTATACTCGCTAAAATAAACCCCACCATACTGGCAAAGACGAATTTGAAAAATTGTTTCATTAAAATTTAAAGATAATTTTGGTGCAAATTTAGTAATTCAATACCGTTATATATTAAGAGCCCTATTTTTATTATTTGTTACAACATGGTAAACGTATTTTTGTTATTAGGCAGTAATCTTGGCAACCGCGAATTGCAGTTAAAACAAGCAATAACCAATATCGAAAAGCAGATTGGTACCATTACCAAATCATCGTCTGTATACCAAACGGCAGCATGGGGTAAAACCGATGTACCAAGCTATTTAAACCAGGTTATCCAGTTAGAAACAACTTTGCCAGCTAGCATTCTTTTAGATAAAATTTTAAATATTGAGCTTGAATTAGGCCGGGTACGTGAAGAGAAATGGGGGTCAAGAATTATAGATATCGACATTTTATTTTACGGCGATATGATAATTAATAAGCAGAACTTACAAATTCCACATCCTGAATTACATAACAGACGGTTTACGATGGAGCCATTGGCAGAAATTGCCCCCGATTGGATACACCCTGTTTTTAATAAAAGTATTTTAACTATTAAAAATGAAATAGTTGATAGTTTAGAAGTAAAAAAAATATAACTTTGAATTAAACATTGATTTCATGTCAATCATATCCCCTAAAAACGATTTGGATTTAACCTATTTAAATGAAGTTGCTGATGGTAGCAATGAATTTATCATTGAAACCATTGAAATGTTTCTGGTTCAAGCCCCTGAAATTTTGGAAACCTTAGAATTAGCCATTAAAAATCAGGATGGCCCAACATCTTCAAGCTATGCGCATAAACTAAAGCCAAATCTTGGCATTTTTGGCATGTTAAAAAGTCAGGAATTATTTAGGGAAATTGAATTTGCCACAAAAGGTGAAGCTCCGGATTTTAGCCAAGTTGCCTCCAAATTTTTAGCAGCAAAAGGCACTATTCTTGAAAACATGATTGCCCTCGAAAAAATAAAGAAAGAAAAAGAAGCCTGATTGTTGATGTTTAAAAATCAAAAGTAATAATCACAAATAAAAAATATTTTGGCTAAACCTCCAATAAATTAAAGCTATAGCTTTCCATAATTAAATTTGCCAACAGGTTTTTACAGGCTGTATCAACCTTTGTATGTGCAATTTCTTGGGTTTCGGCTTCTAGCTGAAGTGTGATATGCTTACCAATCCTCACATTTTGAATTTCAGATAATCCTAGGTTTTTCATGCTACCGGTTACTGCCTTACCTTGTGGGTCAAGAATTTCTTTTTTGGGCATAATATCAATCTCGGCGTGGAATTTTTTCATGGGTGTAATTATTTTTTATTGGGATAAATCTTATAAAAAATCCAAATAATTTGGAACAATACTTGGTTACAATTTACTGCTAACAAATTTAAACTGGATAATTGATAATACGATGTATATAAATATGATTAATGGTATGGCAGCAAAATTAAGAAATCCTATCATAATTGCCGAAATCAATAACAATAAATACCTAAATATATTAGGCACTACCCCGTAATTCTTGAATTTTAATGATAGCATGGGTATTTCAACAACCATCAATAAACTGATTAATAGGCAAAAGCATACCAAAATATATGGATTGTAAAATAAAGCATTAAATGTGCCGGTATATCTTATCGATATAAACGGAAATGAGGCTATTAAAATAGCGCAAGCCGGGGTGGGTAAACCTATAAAATTATCAGTTTGCCTTTCGTCAATATTAAATTTAGCTAAGCGAATGGCCGAAAAAACGGGAATAATGAAAGCAAAATAAGACAGTCGGCTATCTGAGTTTGTAAGTTGAACTGCCTTTAAAAAAAACTCATAAATAATTACACTTGGTAACAAACCAAAGCTTACAATATCGGCCAATGAATCAAGTTCTTTGCCAATGGCCGAATAAGCACGAAGTAACCTAGCGGCAAAGCCATCAAAAAAATCAAATATGGCCGACAAAAACACGGCTGTTGCTGCTGTGCTTAAATCTCCTTTAAAAGCAAAAACAATACCTATGCAACCACAAAAAAGGTTGGCACAGGTAATGGCATTCGGAATGTGTTTACTTATAAAATTTGGCATAGCAGCAAACAATGCGGAAAAATTAAAAGTTTATTTGCTAAAAGTTATAAATAAACTTATTTACGGGGAATTCTTGTTATATCCCTTTATTATAAGAAAATAAAAAATGTTTTTAAAACTATGAATTCATTGAGATTAAAAATTCCTCATTTGTTTTGGTTCCCCTAATTTGTGCTTGTAAAAACTCCATCGATTCTTGCGAATTCATATCAGCCAAATGGTTACGCAATATCCAAATTCTTTGAAGTGTATCACGATCTAGCAATAAGTCATCACGTCTGGTACTGGAGGCGGTAATATCAATGGCAGGGAAAATACGTTTATTTGAAAGCTTACGGTCAAGTTGTAATTCCATATTACCTGTACCTTTAAATTCTTCAAAAATTACTTCATCCATTTTTGAACCGGTTTCGGTTAAGGCGGTAGCAATTATTGTTAATGAACCTCCGTCTTCTATATTTCTGGCTGCACCAAAAAAGCGTTTTGGTTTATGCAAAGCATTTGCATCAACACCACCAGATAAAATTTTACCTGAGGCAGGGGCAACAGTATTATAGGCTCGGGCCAAACGGGTGATGGAGTCTAGTAGTATAACCACATCATGACCGCATTCAACCATACGCTTTGATTTTTCTAAAACAATATTTGCAATTTTAACATGCCTTTCAGCAGGCTCGTCAAAAGTTGATGAAACAACCTCGGCCCTAACACTTCTGGCCATATCTGTAACTTCTTCCGGACGTTCGTCAATCAATAAAATAATCAGATAAACTTCGGGATGGTTTTTGGCGATGGCATTTGCAACATCCTTCAATAACATAGTTTTACCTGTTTTGGGCTGAGCAACTATTAACCCACGCTGACCTTTACCTATTGGCGAAAAAAGATCCATAATACGCGTTGAATAGTTATTCGGATCGGTAAACAAGCTTAGTTTTTCTGAAGGGAACAAAGGGGTAAGGTGATCGAAAGGAACCCTATCACGAACCTCTGCAGGAACCCTGCCATTGATGGCTTCAACCCTAACCAATGGAAAATATTTTTCACCTTCTTTAGGTGGTCTAATGCTTCCTCTTACGGTATCGCCGGTTTTTAATCCAAATAATTTAATTTGCGATTGAGAAACATAAATATCATCAGGAGAAGTTAGGTAATTATAATCAGACGAGCGTAAAAAGCCATACCCGTCAGGCATTATTTCAAGTACACCTTCATTAACAATTACATTATCAAAATCAAGATTAATAGCAGGTTCTTGATTTCTTTGATGATTTGATTGGTTACCAACTCTTTTATCAATTTTTTGATGAGAAGTTTCTGCAACTTGATCATTTGATTTGCTGATTATTTCGCCCGGTTGGTCGGCAGGGGCCTCTTCTTGTAAAACAGGAACTATTAAATCGTTTTCATCCTCTGTTATTTCGTCATCAGGGATATCAAATAGATTGGTATCGTCCAAGGGCACATCAACACGACGTTCATTTGAACTTTTTACAGTTCGTATTCTTTTGCGAATCTTTTCGGCTGGGGCATCTGCAACAGCATCAATGGGCGAATAAATGCTATTAACAATATTTTGTTGCAATCTGGCTGCTTCAATTAATTGTTCTTGCTCAACAATTTTTGTGATTAATTGGGCCTTCCTAAGTTCATCGGCTTCGGCTATACCTAAATTTTTGGCAATTTCGCGCAACTCTGAAACGAGTTTGTCGTTCAATTCATTTATATCAAACATATGATGTATTAAAGTTCAAAAGGATATTTTAATTAGAATATTCTATTAGTATTAAAGGTTATTAGTATTTGGCAATAGTACAAAAGGGCTGTATCATTGTTAGTTTAAATAGCATACCTGGTTGATGAGATAAAAATCTAATGTATTTAAAAAGTATTTAATAAAGTAGTATGATTTAAAAGAATTTATTTGCAACCTATTTTATGCAATAACCATCAGGTAAATTTTAATAAAAAACTGGGGTTTCAAATAATTTCTTTAGTGCAAGAAAAAATCAATTAGAAAACATGCAATTGTACTCAATTATTTTAAAAATACAAACAATTTCAAAAAATATAGTTCAAAAACATTTTATTGGTTTATTTTTTGTTTTTTTGAACAAACAAAAAACTGGTATATACTATGATTTCACGTCAACAATTAATAGATCAAATAAAGCTTAAAAAGTCATTTCTTTGCGTTGGTCTTGATACTGATATCAATAAAATACCTGAATTTTTAAAAGACTTTCCAGACCCTGTTTTCGAGTTTAATAAACGTATTATTGATGCCACGCATGACTTATGCATAGCTTATAAGCCAAATTCAGCTTTTTATGAATGCAATGGAATTAAAGGCCTTCAAAGCTTGATAGCCACCAGCAAATATTTACCCAATGATTGTTTAAGTATTATTGATGCCAAACGTGGTGATTTGGGTAACACTTCCGAAATGTATGCGAAAACCTATTTTGACGAATCAGCTTCCGGAATGGATTTCGACGCCCTTACCATTTCGCCATATATGGGGTATGATGCTGTTGAACCTTATTTAAAGTACCCGGGCAAATGGGTTATTTTATTAGCCTTGACCTCCTCTACCGGAAGTAAAGATTTTCAATATCTTCAAACAGAAAATGGCTTATTGTACGAAATTGTATTACAAAAGGCAACTTCATGGGCCGGTGATCATCGACTTATGTTTGTGGTTGGAGCCACTAAGAATACCGAATTTATAAATATCAGAAAATAC
>CAIYNX010000246.1 GCA_903927645.1 uncultured Mucilaginibacter sp.
AAACCTACTATAAAATAGTTTTTCCTACAATTAACCAACATCATTCTGATAATTAAACCTATATAATTACCTTGGTAAAATTATCTATATTAGTACATGCATTTTTACGATTTAAAGTTTAAGGTAACCCCTTTTGATGTATTGGATATAATTTTGGTAGCGCTGCTCATCTACCAATTATATAATTTGATTAGGGGAACTCTTGCTGCCAACATATTTTTCGGTTTGGCCATTTTATGGGGACTATTTTATATTGTAAAGGCGCTTGATATGAAACTGTTAACCGGCATACTTGCACAGTTTGCAAATGTAGGTGTACTGGCAGCTATTATAGTATTTCAGCAGGAAGTACGGCGCTTTTTGTTATTGGTAGGCAAAAATGCTTCATTACAAAGAAATAAGGCCTGGTGGCAATATTTTTTCGGGAAAAGAGATGCCGAGAAAAACAATTATGCAAGGATAAAACCCATCATAGATGCCTGCAAAAGCATGAAACAATCACGAACAGGCGCACTTATTGTTTTGGTAAAATATTATGATGAACAGTTTTATCAAAACGGTTGCGAGGTAATTGATGGAAAAATATCAAAAAGACTGCTTGAAAGTATTTTTCAAAAAAACAGCCCTTTGCATGATGGTGCAGTCATAATTTCAGATAATAAAATAAAATGTGCCAGTGCAATTTTACCTTTAACAGAAAAAAGTGATTTACCAGCCCAATTTGGGCTTCGTCATAGGGCCGGAATTGGAATAACAGAATCAAATGATGCTACAGCTATTATAGTATCTGAAGAGACTGGCGAAATTTCATATGCAAGAGCAGGCAGGGTAAAAATGCATATTAGCTTTGCCGAATTAGAAAAATTGTTAAATAAAGATTTTTAACTTGAAATTAGGTAATTTTGCTTATTAAAATTATCAATCATGTTTAACGCTCCTTTATTTTCCTATTACTCCTTATTGGTGCTAATAAATATCGCATTAAGGTACCTACTATTCACCGGAAGCTTTTATTTCATTTTTTACGTTTGGAAAAATAAAAAATACTGGGCGGCTAAAATTCAACAACGATTCCCTGAAAACAAAACTATAATCGCCGAAATTAAAAATTCATTTATTTCAATATTGATATTCGGAGCTGTTATCTTACTTGTTATATGGGCAGGTAATCATGGGAAAACGTTGGCTTATACCAATATCAATAAATATGGATATGCTTACTTTTTTCTAAGCATCGTGTTAATGATTCTATTGCATGATACCTATTTTTATTGGACTCATCGGTTAATGCATTGGGGGCCATTATTTAAAATTGCTCATAAAACGCATCATTTATCAAATAACCCAACGCCATTTGCTGCTTATGCATTTCATCCAATTGAAGCCATTATTGAGGTAGGTATCATCCCCTTAATAGCATTTACCATTCCATATAATATCAACGCTTTATTGATATTCACCTTATATTCACTCGGGGTAAACGTTATTGGTCATTTAGGTTATGAAATTTTTCCAAAAGGTTTTGCAAGCAATAAATTATTTAAATGGCACAATACCTCAACCCATCATAATATGCATCATCGATTGTTTAAATGTAATTATGGCTTTTATTTTAACTTTTGGGACAGGATAATGCATACCAATCATCCAGATTATGAAAACAGTTATAACAAAGTAGTAGAAAATAGAATACAGGCAGAAAAATAAAATACCACTAAAATTACTGTTTGCAATTAATTTTCGGATTTTTTGTAAGTAGGAATATTGGTGTTCTTTAATTGAGAAAACGATAATATGCCTTCATTATTTAATTTTTTTATAGGCATATTATAATACCCATCATCCTTAACAATTGGAATATCATCAAATCCACCAAAATCAACAATCGGCATATGATCTGTTAAAGCAAAACTAAAATTAAAGTTCTGCTTTATTTTACTATCAAATTTTTGCAGGGATGAGAGCCCGGTAAAGGGTGCCTGTTGCAAAGCTGGAGGAGTGCTATTAAATTTATTAAATAAGGTATCTGTTGGCCAAACTTTTTTATACATCTGCGATTTTGAGATACTAAATACTGCTATTAAAACGAGTGAAAATAAATAAGTTTTCATATTGGATTTCAAAAACAACATTATCTATAAACAATAATTATTAAAATTTATTGCTTTAAAAATCAACTAGGGTAGTAAAAAGAAATTTACTACCCTAGTTTCTATAACTCTTTAGCGTCGTTCACTGCTTTAACGGCATCATCAGCAGCTTTGGCACCTACATCATCTTTTAATTGGGTACGTTGAGTTTTTATACTATTTAATAAATTAATTACGGTAGATCCTATTCCGTATTTTTTAAACTTTACGCCAAATTCCATTATTGCCTTAATTCCCTCTACAGCAAATTCTTGCTTGTCAAGTTTGCCAATCATCATGGAAAAACTTTGAAGCGTTGAGTATTTTCCTTGTGGGTTTTGTAAATTAAATTGTTTAAGCACAAATGGCCATTGCTCAGAATTTCCATTGGTTGAATACACCTTTATAATGGCTCTGGTTAATGCGGCTTTATTGTCTTTTTCAAAAGTTTTTGCTAGTGCTAATGCTTGGGTTGGATCAATTAAAGCCAAACCATTTAGGGCCGCCCCTTGAACTGCGTATGATTGACTGTTTAATACCTTTTTGAACAACTCGCTATATTCTTGCTTTTTAAGTTTCGCCAATGCACTAATGGCAGCTGCCTGAGCAACTGTATTTGGGTCATTTTGGGCAGATGCAATCAATACAGGTAATGCAATTTTCATCAATACTGTATCGCTTATATGTAAAGCGTTTATTGCTTTAATACGTAAGCCATAGTACTTATCAGTTAAAGCAGCCACTAAAACTTTTTGTGATTCTAATGAAGATTGATGTCCGGCGGCATCATTAATAGCTTCGAACCTATCAAGGTACAAGGGCGCATTAAAATATTGGAAGTTAAACTCTTCGTGGGTTTTGTTATCAGTTTTTAGTGCCAATAATACTTTATCGGCATCTATGTTAACTAAATCAGGTTTTGCTGATAAAGTAAACGTCAGTGTATCCGCTTTACTATTTAACCAAACCTTGTGGCGTTCCTTTTTACCACCACCATAAATATCAATGGCAATTGGCAATTTAAAAATTTGCCCATCCTGATTTTGTTGGATATAAACAGATTCCGTTTTTTTTGAATCGTCCCATTTATAACTAATATTTAAAATTGGATGGCCTGCTCCATAATACCATTGGTTAAAGAACCAATTTAAATCTAGTCCGCTTGCTTCTTCGAGTGCCAAACGCAACTGTTGAGCCTCCCCGTTTTTAAATGAATTGGTTTTAAGATAAATATTTAATCCTTTATAAAATGCATCATACCCTAAATAATTGCGTAGCATATTCAAAATCCTGCCACCCTTTTGGTAAGTTACAATATCAAATACATCCTCCTTATCGGCATAATTAAATCTAACTAAGTTTTTTTTATCAGCACCTTCGCTCAAAAAATAATTTTGCATTGCTGTATAACTATGTGCATCTGCCTCATCTTTACCATATTTATGTTCGGCCCAAAGCATTTCACTAAAGTCTGCAAATGATTCGTTAACGGTTAGGTTGCTCCAGCTTTCGCAGGTAACCAAATCACCAAACCATTGATGAAATAATTCATGAGCAATAGTGCTGCGCCCATCATCATAATTCGCATCTAATAGTTCACGCGGAGTTAGTTGAACATACTCGCCATGTAAGGTAGCCGTTGTATTTTCCATGGCTCCGCTTACATAATCGCGAACAACAATTTGGGAATATTTATTCCAAGGGTAATCTACCCCTAGTGTTTTTGAATAAAATTCAATTAATTCAGGAGTCATGCCAAAAATTTGTTTGGCATAAGGCGCATATTTAGGTTCAAGATAGTAGTTTACCTCTTTATCACGCCATTTATCATGGTATATTTTGAAATTACCTACCGCCATCATGAATAAATATGGTGAATGTGGTAATTCCATTTTCCATGTGTCGGTCCTAGTACCATCACCATTTAACTTTTGAAAGGCTAGGCGACCATTAGAGAGGGTAACATATTTAGCAGGAACAGTCATGCTGATTTCATCAGTAGTTTTTTGTTCCGGCTTGTCAATTGTCGGAAACCATGCCGATGAGCCTTCCGTTTCGCCTTGTGTCCAAATTTGAACCGGCTTATCTTTTTCTGTACTGTCTGAGTTTATAAAATAAAGGCCTTTGGCATCATTTATTGCAGCGCTACCTTTTACTTTTAGTTCGTTCGGTTTTGCAGTATAGTCAATATATAAGGTATATGTTTCGTTGTTTTTGTATACCTTATCAAGTTGTATTGCAACAGTTAAACTATCATAAACAAATTTTAAGGGTAAGTTCTTTCCATTTTTAACAAGGGCAATTGTTTTTAAATCCATACCCTTTGCATCTAAACGCAATGTATCAGTGGGGTAAAAGTGGGGTTTAAGAGTTACCCATTCCTT
>CAIYNX010000247.1 GCA_903927645.1 uncultured Mucilaginibacter sp.
TAATTGAAGTGAATGTACTTTTTAAAAATAAAAAATCAAAATTATAACCAGTTTTTAATAAATTATTTTTAAATCTTGCATTAAAAATAACACTTATTAAAAATATTAAAAAAGTTTTTGTAATTTTAATATATATGCCTATTATCGTGATTGATAACCAATTGTAAATTTCATTAATCCAACAGCCTGCTGAAAAGCTAACATGGTTTGATGTGATTATACATATGCCTTAATAAAATACACATAATATGAAGTTGATTTTTAAAATACTGAAATACCTGATAATTGGTATTGTATCATTGGTGGTAGTAGTTTTTATCGGACTACAATTTTATTACCAAACCATCAATTTTAAAATGTCGCAGCCGGAAGCCATTGCAGATTCTGCTATCTATAAGCCGGTTGTTAATGCCACAACGCATCCAGTATTGTTGCCAGTGCCAAAAAGTGTTGCTTGGCAAGCGGGTGTTTTTAAATTAGGATCTACAATAAATTTCAATGCGCCTGCAAAGGATAAGGATTTGGTTAATACCATTATTAAAGAACACCTGCACCTTAATAGAAAATTTGGTGGTAGCACCATCAACTGTACCCCCAATAATAAGCTATTGGCGCAAGCCTATCATTTAACAATAAAACCTAGCGGGGTTACTATTGAATATAATGATGCCCAAGGTTTGTTTTTTGCCTTTACCACCCTAAAACAACTGGCCGTGCAAACTGGCGGCCAAATTCCTTGCGTAAAAATTGAGGACCAACCCGATTTAAAGGTAAGGGGTGCCATGTTGGATATTAGCAGGGGGAAAGTACCAACCTTAGAGACGCTTTATGGTGTGGTTGATTTTTTAGCCGATTTAAAATACAACCAGTTGCAATTATATGTAGAAGGTTTTTCGTTTGGCTATTCTTCATTTACCAAACTTTGGGAGAAAACCAAAACACCCATAACCCCCGAAGAAATAAAAAAACTAGATATTTATTGTAAAAATCGGAATATTGAGTTGGTGCCAAACCAAAACTCATTAGGGCACATGGCTGCCTGGCTTGAAACCAATGAATACAAAGACCTCGCCGAATGTCCGGATGGATATAAACTTTTAGGCTTGATAAACTTTAAATCCACCATTGCGCCTAAAGACCCACGCAGCTTGGAGTTGGTTAAGAAAATGAGCGAAGATTTGCTCCCCAATTTTACCTCTAATAAATTTAATGTAAACCTTGATGAACCTTTTGAATTAGGTAAAAACAAGGAACATCCAATAAACGACCCAAAAGAAGTTGCTAAGGTGTACCTTGATTATGCCAAAAAGTTGAATGCGTTTGTAAACGGCAAGGGTAAATCAATGATGATGTGGGGCGATGTGGTTGCCAGAAACCCTGAATTTGTTCCACAGGTACCCAAAAACGTAACCTTGCTGGAATGGCGTTACGAAGATTATCAATCATATAAAAGCATTTGCGCAACCTATAAACAATCAGGACTTAATTATATGGTTTGTCCGGGTACCAGCTCATGGTCGAGTTTTACCGGCAGAACAGCCAATATGATGAAAAATGTTGAAAATGCTACCACCGCCGGTTTTGAGAACAATGCCCAAGGAATATTGATGACAGATTGGGGCGATACCCCACATTTGCAATATTTAACAGTAAGCTACCCAGGTTTGGCTTATGCCGGAGCCTTGGGTTGGAACGTAAAAAGCAAGGAACAGGTAAACCTTGCCGCTTACCTGAATAAAGTAGTATTTAACGACCAGCAAAATATTATGGGCGATTTGATGCTGCAAGCTGGCAACTACGCCAAATTTGAGGATATAGCCATGGTATCGTCAACAAAAACAGCCATGAGTTTAAGATTTGGTATGGTTGATAAGGTAATGTCGAAAGCCATCATGAAAAAAATAAAGATTGGAATGTCGGATTTATTACCACAAGACCCGATAACCAAAGCCGGATTTATGGATAAGTTTAACCATGTTAAAACTTATAACTATGTAGCTATTTTGAAATTAATGGATGCGCTTGATAAGCAAATTGCGTTAAGCAAAATTAACCGCCCTGATAGCAACATTGTTTTAGCCGAATATAAAAATGCCTTTAATATGGTTCGGGTAGGAGCCATGCTTACCCAATATAGCAACTATTGCCAAGAACAAACCGATCAGCAAAACAAAGAATTGTTGTTGAAAATGAAGGCTCTTTGTATAACGCTTCAAAAAGAGCATGATAGGCTTTGGCTCATCCGCAATAAAAAGAGCGATTTGGAGCAGAGCAAAGAGCAATTTGTAACCTTGGAAAAACAAATTGATGAAAAGCTAAAAGCATTGGACAGTAATGCTATAGCAAGAATGTTTAGCAATAGTATTGACAGAGCCAAATATGCGGCTATCGTGCTGGTTTTGGGAGGAAATTAAAAAGCTAATCAACCTGAATTCAGGTTGCACTAATATAGCAACCTGAATTTAATAGTATGTTCAATAGCTTTTAGCTCATTTAATACGCTGGTATCATAACCTGTATTTACGTCGGTAATAACATAGCCTATTTGGGCATTGGTCACCAAAAACTCGCCCACTATGTTTATTTGGTGCCTTGCGAATACCTCATTTATTTTAGCTAAAATTCCCGGCAGGTTTTTGTGGATATGAATTAATCGGTGGGCATTGTTTACACGAGGCGGCTGTAAATCAGGGAAATTACAGCTGGTATGGGTTTTGCCCTCATTCATGAAGCCCATTACCCTTTTTGGTATAAAATCATCATTATGGGGGTTATGCTTAGGGTCGTCAAAAATAATAATGCCATTTTCGCAAGCTACTTCTGCTAATTTCTTGCTGTTTATTTTCCCGAAAATACCGATTGCCTTTAGTCTACCTGCATTTTGTAACTGCTCGGGGCTAGGTTGATGCTCCTCATCGCAAAAAATAATACCGGCTTCTTCTAGGTATTTATCTTCAATACGATCCTTCACCCTAATGTTATAGCCCTCTTTTTTCATTTGAGCTATGGCTTCCTCGTCAACATTACCAACCACCAAACATTTTATCCGGTTTTTTGGGTATGATATGGCCCTAGGCAGTTTATTGATATACAGAAACTCATCAAAACTAGGCGTAACATGGTCGGCTTTCTCTGCTACCGATTTCCGCTCAATATTCTCTGTAAAGGCAAAAAACTTCTTAATCATGCCCGATTCCTTTAGTTGGAAATCAGAATAGCCATCGCCAATACCAAAAATCTCACCTTTTAAATCTAATTCCTTCAATAATTTAACCTTACCTCCCTCTTGCGAAAGGGGGTTGGTAGTATCATAGCCTATAATATTACCATCCTCATCAAAAACAAAAGTATTGGCATAAATATTTTCTTTTTTGATATGATACTCGGTAACCACCGGCGTAATAAATTCCTTAAATCCACCCGAAACAATGAGTACCTCATCCGCATGGTTCTTGAAAAATATGGTATTGCGTGCGAAAGAAACCGATACCTTTTTTTTAAGGTGATTGATAAGCAATGCTAAATGACCACGGTTGGCCTGCAATAGCTTCACCCTATTTTCTAAACTTTGGGTAAATGATAGCTTACCTTCCATCGAGGCATTGGTAAGGTCCTCAATTTGTTTGTATATTTTTTCCCTGTCGGGATGGTTCTTTAACGATATACGTGCCAATTCGTCGAGCGCCTCCACTTGGGTAAAGGTGCTATCAAAATCAATGATAAAATATTGCTCCATGCCTTATATATAGGTAATGTTTTTGCAGGTGCAAATTGCGTTTTTTGCATGGATAATTTCAAAAAAAAATAATTTAACTTTTAGGTGGCGCATTTAATATCCTCAACTCTTTAGGATAATAATTATTGTAGCGGTTTGGCAAAAGCTTGGCCCAACCAAGGGGTTGCTGTTCAAAAGTCATAAGGCTCCAACCTTTTTCGATAATGCTAAGGTCGAAGTTTTCCCTTCTTAAATAGGCAATGGCTTGTTGGTAATCCAGTTCGGTTTGAAAAACCATATCCTCATTCAAATAAATGCTCATGGCCAGTTCATGGTCGGGAATTAAATCATTTCCCATTAATTTGCCCAACCTTATGCCCGATTTTTTGATATATAAATGTCTTTGTAAGGTATCCAAACTTTCCTTATGCCATTTATTAATGGCCAGCCAATCCTCGTTTACGGTAAAAAAGTAAAAATCTTCCGGTTGTTTTAGCCAGGGTTTAATTAGTTCTATTTGTTTAAGGGCCAGCTTTTGGTGGCCACCTGTTTTAAATGAGGGTAATTGGTTGGTAGTATCGCGCTTTTGCAAGCAAGCAGCAAATAAGCCCTCGCCTCTTACCTTGTCGGGATAAAACCGATAACCCCAAGCCGCTTTTTTGTCCGATTGCGTTTCCACAATGCCCCAATCTGTTTCTATAGGTATACGTAAGCTTTCCAGATTAAAGGTTTCACAAAGCCAATCTAGTATATCTTCGTTTTCTTGGTGGGAGTAGGAGCAGGTACTATATATAAGGTATCCGTCTTCTTTTAGGGCAGGGTAAATATCGGCCAGTATGCGTTCCTGCCGTTGATGGCATAAATTTACATTCGCCTCCGACCATTCATTCATCGCAGAAGCATCTTTACGGAACATCCCCGAGCCCGAACAAGGGGCATCTACCAAAATTATATCAAAAAAACCGGTTAGTCGGGCAAAATCCTTAGGGTCGTTATTGCTAACAATACTATTAGCCGTACCCCAGCGGCTTAAATTATCGCATAAAACTGGGACACGTGTTTTTATAATTTCGTTGGCTACCAATAAATCCCCACTGTTCAAGGCCGAACTAAGTAAGGTACTCTTCCCACCTGGAGCCGCGCATAAGTCCAAAACCTTGATAGGTTCGGTTATATTTTTTTGGATGGTTTTGATAATTTGGCTGATAAACATAGACGATGCTTCCTGCACGTAATAGCATCCGGCATGAAAAAGTGGGTCGAATGTAAAGGAAGGGCGACTATCCAAATAGTACCCTTCGGCACACCAAGGCACCGATGTATCGGTTTTTATATTGTTTTTTTTGAATGGATTTAATCTGATAGAGGTAGGCGTTTCGATAAATTGATGGGCGTTTATAAAATTTTGTGCCGAAAATCCAGGCTCGTTGGATAGGGTATCCAGAAAATTTTCAGGAAATATTGCTATGTTCATGTCAACCTCAAAGATACAATTTCAAAAAATGGTATCAAGGTTCGGAGGGTTTAAATCAATTCACAAATTTTATAAACATTAGTTTACAGTTAGTTATAATAGGAGGCTAAAATTTTTGTAAATATATTTTTGTGGGCAATAAAATTCTCAGTACATTTGAGGCCGCTTTGAAAAAAGAGGGTCGTTTTTTGAAAGTTTAGTGTTAAAAATAAAGTTCGAAAATAATTTAAAATAACACTTGACAAGTAATGAAAATCCTCTTACCTTTGCAGCCCGCAAACGAGGAAGCAGAGGAGGAGAGGGAAAGCGGAGGATGAGGGAGATAAGGAGCGAGAGAAAATAAAAGGAATAAAAAGTTTGCAAAAGTAAAAAAGGAATGTACCTTTGCAGACCCAAAACGAGGGTAGCCCTAGAGCGAATTTAGGGTGATAAAAATTAGAAATTGATTGCGAATAAA
>CAIYNX010000248.1 GCA_903927645.1 uncultured Mucilaginibacter sp.
AGATCGCTCAATTTCACATTGGCCGCTTCGCCCAAAACTTCCTCAACGGTATCCAACTTATCATCTTTATCTTCCATAACATCTGATTTGGTAGATAACGGTTGCGACAACTTACAACCATCCCTATATAAAGCATTCGCTTTTAAGCCCAATGCCCATGATAGTTGGTAGCAATCCTTAATCTCGTCCACCTTGGCCTCGTTTGGCAAGTTAATGGTTTTTGAAATTGCTCCCGATAGAAAGGGCTGTGCCGAAGCCATCATTTTGATATGCCCGTGCGCATGTATAAAACGTTCGCCTTTGGCGCCGCATTTATTGGCACAATCAAATATCGGGTAATGTTCCTGTTTTAAGTATGGCGCACCTTCCAGCGTCATGGTTCCGCAAATATGCTCGTTGGCTTCCGCAATTTGTGTGTTGCTAAAACCTAGGCCACGCAATAGGTTAAAGTCGTGCGCATTGTATTGTTCGGGCTTAAAGCCTAACCTTTTTAAACATTCTTCACCCAAGGCCCATACATTAAAGGCAAAACCAATTTCGAAAGCCGAAACTACGCCCTTATCCAATTTTTCTAATTCATCATCCGTTAACCCTTTTGCTTTTAGCGAGTTGAGGTTGATGTGTGGCGCGTTTTGTAGCGAAGCCGAACCTTTGGCATAATTTACTATGGCTGTTACCTCATGCTCCTGATAACCCAAATTAGCCAATGCCTCTGGCACGGCCTGATTAATGATTTTAAAATATCCTCCGCCCGATAATTTTTTAAATTTCACCAAGGCAAAATCGGGCTCTATGCCGGTGGTATCGCAATCCATTACCAAACCAATGGTGCCTGTTGGAGCAATTACGGTGGTTTGCGCGTTGCGGTATCCATATTTTTCGCCCATTTCTACGGCTTTGTCCCAAGCATCGCAGGCGGCTTTTAATAAATAATCTGGACAATATTTAGGGTCAATTCCTGGTGGGGCTATTTCCAATCCTTCATAATTTTCTGTCGAGTTATAAGCCGCATAGCGGTGGTTGCGCATTACGCGCAGCATGTGCTCCCGGTTATCATTGTATTTGTTAAAGGTCCCAAGTTCCTTCGCCATTTCGGCGGAGGTGGCATAGGCGGTGCCCGTCATAATCGCAGTGATGGCTCCGGCAATTGCTCTTGCCTTATCGCTATCATAAGGAATACCATTCACCATTAAGGCCGAACCTAAATTGGCATAGCCTAAACCTAAGGTCCGATAATCGTACGATAGTTGGGCCACTTCTTTGGATGGGAACTGTGCCATCAGCACAGAAATCTCTAGAACCATGGTCCAAATTCGGCAAGCATGTTCAAAACCTTTTACATCAAATACGCGGGTTTTAGGGTCGAAGAAATGCGCCAGGTTAATAGAGGCAAGGTTACAGGCCGTATTATCCAAAAACATATATTCGGAGCATGGGTTGGATGCGTTAATGCGACCTCCCTCCGGACAAGTATGCCATTCGTTAATGGTGCTGTCAAACTGTACCCCGGGGTCGGCGCAGGCCCAGGCTGCAAAGGCGATATCGTCCCATAGTTTTTGCGCGGGGATGGCTTTGATGGTTTTGCCATTCATTCGGCTGGTTAAATCCCAATTAGTGCCTTCTTTTAATGCTTTAAAAAATTTATTGGGGATGCGTACCGAGTTATTGGAGTTTTGACCCGACACGGTGCGGTAAGCTTCGCCTTCATAGTCGGACGGGTAGCCGGCAGCAATCAGAGCGGCAACCTTTTTTTCTTCCTCTACCTTCCAGTTGATGAATTGCTCAATTTCGGGATGATCCAAATCCAAGCAAACCATTTTGGCGGCACGACGCGTTGTTCCGCCCGATTTGATGGCTCCGGCGGCACGGTCGCCTATTTTCAAGAACGACATTAATCCGGATGAATAGCCCCCGCCTGACAGTTTTTCATTATCACCCCTTATTTTTGAGAAGTTGGTACCCACACCCGAACCATATTTAAAAATACGGGCCTCGCGCACCCACAAATCCATGATGCCGCCTTCGTTTACCAAATCATCATCAACCGATAAAATAAAACAAGCATGTGGCTGCGGACGTTCATAAGCTGAGGTTGATTTGCTCAGCACCTCGGTAACCGGGTCGACATAATAATGGCCTTGGGGTTTGCCGGTTATGCCGTAGGAGGTATATAAACCCGTATTGAACCATTGCGGCGAATTTGGCGCTGCCAATTGTCCGGTAATGGTATATACAATTTCGTCGTAAAAAATATCGGCATCGGCTTTGGTGGCAAAATAGCCATGGCGTTGGCCCCAATCTTTCCAGCAGTTGGCCATGCGGTGGGCAACTTGCTTAATGCTTTTTTCGGAGGAGGTACTACCATCGGGCTGTGGAACACCAGCCTTGCGGAAGTATTTTTGCGCAAGTATATCGGTAGCTACCTGCGACCAGCTAGCCGGAACTTCTACATCCTTCATCTCGAACACGGCATCGCCCGAGGGGTTACGGATTACCGAGGTACGTTTTTCGTATGTAAATAAATCGTACACATTGCTGCCCTCTTTGCTGAAATACCTGGCTACTTTAAGGCCGGTACCGCTTCCTTTTTTTGCGCTTTTATTTGCCATTTTTGTAATAACTGTTCCTTGTAAAATATGTTTTAAAAACCTTTAGGGGGTTTTAGGTCAAATCTATCACTATCCTAAACAGCATACTATTCATAGTTTTCAACACCTGAAAAATAAAATGGCTTGCCGTTGTTTTTGGTTTTTTAACTGGCTTTTTTACAATGATTTAAGCTGTTGAAAAATCAAATTGTATTATTGGGTGTAGAATTTTGGAGTGGTTATTTTACAATAAACCTATAGTATAGGTTTAAACTATTCCTTGCGTCTATCCTAAATTTACGTAATATGTTTTGAAGAGGATATTAAGCAAATATTACAATCAACAATTAGATAAATGATACCGTTTTGGTTCATGATATGTAATAAAGTAACAAATATTTATGTATTCGCGATTTATTGATTTATATTTGTTTAGATAAAGTTAGCAACAAAATGAAAGCTCCTTCAGGAAGTATCATTACTGAAATTTTAAGCAATGTTGATACCGCCAAAAAATTAATGGTTGAAGTAATTATCGGGGATAAATCCGATCGTGGAGAGGTTATATCTTTCAATGATGGTGCCAATAATAAATATACTATTCAAAAAATAGGCTTTTATTCAACTACTCCAAAAAATCGATAAGCAATGAACATTGCGCTGGGTGCAATTGTTATTACCATTTTAATTTATCCCGGGATTTTATTTAGATATTCCTATTTAAGTGGACAATATTCCTCTAAAAACTTCGCCACTTCGCTTGTTGACGAACTCGTTTTTTCATTAGTCCCGGCCCTATTACTTCAATTGCTGGCTTATTGGTTTACAACTTGTATGTTGGCCAAAGAGATTGATTTAGAAATTATATATAAATTAATTGTTGGTCCGTTTTCAAGCTCCTCTTCAAATTCCATAAAATCATTAGGTAAATCTGATTTCGCTATCATTCATGATAATGTTTGGCCATTTACATTGTATATCATTTTTATCAGTGCCATCGCAATCCTTATGGGGAAAGTATTGAGGCACTTGGCAAAAAAGTATTTTTGGTACGAAGAAAATCCCGTTTTTAAATTTAACAATGATTGGTGGAATATTTTTACAGGTAGGATATTAGGAAAAGAAATATACCAGAAACAAATAGCTGTAAACGAAAAAGACGAGGATGCCAACTTTTTTATAACTGTTGCTGCATTGGTAAACATTGGCGAAAGTTGCTATTTATACCATGGTAAGTTGGAGGAATATTATTTTTTGAATAATGAGCTCGAAAAAATTTGCCTTAGTAGCGTTTACCGAAGAAAAATAGTTGACGATAGGAAGAGCGAGGACAAAAACAATAATAAAGATTTTGATGAAAGATACTATAAACTCCCGGGGTCAATATTTGTCATAAAATATTCGGAAATAATAAACCTGGATGTGCAATATGTTATTGTAAAAAAGGAAAAACAAACGGAACCTTCATCAATTGAGTCATAAATCCTTTTGCATTACATAATCGTTCATCCAGTATTTTCCTATCGGGATGTCTTCCTCATAAGCTATCACGAAGCCCATTTTTTCGTAGAAGCTTTTGGCGTTGTTGAACTTATTTACATTTAGCTGCAAAATGTTTTTACCCGCCTCCTTGGTTTTGGCGGCTACCTCGTTTATTAAAATTTTACCATAGCCCTTGCCCTGGGTGCTTGGCAAGCAATATAGTTTATGCAGTTTGTAAATATCGGGGTTGGTATCGCGTGGGGCATAGGCGGCAAAAGCAACCGGGATGCCCTCCTCCAACAATAGCAAAAAAGTTTGACTGCCACTGGCTATCTGGTTTTGCAATACCTCGGTGCTGTACATGGTTTGCAGCATGTATTCAATTTGTTCGCGCTCAATAATTGGGGCATAGGTATGCCACCAGGTAGCATCCGCAATTTGCCTAATGGTTTCAACATCCTCCACATCGGCTTGTTTTATAGTATACATGGGGGTAAAAATAATTTAGATTTTGGAGGGGTGCAAATTTTATGGTTTAAAGCTAAATTTTGAAACCCAAAAAACTATTCCATAAATAGTCTTAATATTTATTCTTGTCCAAAAAAAACACCCATACTGCCATTATTTAGCCCCCTTACTATTTATTTGATTATATAAATCTTTAAGCTTGTTGGTTTTATTTCGCATCAGTTGTAAGGTGCTGTTTAGCAGGGCATCGTTATCAAGGTTAAAGCCCATAAACTTTTTAAACAAATCGTTGGCAGGGGCGTCAAAGCCGTTTTTTAGCAGAGCCAGGTATTTTTTTTCAAATCCGGGCTGGTCCTCTTGTACCATCTCGTAAAATTTGCAGGAGATTAGTATGGCATATAGATAATTTACATTGTAAAGTGGGTCGTCAAATAGCAGGCGTTTGTTAATCCACTCGCTACGCCTTTGGGGTTCGGTGGCAAAATACCTGTCGTATTTATTCATGATACCAGCATACAAAGTATCCACATCGTATCGGGTATTGATACGCCCTGCCGCTACACCATCATACATTCCTTGCTCAAAAGCCCCTTCCTCTGCCGATACAAAAACTTCATGAGCTAATTTATCCAAAAATTTCTTGGTATAAAATGCTTTGCCTTGCAGGGTTTTTTCATTCTTCTCCAAGCCATCCAACAACAACAGTTCATTTAGCATTGCAAAGGCCTCAAAAATAAACCCTGGCCCTTGCTTATAGGTTGGTACGGATAAATAATCGCTCATAAATTGTTCATGTATGGCATGTCCCCCTTCATGAATAAGTGTTGAAACATTATCTAACGACCCATCATAACTTTTCATATAAAGCCCCTCGGATACACCCGGGAAACCAATCGTGGTAAATTCGGTTACCCTGTTTGGCCCCGGGGCAATGTCCATTTCGCCATTTGCCGGATTAAGCAAATAGGCAAACTTGTGTTGGTATTCGGCTCCCAAGGGCGCAAGCGCATCTAAAATTAATTTTTGCGCCTGCTTAAACGGCATAGCTGGTACCGTGAACCCCATCGGCAATGACATATCCCAGCTATTGATATTTTGAAGCCCATAGGTATATTTAATTTGGTCGGCTTGTACCTGTTGGTAATCCTTTAGTACCCCGGCATGTTTAATCATCTCTGATAATAATGCTTTCACGCTTACTTCAGGGAGTTGCAGGCTAACCATATATTTTTGATCGGGTACGCTTTTAAATCTTCTTATCTTAGTGCTTTGTGTTTTCAAATAGGTCATGTCAATCAATGTAGCGGCTACAATCTCCGCATGGTCATCAAATGCTTTATAATGGGCATAGGCGCTGTTTTTTCGCACAATGCTATCCTTGGCACTTGTTTGAATTTTGTCAGACTTTATACTATCCATCAAAGCATCATAACGGTTAGTAAGATGGTCTAAAACTGGATCCGACAGTTTACTTAATAGGCGGCTTTCGTTATCTGTTAATTTATGTATGGTTTTTTGCTTTGCTAAATTTAACAGGTACTGGTATTTTGATAAATTGTATTTTGACAATTCATTTTGCGAAATGGCAGTAATGCCAGGCTTTGTAACCATATGGTTAACCATAGTGTTTAACGTATTTATGGTATCATCGAGTAGGTTTGCGCTTTCAGAGGCAATGCTATCTTTATTGTTTATATAATTCTTAATTTCATAATAACGGTAATGTTTATTTAAGGAAACCAGCAGCCCTTCATAGCTGTCCAAATGGGTACGAAGGCTTTCAATTGTCCAGATGGTATCCTGTTTAAATTGCCTTATGCTATCCATCAACAAAGTCCTGGTAGTTTTTTCATCATCCGCGTTTTTAAAATAGCGCGTCAGGTTGATATGAAATGACGCGGCCTTTCCATCAAAAGGATCAAATTGTTGGGCAACAGATTTAAAGGAAACACACAGGAAGCATATAACAAATGCTACATTTTTTATCTGGAATAGGCAATTTTTCAGGTTCATTTTACTTTGTTTTATTCAAAATTAAACAACAGGTGGTTAATAAAATTGTATGTGGTTAGCCAGCAAGTTTTTTATTGCTTAAAACAGATGCCAAATATCTTTAAATCTTTCGGAAGGTTTTTGGCAGATAGCCAGTTACCGCTTTAAAAGTGCGGGTAAAATGTGCCTGGTCGGCAAAGCCACAGAAATAGGCAATTTCAGTTAATGGCAAACGGGTATTTCTTATCAGCTGCAATGATTTGTCAATTTTAATCAAATTGAGGTACTTGCCTAAGGTAGTAGAAAAATATAGCGGGAAGTAGCGGGAGATGGTAATTGGATGTACCCCTGTTTTTTTTGCTAAATCTGTTAAGTGTAGGGGTTTATTCCATTCGTCGTTCAATAAATCGCGCAAGGTTTCTGCCCATTTTGGCATGATTTTACCTGTACTGATTAGTCCCTTATTTAAAGGGTTAAAAAGCTCATAAAGCAATAACTCTGCCGAGGCATCAGCATGGTTTGAGGAATCATATAAATGCTGATAAAGTTTTAAAAGGGTAATTTTGGTTGATAGAATATTGGGGATGGTGCCTAACAATGCCTCTTCGGTATTGTTCATTTGCAACATGAAATCGGTGCTTAAATCAATGTTAATTTTTTGCGCATTGTTACAATACCGGGTACATTGGTGCATTTCGCCTGCCGGAATAAATTTTACATCCCCGGGCAATCTGCTCAAATTTTTGCCAAATAAAGTTTCATTATGGGTGCCGTTTAATAAAAAGCTCATGCTTGCATTTTGATGCGCGTGCCAATCTTCAAAATCAGGATTGGTATGATAGCTTGTTAAGGCTATGGTACAACCATTCACCCCTTTGTTAATGTGATTGTTCCCCAAAAATGTATTTATAGGTTGAGTCATTTATAGCCTTAATTAATCAAAGGCAATATAAATTTAAAATCCCTATTTTTCTATTAGCTATATAATTGCTGTTTTTTTTTTTCCTCCTCACATCATCCCCACCCCAAAATACGCTTCCAATTCTCTTAAGGTGCCGGAGTTGGTGGCAATGTCTTTGATGTTTTTGCCTTTTTCCATTAGTAGAATACGGTCG
>CAIYNX010000249.1 GCA_903927645.1 uncultured Mucilaginibacter sp.
TAATAAAAAGTATTTTTAAAATTGATTTAAACACGAAGCCCTAAAACCAAAAAACAAGGCCCAAGATAAAAGCTTCATCGCGCAAACAATGTATTATTTCCGTTTAGCAACTGTTCATTTTCGTACAGTTAGCAAAACAAATTTCAGCATAAATAATTGATTTTTAATATATTGGTAAAATGGCATGTTTATTATATTAAATTGCTTGCTATAAAACCGTTATGCTAAAAAACTATATAAAAATTGCCATCCGAAACTTGAAAGCCAGAAAGGCCTTTTCAATAATCAATATTACAGGGCTCGCAGTTGGCATGGCAGGAGCCATCCTTATTTTACTATGGGTGCAAAATGAATATAGTTTTGATTCTTTTCATGCCAATAATAAAACGCTCTACAAAGTTTGGTATAAGTTTGTAACTAAGGATTATACAGGAACACAAGATGTTGTCGCCGGTCCGCTATCTGATGCGCTAAAACAAGGCCATCCGGAAGTTAAAAGCGAATCGCGAATATATTGGAGCACGGTTCGGCTATTCAATTATAAGGAAGTGTCTATCAAAGCCAAAGGTAATGATGTAGACAAGGCGTTTTTAACCATGTTTAGTTTTCCATTATTACAGGGAAATGCCGAACACGCTTTTGACGATGAAAATAATATTTTACTCACCCATCATTTGGCAAAAAAAATATTTAACAATGCCAACCCTATTAACCAACTGGTTAAACTTGATAATAAACAAATTTACAAAGTAAGCGGTGTATTAAAGGATCTGCCGGATAATACTGAATTTGACTTTGAGTATCTGGTAAAACTACCTGCATCAGGGGCTTTTATGGATAATTCCTGGAATAATAATAGTTATTATGCTTATGTACAACTACAACCAAATGCAAATTTGGGGCAGGTAAATAAAAAGATAGCCAATGTATATAAACAGCATGTTCCGGAAAATAAAAATACAGAGGTGTTTTTGTACCCATTTAGCAAAATGCATTTATATAGCAGGTTCGACAATGGAATAGCGGTTGGTGGCCGAATAGAAGTAATCAGGCTGTTGCTCATTATTGCAGGTATTATATTGTTGATAGCCTGTATCAATTTCATGAACCTAAGTACAGCCCAAAGTCAGAAACGGGCCAGAGAAGTGGGTGTGCGTAAAGTTATGGGAGCGGCTAGGTTAAGTTTAATTAGTCAGTTTCTGGTAGAATCAATAGGTATTGTTTTTATTGCCATCCTATTTGCTTTTATTTTAGTCGAATTATCCTTGCCTTCATTTAATCAGCTTACCTCAAAAAGCTTGACCATAAATTTTACCGATCCCAAATTTTGGCTGGCATTTTTTGGTTTTATATTAATTACCGGTTTATTGGCCGGTAGCTATCCTGCATTTTATCTTTCGGCCTTCCGTCCGGTAAAGGTACTTAAAGGAAAAATAAATGCGGTTAAAAGCGTGATTAATCCACGTAAGGTAATGGTGGTACTTCAATTCACTGTTGCCATTGTTTTAATTATTACCACCGCAGTTATATACCGGCAGATAAAATTTGTACAAAGCAGAGATACCGGGTTTAGTTTAAACAACTTAATTGAAGTGCCTGTAGAGGGGGATATCCGTAAAAACTATCCGCTTATTAGAAATGAACTTTTGGCATCAGGTGTAGCAACATCCACTTGTCAAACCAGTTACAATGTTACCGTTGATGGGTCATCACAAGGAGGTTTTTCGACAGATGGTGTAAACAAGGATCAGCAAAACTTATCAATTTCCACGTTTGCCACCTCTGGTAATTTTATAAAAACAATGGGACTAAAATTGTTGGATGGTCGAGATATTGATTTTAACACCTATCCATCTGATAGTACTTCGTGCATGCTAAATGAAACCGCAGTAAAACAATTGAACATAAAAAACCCTGTTGGTAGTTTTATAAAAAGTGGTACTTCCACTATGAAGGTGGTAGGTGTTTTTAAAGATTTTATTATTCGTACGCCCTACCTTAACCAGGGGCCTATGATTGTGTTTGGTTCAAAATATTGGATTTGGAATACCCTTATTCGATTCAATCCACAACAGGATATGGCTAAAAACCTTCGAAAAGTTGAAAGGATATTTAAGAAATATAATCCGGCGTATCCTTTTACCTATGAATTTGTTGACAAGGAGTATCAGCTCAAATTTGCCGATCAACAGCAAACGGGAAGGCTATCGGCCATATTTGCCGGATTAACTATTTTTATTTCATGTCTTGGTTTGTTTGGCCTTGCTTTATACATGGCAGAGACAAGGGCGAAAGAGATAGGCATACGCAAAGTGCTTGGTGCAAGCGTTGCCAATATAACCCGCATGCTAACCAATGAATTTGTTTTGTTGGTAGTAATAGCATTTATAATAGCAACGCCCATAGCTTGGTGGGCAATGAACAAATGGCTTCAGGATTTTACCTATCGCATCAATATTGGATGGGTAACTTTTTTAGAAGTTGGATTAACCGCTATACTTATAGCCGTATTAACGGTAAGTTTCCAATCTATTAAAGCGGCTATTGCAAATCCGGTAAATAGTATTAAGTCTGAATAAAATTTAAACGCCGACAAAAAGCGGTAAAAGCAGATATTGGTTAAACTAAACAATAAGTTTTTTAGGAAATAAAAGATTATTATCCCATAAAATTAAAATGCCTTTGTAAAATTTAATTTACAAAGGCACTCACATTATTGTTGCGGAATGGACGGGACTCGAACCCGCGACCCCGTGCGTGACAGGCACGTATTCTAACCAGCTGAACTACCACTCCGTTTGGGTTGGCAAATATACGCAACTATTTTTTTTATACAAGTTGTTTTTAAA
>CAIYNX010000250.1 GCA_903927645.1 uncultured Mucilaginibacter sp.
TGTGTAGCCAGCGTATTGAAATGCTGCGATAAAACAGCATAAATAAGTTCCTTTGTGGTTGTTTTACCATTAGAGCCAGTGAGCCCTATAACCGGTATAGTTATTTGTTTGCGATGGTAGCGAGCCAAATCCTGAAGTGCTGTTAGCGCATCTGGAACTAACAAAAATTGGTTGTTTAGTTTATAAGCAGGATTATCTATAATGGCGAATGCAGCACCACTTTCTATGGCTTGTTTAGCAAATTCATTGGCATCAAACCGATCCCCTTTTAAGGCAAAAAAAATGCAGTCGTTTTTTATTGCCCTGGTATCAGTACAAACAACCGGATACTGTAAATAAATACTGTAAAGTTGAGGTATGGTTATCATGATTAATTGGTTGTTGCCATGTTAATTAATTAACCTAATCCTTGCTTTATTTTATGCCTCTAAATAACCTGCTCCACCGTATTTTGCTCAAAAACGATTCGTTTTCATCAAAACTCATCCAAATAAATAAAGCTTTTCCAACTATATGGTCTTCGGGAACAAAGCCCCAATAACGTGAATCTTCCGAATCATGACGGTTATCACCCATCATCCAATAATAGTTTAATTTAAAGGTGTACGAATCTGTTTTTACACCATTTACAAATATGTCTTTCCCTACAACACTTACTTTGTTGTTTTCATACACTTCTATACAGCGCTCATACAGTGGGAATGTCATAGAATCAAGCTTAACCGTCCATCCTTTTTTGGGGATGATAATAGGGCCAAAATTATCAACGTTCCATTTATAGTCTGGTAGTTTTTTAGTCAGATTTACATGTATAGGATATTTTGATGGGAAAACAGGATTCAAAGTATCTGATATTCCTTTGGGTTGGATAAGGGGATTGAGTGATTTAATAAAGGAATATCCCTTAAAAATCTTGGCCGACTCCTTAGTCATAGTTGGTATGGCTGACCTCCCCGGATCGTAAAAAGAAACATTAAGTTCTTTAAAAATATCAGGATTAACATCAACGCCGGAGGTAGTGAAATTATATTCAATTTGTTCTCCCGGCGGGTTAGGAGCTGCTTTTTTATTAACAAAAACTTGTGCTTCTTCAACACTTAGTGTATCGCCGGGGGTACCTTGGCAGCGTTTGATATAGTTTTCGCGTTTGTCTACAGGGCGATTTAAAGGCGAATCGGCATCCATTGGGTAATTAAAAACCACTACATCCCCTTTTTTAATATCGCTTAAACCCGGTAGTCTGTAATAGGGTAACTTTATGCCATCCCAATATGCTTTTGTATTGATTAAGGGCATAGTATGATGCGCAAAAGGGAAGGCAATTGGAGTAATAGGCGTGCGAGCACCATAATTAACCTTACTAACAAATAAAAAATCGCCAACTAATAAAGACCGCTCCATTGATGGGGTCGGTATTACATAGGCTTCAATAAAAAAAGTACGAATTAAGGTTGCGGCAATTACTGCGAATACGATTGCATCAAGCCATTCTCGACCAACGCTTTTTTTCTTTTTATTAGGGTTTTCAGTTTTTTTAGTCCAGAATTTCCAGTTCATAATAATTATTTTGGCAATATTTTTTTACACTTCAAAATTAAACATATCCTGCACAGCATGAAAGCCTTTTTTTCCGGCAATCCATTCTGCTGCCATCACTGCTCCAAGTGCAAAGCCATTTCGGTTATGGGCAGTATGTTTAAACTCAATGGTATCAACTTCCGAATCATACAACACTGTATGTGTTCCCGGTACGCTATCAATTCTAAATGATTCGATTAATAATTGGTCATTTTTTATTTGACCACCTGTATCATCGCGATCGCTATCAGATAAAATATTTACCCATTCTTTTTTAGCATCTAAATTTTCAATAATTCCTTCCGCAATGGTAATGGCTGTACCGCTAGGCGAATCCAGTTTTTGGGTATGATGGATTTCTTCAACCTGTACCTCATAATAAGGGTAATTGTTCATTAACTTGGCCAATACCTTATTTACGTGGAAGAATAGGTTAACGCCAATACTAAAGTTAGAAGCGTAAACAAGCGAATGGTTACCCGCAACACAATCCTCTTTTACCTGATTCAAATTGTCGTACCAACCGGTTGCGCCTACCACTACCGGTACATTGGCATTAAAACATTCATATATATTATTTAGTACTGTTCCGGGAGTGCTAAATTCAATGGCTACATCTGCCTTTTGCAGGTTTTCTGCTGTTAAATCGCCTATATTATCGAAATCAATTTTTAGAACAATTTCATGTTTGCGGTCGGTTGCTATCTTCTCAATAATCCGACCCATTTTACCATATCCTAAAAGTGCAATTTTCATTTAATGTGTTAATTTTCCGGCTGTTTGGTTATAAAATTATTTATTTGAGCGTAAAGGTAATTTTTAAACCCGGAATATAAGTGCTATTATTGTTAAAAGCATAAACCTGCCTGTTGATCATAGAAGGAGCAACTTTCATTGATAGGTTATCATCAACAGTATAGGCATTGATAAATTTTGCCGATACATAGGCTTCAATACAATTTATTCCCCAAGCACCAAAAATAAGCAATACGGTTAAATCACGGTTGCGGTGGTAATAATCTTTAACATCGTATATAGCTTGACTCTGCACTCCCGAATAATAAATATACTCGTTATAATAGCTCTGGCCCGGTGTTGGTACTACGCCGTGCTGCCTATAGGTTGATAGCTGCAAAAACTCCTTGTATAATGATTCGTTTGTTACCAAAAAGTATCCAAGGGTTGCTAACCCGCCATAAATAACCGGTACTTTCCAATATTGATGGTTATAAATTTGACCCCATCCCGGTATGATGAGCGAGTGCATTACTGCTTTATGCGGACTATGCGTACTATCCGGCGTATAAACTTTTTCCTTTTTCGGTTTTTTTATTGGTTTGATGGAGGCCGTATCCTTGCTTTTTTTTGAAATGGAATCAAGCAGTTGAGGGGTAGATTTTTTTAGCGTGTCTGTATTTTGAGCTTTAGCAAATAAACTACCTACACCAATAAACCAAAATAGAATCAAAAATTTATACATTTTTTATAACCCTTTAAAATAATGGGTAAACTATTAATCTAGCATTTCAAGGATCCGGCTTAGGTCATCTTCTGAAAGAAATGGGATTTCAATGGTGCCCTTACCTTCGCTTCCGTATTTTAGCCGTACTCGCGTACTAAATTTTGAAGCCAGTTGATCTTGTATCCTTTGTAGTTGAAATGGTATAGGTTCAGGTTGTTTACCTTCCTTTTTAGTTGGACCATTTTGCAGATCTCTTACCATTTCTTCTGTTTTACGAACGGATAAACCTTGTTGTATAATATGTTGATGTATAAATATTTGTTTGGTTGGGTCTTCAATGGTAATTAGGGTTTTTGCATGCCCCATCGTTATTGCCCCATCGCGTATAGAAGCTTGTATAGCAGGAGGTAAGCGTAATAACCGAAGGTAATTGGTAACAGTTGATCTGTTTTTGCTAACCCTTTCACCTAATTCCTCCTGTTTGAGGCTACATTCATCAATCATGCGTTGAAAGCTCAAGGCTACCTCAATAGCATTTAGGTTTTCACGTTGGATGTTTTCTATCAAAGCCATTTCCAGCATCTGCTGGTCGTTAGCTGTACGAATATAAGCCGGAATTTGTACCAATCCCGCCAGCTTTGAAGCTCTTAAACGTCGCTCGCCCGATATAAGCTGATATGCATTGGCGCTTAATCTGCGTACGGTAATTGGTTGTATAAGACCTTGTAACTTTATTGAATCGGCCAATTCAGACAAAGCTTGGCTATCAAACTCGGTGCGTGGTTGAAAAGGATTTACCTCTATCTCACTTATTTTTATTTCGTTTACCGAACCAAGGCTATTGGCCGATGGAATTTCGCTTACGTTGTTTTTATGTGTATGGGTGTTATCTGAATCATTCAACAGCGCACTTAAGCCCCTTCCGAGGGCTTTTTTCTTTTCTATACTCATTCCTTTTTATACAATTTCATTAATTATCACCGCTTCGCTACCTACCAACCCGTTTTTGCGCACTATTTCGTTAGCTAGGTTGAGATAATTGATGGCACCTTTACTAGTGGCATCGTGCATAATAACCGAAACGCCAAAACTTGGTGCTTCGCTTAAACGTGTATTGCGTTGGATAATAGTTTCAAATACCATTTCTTCAAAATGGGTTCTTACTTCTTCAACTACCTGATTTGATAAACGTAACCTAATATCGTACATGGTTAATAAAATGCCTTCAACCTGTAATTGGGTGTTTAACCTGGTTTGAACTATTTTAATGGTGTTTAATAATTTGCCCAAACCTTCCAAAGCAAAGTATTCGCACTGTACCGGTATAATTACAGAATCGGCGGCAGTAAGTGCGTTAATCGTTATCAGACCTAGAGAGGGGGAGCAATCAATAATGATAAAATCGTATTTGGTTTTTAAGCCCGATAATACCGCTTTCATTTTGTACTCGCGGTCGTCCATATTGATCATTTCAATTTCGGCACCTACCAAATCAATATGGGCTGGCAATAAATCAAGGTTGGGTGTGTCTGTTTTCTGAATAGCATTTTCAACCTCACATTCATTTATAATACACTCATATATACTATTTTTGATATTTCGTGGATCAAACCCGATGCCAGATGTAGCATTAGCTTGAGGGTCGGCATCAACCAATAAGGTCTTGAATTCAAGCACAGCTAAACTTGCAGCTAAATTTATTGCGGTAGTGGTTTTACCAACACCACCTTTTTGATTGGCTATAGCAATTATTTTACTCATGGTTTATTTTCCGAATAATTTATGGGTTTGTAAAATTAGGCTTAATGCTAAAAATAGTTATGTGCGCAAAAAAGCCGTTTGCAAATATAAGTATTAAAGTGGTTTACAAATCCACAGAAATGGCCTATTTACAAACAATTATTGAAATCCAATTTAGATATTGTAAACCTATTGTTTGTTTTTTGTAATAGATATAGAGAACAACCAATTTTCAGGATTATTGGCTAATTTGCAGCTTTATATTAGAAACTGGTATAACAAGGTCTTTTCCTTGATTTTATTGAACAAAATAACAATGATTACTATAATATCTTCAACAAACCGTCCGGGTAGTATATCTTTAAAATTATCAAAATATTATCAAAATCAATTGGCAAATAAGGGCGTTAAGGCAAATATTTTGTCATTAATGGATTTGCCGCCCAATATTATAGTAAGCGATTTATATGGTAAACGAAGTCAGGAATTTGAACCTATCCAAAAATTAATAAATGATACCCAAAAATTTATTTTTGTAGTACCTGAATATAATGGGAGCTTCCCAGGAGTATTAAAAACCTTTATTGATGCTTGTTCATTTCCGGATAGTTTTACTGATAAAAAAGCTGCTTTGGTAGGATTGGCTACCGGCAAATATGGTAATATACGAGGGATTGATCACCTAACCGGTGTTTGCAATTATGTAAACCTGCATGTTTTACCCATGAAAATCCATATACCTTTCATAAAACAGGAATTAGACGAAAATGACCAACTGTTTAAAGAAGATACCGTTAAGTTTGTAAATGAACAGATTGAGAAGTTTATTAAGTTTTGATTTAACGAGCGAAAGTCGTTAAATCAAAACACGGGAAGATAAACATCTTATCAGAATACTGCATTTTCGGCAATAGCTCTAAAATTATTTAAATCATTACTTACGCTTTCTAGTTTAGCTGTTAAGGTATTCACAGCAATTTTACCTAAAGGAAGACGCAATGGAGGATTTTCTATTTCGGTAATATCAATAATTGCCCTAGCGGCCTTAACAGGGTCGCCCTCTTGTTTGCCATCAACATGTTTCATGCGGTCCCTAAATACTCCTGCGGTTTGGTTATAATCCTCAATAATTTTATGGGCTTGTTTAAATGAACTTCCGGCAAAGTTTGTACGGAATGGGCCAGGTTCCACTATGGTTAGTTTTATGCCAATCGGATTAAGCTCTTGCGCAAGGGCTTCGCTAAAACCCTCAAGTGCAAATTTGCTGGCATTATAAATACCAAAACCCGGGAAGGCCTTAAAACCTCCATGCGAGGATATTTGGATGATATGCCCACTCTTTTGTTTTCTGAAATTTGGTAAAAATGCTTGGGTAAGTTGCAAGGTGCCGAAAAAGTTGGCCTCAAAAACCGATCTCACTTCTTCTATACTAGTTTCCTCAATGGCACCAGCTATACCAAAGCCTGCATTGTTTACTAAAACATCAATTTTACCAAATTTTTGAATTATTTGTTTATGGGCTTTCTCTATTTCATTGAGAATCGTTATATCCAACGTGAGCGCAAAGGCATCATCTTTGTGTTGGTTGTTAAAAACATCTGCTTGAATTTGATTTCTAAAAGTCCCTATTACAAAGTCGCCATTTTCAATTACCACCTCTGCTAAAGCCTTACCTAATCCGCTGGAGATGCCGGTAATAAACCATATTTTATTGTTCATGAATTTAAGATTTTAAAAGTTCTATATTTATTTAACAATACAAAAATGAGATAATATAGACTAATCGGGTATAATAAAACCTATTCACTTCGGTATTTTTCGGACATTTCACTTTTAAAAGCTATTGGGGTTTTATTTGTTTCGGCTTTAAAAATTTTTGAAAAATAGGAGCTATCAAAATAATTTAAATGCGCTGCAATTTCTGAAACCGATAAATCGGTAAAAGTTAAACATCGTTTTGCCTCTAATATGCTTCTGGCTCTAATAATTTCGCCAATGGTTTTTCCGCTTACCTGTTTGGCAATAAGGTTTAAATGGTGAGGCGTTACATGCAATAAATCGGCATAAAATGCCGCGGCCTTATTTTCAATAAAATGTTTTTCGAGTAGGGTTTTAAATTGTTTGAATAGGATAAGCTGTTTTTTTGAATTAGGTTTTTCTGCTTCAGCATCAATGCACCGTTGTATTTGAGTTAATAGAACATGGAGCATTGCTTGGATAATGGATAGCTTTTTATCCTTCCTGCTATGCTCTTTGCTAATTAAATCAATGGTATGTTTAACCTCGGCAAAGTTCGCGTCATTTAGTTGAATGCATGGATTAGCATTAAAATTATCTAAAAAGCTTAACTCAAATAATTTATCCTTGTTGTTATAATTGAGTAAAAAAAAGTCTTCGGTAAACAAAATAGTACCACCTTTTAAAGGTTGCCATTCTTCAAATTGATGCACTTGGTTTGGCGAAATAAAGAATAAGCTATTTGGTAATACTTCATATTCCTTATAGTCTATGGTTTGCTTGCTGGCACCTGCTTCGGTCCACAAAATTTCGTAAAAGGTATGCTTATGGACATCATCCACATTGGGTTCTTCCATATCCTCAAACCGCATTATTTCAAATTCAGTATGGCTTGCCGGCTGATTGATAAAATGCCCGATTGTATAAAATGGGAATAACTCTTTCATAGATAATTATATCCTTTAATTGGAAGGATCAGATGGATTCCGCTGTCAATCTACTTATAACTTCATCCGCTCTCAATTTTTCCTGCGTACCACTTTCCATATTTTTAAGAGTAAATAAACCACTTTCAATTTCTTCGCTACCTAAAATGATGGTGTAAGGTATATTTTTGCTATTGGCGTAGTCTAATTGTTTTTTGAGCTTGGCTCCTGCTGGGTATAATTCGGTATTAACCCCTTTGTTTCTTAATTGCTGCATGAGGGGCAATCCAAAAAATTCACCTTCTTTGTCAAAACAACAAATTAAAAGGCGGGTAGTTTGGTTGCTGTTGGCGGGGAAAAGTCCCAATTCTTCCATCACATCATAAATACGATCGGCACCAAATGAGATACCAACTCCCGTTAACCCCTTTAAGCCGAACATCCCTGTAAGGTCGTCGTATCGTCCGCCGCCACCTATACTGCCCATGGCTACTTCGTTTGTTTTTACCTCGAAAATGGCTCCTGTATAATAGTTAAGACCCCTTGCCAGGGTAATATCAAGCTCCAGTTTAGCGGTTTTTAGTGGACAAACCGATAGATATTTAAAAACTGTTTCAATTTCTTCGCAGCCTTGCAAACCTATGGTTGAGGTTGAAAGCGCCAATCGTAAGCTTTCCAACTTTTGGGTATTGGTGCCCTCTAATAGTATTACTGGTTTAATTTTTTCAATATCAGCTTCGGTAAAACCTTTTTCAAGCAATTCCTTCACCACGCCTTCAAATCCAATTTTATCCAGTTTATCAATTGCTACAGTAAGGTCAATAATCTGGTCGGCTTTGTTAATGATGGCAGCTATGCCTGATAGTATTTTGCGGTTATTTATTTTTATAGTGAAATCTTTTAAACCTAAATTGCTTAAGGCCTCATCATAAATGAGCACAAACTCTGCTTCATTTAATAGAGAGGAGGAGCCCACTACATCAGCATCGCATTGATAAAACTCACGATAACGGCCTTTTTGTGGCCTGTCGGCACGCCAAACAGGTTGTACCTGAAAGCGCTTGAATGGCAAGGTAATATCATTTTGGTGTTGAACCACATAACGGGCAAAGGGGACCGTTAAATCATAGCGTAGCGCTTTTTCGGAAATGATTGGGGTTAATTTTTTGGAATTTATGGACTCTAACTTTTTGCTTTCAACTTCTTCCCAGAAATCGCCACTGTTTAATATCTTAAAAATCAGCTTATCGCCCTCCTCGCCATATTTACCTGTAAGGGTACTTAGGTTCTCTATGGTGGGCGTTTCTATCTGCTGATAGCCATATTTGCGGAATACCGATTTAATGGTATCAAATATAAAATTGCGTTTCACCATTTCGGTGGGCGAAAAATCGCGGGTGCCTTTTGGTACGGATGGTTTGATAACTGCCATAGCTGGCAAAGTTAACAGGATTTAAGGATTATTTTAAAAGCCCGTTCATCAAATTTAAGAACTAGTTTTTAATAGCAAACTAGTGACCTTTGCCATACAAAATATCGGTATAAATATTTTAAATTTGATTACATGAAAATTATTACCCAAACATCACGCATCCTGATACGCGAATTTCATACTAGTGAAGAACACTTATTGGTTGACCTATATGAAGACGAACGGGTAACCGTATTTGTGCCCAAGCGTACGGTTGCGGAAACAAAAAAACAATTTGCCTACGCCTTAATTGCCTATTATGAATCGCCGGGGCTAGGTAGATGGGGGATTTTTGACCCTAAAGATGGTGCTTTTATGGGTGTTTGCATATTAAAGCCCGCCGACTCGGACCCAACCCGTATAGAGCTGGGCTATGTTTTTGCCCCTGCTTATTGGGGTAAAGGTTTGGCTACCGAATTGGCAGTAGCGTTGGTAAAATATGGTTTTGAAGAGCAAGGCCTTACCGAAATTTGCGCTTGTACCGATGCCGAAAATACAGCCTCGCAAAATGTTTTGCTGAAAGCGGGACTAAAACGCGATGGCAATATTTATTGGCATCATAGCGATTTATATTTTTTTAGGATTGAAAAAGAATCAGCACATCATTAATACTATTTTCCTAAATGGTTTTTAACAATCTCCTTGCATCCGTCTTCAATCATTTTAAAAACAGGTTCAAATAGCCCATTATCATGGTATGGATCGGGTACAATGTTATCACCTAATAAGAGCTTTACTTTTTTACCTTCTTCTGCATTACGGGCTTTGGCCAGTACATCCGACAGGTTATTTTCATCCATCACATAAATGATATCGAAATTATCAAAGTCGATGGTCTTGAATTGCCTGCATACCTGTTTACTAATATCAATACCGTGTTTATGTGCGGTGCGTACCGATCGTAAGTCGGGTCCTTCGCCTACATGCCAATTACCCGTACCAGCCGAATCTACTTGCCAGTTTAGTCCGTTTTTATCTGCCAAATGCTGCATCAACCCCTCCGCCAAAGGCGATCGGCAAATGTTTCCGAGGCATACCATGAGAATTTTCTTTGGGTTGTATGTTGTGTGTTGCATGTTGTGGGATTTGAAGTCGGAAAGTTGGGAAGTCCGGAAGCATTAAAAGATTTTTAAAAATAGCCATTCACCCAGTTCTAAAATTAAACCGCTGAACTTAAAAACAATTACAAATCCGAAATCGGAACTTCGAAATCAAATTGTCTGAATCAGGATTCTAGAATTACCAGAATTAAAGGCTCTCCAAAAAATATTGATACCAGCTACCTGATTTTAAAAAACAAATCCGACCCCAATGGCTATCGGGGCGAACCTCCGAAATCCGAAATCACGAAAATATTTCATTCAAAATACCGGCCAACCTTACACCTGCTTTTAACAGTTGCTGGTTGAGGGTGCTGATGTTGTTGAAGTTGTATTTATAATTCAATGTGTCGCCGGGCTTCACATCGGTGTATATTTTTTCTGCAATTTGATTGCTTTCAAACAGCCATTGGCTAATTGGGGCACCTTGCCATTCGCTGCGTTGGTCTGCTGTGGTATGGTTAATAGATGCTGCATATTCAGTATAGCTTAGCTGTTGAAATTCTATTAACTGCGAATCCCAAACCGAATGCATATTAGTTGGGTTGCTGAACCAGTTTACCTTAAAATCGTTTCCGCCTTTATCATCGGCATGGGCCACATGCATGGGTTGGTGTACATCTTCAACAATATGTATCAAAAGCTTTAAATACAATGCTTTATTTTCGGCGCTTAAATCTTTCTTTTTTAGTTCGCCAATTAAAAAATTCATCTTGGTATAAGCATCCACATTACTGTCTTTATCCAAAAAAGTCTGCATTTCGGGATAAGTATACACCTTGTCAAAATCTATATAATGCCAAGGGGACACGTAATTATAGGTAGGATCAGATTTAATAAAATCGGCATAGGTACTGGCAATGGCCACACTCTCGAAACCTAAAATACCACCAATGGCTTTTTTTGCCTTTGGGCTTAGGTAACTCTCCGCAATTTGGCCCGCTATGCGATGCCCTTCGGCTCCCCAAGCTGCTGCTTGTATAGGTAGGTAAATAATGGCAATGGCCAATAATATTTTTTGAACAATAACTTTTTTCATGGCTAAATTGGTTTTGGATGGCAAGTGTTTTTCTTTATTAAATGTGCATTTATAGGTGTTACGCTGGTTGTTAGGGCGAAAGTAATATGGGTACTATCAGTTTTATTAAGCTTTATGAGTTCATCATAGTCGCCATAACGCAAACAACCCTTATTGCTTTTAATAGTCCAGTTTTTATTGCAAAAAAGTCCTTTTAGGTGTAGGGTATCATTTTGTTGTATATAGGTGCCCTTTACATATTCTGTCCATTTGCCGGCTTGCATGCAAGTATCTGGGCCAATGTTTACTTTGCTATAGGTATGAATGTCGAAATAAAACGAATCGCAAGTAAACTTTAAATGATAGAGCGAAAAGGTTAGCAAGCGGTTTTGAGAAGGGATGGAGTCCTGCTGCCAATCGCCTTGTATAATATCAACACCAGAGGTTTGCAAATTAGGGTTTAACTTACAACCTGCAAAAGCCGAAAGCAGTAAAATTGAACAAACAAAAATGCGGAAACTTAAAGGTTTTTGCATAATATTAAGTACCCTATCAGCTTATATTACAAGCTGATAGGGTGTAAAGTTGATTTTTATTTTAAACTGCCAATCATATCCTCGGGGCGCACCCATTGGTCGAATTGTTCGTTTGTAAGCAGACCTAATTCGGTAGCGGCTTCGCGTAATGACTTGTTTTCTTTCAGAGCCTTTTTTGCAATTTTAGCCGCGTTTTCATAGCCAATATGCGGATTAAGCGCGGTTACCAGCATCAAGGAGTTTTCAAGGTGCTTTTTAATACCAGCATAATTTGGCTCAATGCCAGCAGCACAATGATCATTAAATGATACGCATGCATCGCCAATTAACCTTGCCGATTGCAAAAAGTTGGCAGCCATAAGCGGTTTAAATACATTGAGTTCGTAATGCCCGTTTGAGCCACCAATAGAGATGGCTACATCGTTCCCCATTACCTGCGCCGCAACCATGGTAACGGCCTCATTTTGGGTAGGATTTACCTTGCCCGGCATTATCGATGAACCCGGCTCATTATCAGGAATATGTATTTCGCCAATGCCCGAACGTGGTCCGGAAGCAAGCATCCGGATGTCATTCGCAATTTTCATGAGCGATACTGCTATTTGTTTCAACGCGCCATGGGTTTCAACAATGGCATCGTGCGCGGCCAATGCCTCAAATTTGTTTTCGGCAGTGCGGAAGGGCAGGTTGGTGAATTTGGCAATATAATCGGCCACTTTTACATCATAACCTTTTGGTGTATTGATACCTGTACCAACGGCGGTGCCGCCAAGTGCAAGTTCTGATAAATGGTCGAGCGTGTTGCGAAGCGCCTTTAAACCGTGGTTAAGTTGCGATACATAACCTGAAAACTCCTGACCTAGCGTCAACGGCGTAGCATCCATTAAATGGGTGCGTCCAATTTTAACCACGCTTTTAAACGCTTCCGATTTTGCTTGCAGGGTATCTCTAAGTTTCTCTATGCCGGGGATTGTTACATCCGTTACCATTTTGTAGGCAGCAATATGCATGGCAGTTGGGTAGGTATCGTTTGATGATTGCGATTTGTTTACATCATCGTTTGGGTGAATAAAGGTTTTGCCCTCGCCCAGTTTATTGCCTTGCAACACATGCGCGCGGTTGGCAATTACCTCGTTCACATTCATGTTTGATTGCGTGCCCGAGCCGGTTTGCCAAATTACCAGCGGAAACTCGGCAGCCAAGGCTCCGGTTAAAATCTCGTCGCATACCTGCGCAATCTGGTCGCGTTTTTCGGCAGGTAGTACACCTAAATCGGTATTGGTATAGGCAGCTGCTTTTTTTAAGTAAGCAAAAGCCGCAATAATTTCTTTGGGCATAGAAGCCTCGGGCCCAATTTTAAAATTATTGCGCGACCGTTCGGTTTGCGCGCCCCAGTATTTATCGGCAGGTACCTGTACCTCGCCCATGGTATCATGTTCTATCCTAAAACTCATGGTTCAAATATTTTTAACGTGGTAAAGTTAGGGTTTTATGCTTAGTAAGGAAAAGCTAAAAAGTAATCTTTTTATGATAAATTTTTTCCATGTTTTGTGGTTGGGGAATTTGGTAAGTATTCGAAATGTTTCAGTGATATTGAAAATTAGGCGAAGGGTAGCCCGGCAAGACCGGGCAAAATTGCATTATTGGTTTGTTTCTACAAAGGTTTTATATCTACAGGATAGGATTCAATGATGATATAATTATTAAAAACATATTTAAATTCTATCTTAAAAATTGATTAAAACAGTATAAGATAGGATATGCAAAAATAAAATGTTTGTATTTGTGATAATATCCAACATGATTGACCCATCGTGTCAAAACCTTTGTAGAAAAATAAAATGGGATTGATTTTTTGCCCCGATAGGGGTTACCCTTTATCCATCAACCAAATCCTGAAAAATGTACTTGTCATCAAAATCAACCCCATATTTTTTTTGATCCCAAGATATTCTTCTCTGAATGATTTTTTTAAATGATGATTTTGTTGGTTTGGGATATATTTTACTACCGCGTTTATTTGGGACCTGCTATTGCTAAACGCTCCATATCCTTCTTGCCATTGGAATTTCCTTTTTGTAAAGCCTTCCTTATTTATAAATTCAGAACTACCCCCTTTAACCAAACGCATTAAATCTGCTATTGATTGTTTAGGGTTTAAACCAATAAAAAGATGCATATGTTCGGGCATGTTATTAATTGCCAATAGCTTATGGTCATTTTTTTGCACAATACCAGTAATGTACCTCTGAAGCCTATCTTGCCAAAATTGTTCAATAACTGCTTCGCGGTATTTTACTGCAAATACAAAATGAATGTATAATTGGGTGTAGGTGTTTGGCATATATTAAATACATATTCAATAATAGGTAATTTAGAAGGAATTTATAAAGGGTTTGTCCAAAGCTTCACAATCTCTGCATAATCAATAAAAATTAAAAAGATGAACACAAGGTACCTACCAGTGCCAAAAACTTATTACAAGCAAAATTAAATGGAAATTAAACGGTTTTATAAGTGGCTTGTATAGTATCAAGTTACTAGTATTTAAAATAGTCTCGTAATTATTTCAAAAGTTTTATATATTAATTTTAATTAGTATGAAAATATAGGTGTGTTTATTGTTTCATGGGTAGTTTTATTAAACGTGCTACCTTATCAATATCAGTCAGCATTATAATATAATAAGTAATGCCATTGCTCTGCTTTATTTGGATTGAAAGTTTAAGGTCGCCTTTTAATAAAATGGTTTTTTCTGATCCGGCAATGAGGGTATCAACTTGAGCGAAACCCAGGCTGATAAAGTTGTTTTTAATTTGCTGGCATTCGCTTTCTTTATCAGTAATATAGCCTGAGGTGCAAACACTATCTGCCACTATTTGATATAGATAAGTTGAGTTTTGATTGTTTACGTTATATTTATACAAATCAATAATAGCTCCTTCGTTTAGCGTGCCCGTGCTGTTACCACCATAAGAATAGGCATCGGTTGAAAAGTACGACCTTGCCCCATGTATGTTTAACTTAGTAATACTTAATAGCCTTGTTGCAAAATTGGTTTCATCAACTGCTTGAGCAAAATTTTTATTGCCCATCAATAAAAAAAATAAAATAATGGAAGTGCTAAACAAAACTTTTTTCATGTTGCAATTTAAATAATTGAACCAAACAAAAGTAAAATGGATAAATATTCTTTTTGAAAAGAATAGGAGAAAAAATTGTCTGGGCCGATAGCTATCGGCTCAGGATTTACTGTCCCGATAGCTATCGGGATTAGAATTATCAGGATTTTAATAACCGCTACAAGAGTCTTGATTCTAGCTACTTAATACTAAAAAATCAATTGTTTTAATTAGGATTTACAGTCCCGATAGTTAACGTGATTAAAATTATCAGAAATTTAATACTTGCGCCAAAAGTCTTGATACTCGATACTACCTACTTGATACTAAAAAAACAAATCAGACCCCGATGGCTATCTGGGCGAACTTCCGACGTCCGAAATTCGAACATTAATTCTCTCCTAAATATTTTAAATATTCCAAACCTGCAAGAAGTATTAGGGCGGCTGTTCCGCCTAAAATATCAAGGATGGTTTCTCCGGCGTTTTTATTCACTCTTTTCGACAGGTCTACTCCTTGGTTTTTATGCCCTATCACTTTATTATTGGTATCAACCAAAAACTTAACGTATTTATCATGTTCTGTTTCACGCATCGAAACTGGTTTTGAGTGAATGATAGGTACAGCCGAGTTTTGTGTAGAATCAGTAACAATACTTACATCTGTAATGCTTGTAGTATCGCGGTAGTAAACCCACTCCTGAAAAGCGGGGTATTTTTTAATTGTATCCGGGTTGCCCATTTCATCCACCAAATCGTCTTTGGTTTTTATTTTCCTAATCACCTCGTGGGTGTATATCATTTTTGTACAACTACTTAAAAATAAAGTTGTTAACAAAAAAAGAAAACAAATTAACCTAAATTGCATATATAATAAGGTATAAATTGGAGTTTTAACGCATTTTATTATAAAATGGTGTAAGCCCTAAAAAATATTCTAACAATTTAAATGATTAGCTTTCAATTGTGTAATGTGGCACCATACTTATCAACTTCCAACACTGATGGCTTACCTAAAATTAAGCTACAATTGTTTGGTAGGTGTCCGGCGGGGAAATCAAAACATACGGGATATTCATAATCTTTTACTATATCCATTATCATTTCGGATATGGTTAGCCCGAAGGGAATGTCATTGTCTTTTATTTCCGAAAAACCGCCCACTATTAAACCTGCCAAATTGGAAAGTTTTCCGGCACGCTTTAATGAATGCAGCATTCGATCAATAGCATAAAGGTATTCGCCAACATCCTCTATAAAAAGCAGCTTGTCGGTATAATCGAGGTCGGATATGGACCCCGCCGCTGCAATTAATAAGGATAGGTTTCCCCCAACCAGTATGCCACTTGTCTTGCCAAGCCTATTGAGCGGTTGCGGGTGTACCTTATATAATAGTGTACCTTCAAACAAAGCCTGTTTCAAAGTAATTAATGAATGTGCAGAGGCGTCGGGTATATTAATAGGCATTTGGCCATGTATGGTTGCCAAGCCTATATTGGTAAAAAGGTGTGTATGCAACAAAGTAATATCACTAAAGCCAATAAGCCATTTGGGGTATTGTTCCAAGGGACCAAAATCAACCTTGTCAATCATTCGGATGGTACCATAGCCACCACGTGCTGCAATAATGGCCTTTATGGTATCATCATTTATAAACCGTTGTAAATCAGCAGCACGCTGGTCATCATCCCCGGCAAATTGATGATAGCTCAAATCTAAAGTATCCCCCAAAACAACTTCTAGTCCCCACGATTGCAATAACTCAACCGCCTGCTCCATGGGTTGCGGCAGCTTCTTAGCCGGACAAGTTATGGCTATTTTATCACCCTTTTGGAGGAGGGGAGGAGTCCGTAATTCGGGAAGTCCGTAAGTCCGAAAGTTGGAAAGAGTATTTAGTTGCGTGTTATCTACTTTCTCGCTATTGTTATTTTTAGAATTTGTTGGATTGCTTGACCTGTTCATAAATCAATATTAAGAAAAATTTGCAACAAGCCTGATTCTAAGTGCATCTACTTGTAAATATCGCAACTAAAAAACTATTTATCTTCCTTAGGCCAAACCAACCTCCCGACTTCCAGACTTTCGGTCCCGATAGCTATCGGGATCCCAACATAAACCCTATCTTTGCATAAGCATGAAAAATTTTAATCAATATAAAAGGTTTACTGTTACCTCGGCATTGCCCTATGCCAATGGTCCGCTACATATAGGGCATTTGGCAGGCGCTTATATTCCTGCTGATATTTTTGTTCGTCACCTGCGCCTTAAAAAGAAGGATGTTATTCATATCTGCGGATCAGACGAGCATGGCGCCGCCATTACCATCAAGGCAAAAAAAGAAGGAACAACCCCACAGGCCATTATTGATAAATACCACGAGCAAATAAAGACCAGCTTTATGGAGCTAGGCATTGATTTTGATATGTATCACCGTACATCGGCTGCTATACACCATGATTTATCGCAAGAGTTTTTTTTAAACCTGTACGAGAAAGATGAGTTTATTGAAAACTATTCGGAGCAATATTATGATGAAGAATATCAGCAGTTTTTGGCTGATAGATATATTATAGGAACTTGCCCAAATTGTGGCAATGAAAAAGCTTACGGCGACCAATGCGAACGCTGTGGCACCTCTTTAAACCCGACCGATTTAATTAACCCATTATCAACCTTAAGTGGTAAAACACCAATACTTAAGCCTACTAAACATTGGTATTTACCGCTTGATAAGTACCAACCCTGGCTAGAGCAATGGTTGGCCGAAAAGGAAAATGATTGGAAGGTAAATGTAATGGGACAATGTAAATCTTGGTTAAAATCGGGTTTGCAGCCACGCTCGATGACACGCGACCTAGACTGGGGTATTGATGTGCCATTGGAAGAAGCCAAGGGTAAAAAGCTGTATGTGTGGATGGATGCGCCAATTGGCTATATATCAGCCACAAAGCAATGGGCCATTGATCATAACAAGGATTGGAAGCTTTATTGGAAGAAGCAGGATAATGAGGAAGATAATTCCTGTTTGCTACATTTTATTGGGAAGGATAATATTGTATTTCATTGTATTATTTTCCCATCTATATTGCATGCGCATGGCGAATATATACTGCCACAAAATGTGCCTGCCAATGAATTTTTAAATTTAGAAGGCGATAAGCTATCAACCTCACGCAACCATGCGGTTTGGTTGCACGAATATTTGGAAGAATTTCCGGGTAAGCAGGATGAGTTGCGCTATGTACTCACGTCCATATTGCCCGAAACCAGCGATAGCGAGTTTACCTGGAAAGATTATCAGGCACGTGTAAATAATGAATTGGTTGCCATATTGGGGAACTATGTAAACCGTGTTTTGATTTTGATGCACAAGTTTTACGAGGGTAAGGTGGTAAGCAATCACAACAAAATAATACTTCAAGATGAATTATTAGCTACGGAGCTTACCCGTTTAGGTGTTGAGGTTGAGACCAGCTTGGAAAGTTTTAAATTTAGACAGGCCCTGCAAGCAACCATGGATATAGCTCGCTTGGGTAACCGCTATTTAACCGAAAAAGAGCCTTGGAAAACCATAAAAACAGATCCGGAAGATGCTAAACTGGCATTGCATAACTGCTTGATTATTATTGCCTATTTAGCAAGATATATGCAGCCATTTTTGCCAAATACGGTAAATAAGATTGCTGACATGCTGAACTTACCTGTATCTGATTTTGGATATGATGAAACTATTGCTTTTGAAAACGGACATGCCTTAAACCCTGCAACCTTGTTGTTTGAGAAAGTAGAGGATGATGCAATAGATTACCAAATGCAGAAACTGTTTGACAAGAAAGCGGCAATGACTAGCCAAAACATGGTAACAATGGTGCCTGCTAAAGAGAACATTACCTACGAAGCTTTTGCCACCATGGATATACGCACCGGTACTATTTTGACCGCCGAGCGTGTGCCCAAGACAAAAAAACTGCTTAAACTAACCATTGATACAGGTATTGATGAGCGCACCGTGGTATCGGGTATTGCGGAATTCTTTGAACCTGAGACCATTATAGGGCAAAGGGTAAGTATTTTGGTGAACTTGGAGCCAAGGGAGATAAAGGGCATACAATCGCAAGGAATGATTTTGATGGCCGAGAACAGCGAAGGCAAGCTTGGCTTTGTTTCGGCAGGGGATGGGATGCACAATGGTGCTGTAATCAGGTAATTAAAAGCGGATAATGGCTTTAGGCTAGCAAGTACTAAACTTGCTAAGTAAAACTTGTCCAACTCAATCCAAATTTGCACCTTTGCAAAAATTATAAATGCCCGAATAATGCATGCTGTAAATGAGCAATAAGATACAAGGTCCCGTAGTTCAACGGATAGAATAGGAGTTTCCTAAACTCTAGATATGAGTTCGATTCTCGTCGGGACCACTAAAATCAATATCAAAACATGATAAAAGCCTGCAAATCAAATGATTGCAGGCTTTTGTTTTTTGGTCAAAACACCAAAATATGCACCAAATCACGTTAAAAAAGTGAGTAATTCGGTGAGTACCATAAAGCAAAGTTACTACTCACCAAAAACGCCGTAAATTATTGACTACCAACCAGTTCAATAATTGAACATCTTGATACCTATTAGTTGCAAGCATACATTTGTTTAACTTTTTAATGCTTGTAATCATGAAAACTAATTTCAATCTGCTCTTTTATTTAAAGAAACAAAAAGCCTACGTATCAGGTAATATGCCTGTTTATATGCGTATTACGGTTAATGGGAAACGTTCGGAAGTGTCTGCCGGGCGGGATTGTGAGCCGTCAGGGTGGAACAACCACTCCGGGCGGGGCATCGGCACTAAATCGGAAGTAAGGGCTTTAAACAGTTACTTAGACACCCTGCAAGCCAAAGTAATGAACGCCCACCAGCAACTAATTGGCGCAGGTGAAAGTATTACCGCCGACAGGTTACGTAATCAATTTATTGGCCGTGCAGAAAAACCCTACTATATAGTAGCGTTATTTAATGAGCATAACGACCAGGTAAAAGCATTAATTGGCAATGGCTTTGTAGCCAACACCCTTAAAAGTTATCGCAGTTCCTTTAAGCACTTGTCGTTGTTTGTGCAGCATCAATATGGCATAGCTGATATGGATGTTAAAAGTTTGAACCATGCCTTTATTGTCAATTATGAATTTTACCTAAAAACGGTATGCAAATGCAGCGGGGTATCTGCCGCCAAATATGTAAAGCACCTAAAAAAAATCGTTAACAATTGTTTAGCTAACAAATGGTTAAGCGATAATCCATTTATCAATTATAGGTCAAAGGCCAAAGCGAAAGAAAAAGAGTTTTTAATGCAGGATGAATTGGAAGCAATAGTGATTAAGGGTATCACTATTGAAAGACTGATACAGGTGCGGGATATATTTGTATTCTGCTGTTATACCGGCTTATGCTATGCAGATGTGCAGAAATTACAACGCCATCAAATAGCCAAAGGTGTTGACGGTGAACAATGGATATTTACAACAAGGCAGAAAACAGATACCAGTTCAAGAATACCCTTATTAGCTATAGCTGCTGATATTGTATATAAGTACGCCGATCACCCGCAGTGCGTAAATAAGAACCTTGTTTTGCCCGTTTTGAGCAATCAGCGGATGAACAGCTACTTAAAGGAAATTGCTGATATATGCGGCATTACCAAAACGCTCACCTTTCACATGGCCCGGCACACATTCGCTACAACGGTAACTTTATCCAATGGCGTACCTATCGAAAGCGTTAGCAAGATGTTAGGCCACACCAATATTAAAACCACACAGCATTACGCAAAAGTTTTGGATTTGAAAGTCAGTAAGGATATGGCTTTGCTAAGGCAAAAATTTGCTAATGACTAATGTACCCACAAATTTGATGTCGCAAATTGCGACATCAAATTAATTTATGACAACTTAAAAGCATCCAAAATATGGAAGAGAAAGCACTAATACCCGATGAAATAGTAATGAACCAAATCTATTACATAAAGGGTCAAAAAGTTATGTTAGACCGTGATCTGGCTAAACTATACCAAGTAGAAACAAAGGTTTTGAAACAGTCTGTAAAACGTAACATCGCAAGGTTCCCGGAGGATTTTATGTTTGAAATGAGTAAAGAGGAATTTCAAATTTGGAGGTCACAATTTGTGACCTCCAAATCAGACCAACAAGGTTTAAGGTATGTCCCCTTTTGTTTTACCGAACAAGGGGTGGCGATGTTATCCAGCGTTTTAAACAGCGAACGGGCGATAAATGTCAACATACAGATCATTCGCATTTTTACCAAACTGCGGCAAATGCTGTTTGATAATACTGATTTACGGTTGGAGGTGGAAAAAATAAAATCAAAGTTGGATAACCAGGATAAAAACATGGAGATCGTATTCCGCTATTTGGATGAACTATTGGAAAAGAAAAATGAACCGAAACCCCGCAAAAGAATAGGGTATAAATCGGATGATTGGTAATTGTTAAAAGTGAAGTAGCTGCCATTGATTATTCACCGCGACAGCGAATTTAGCCCACGCCGGGCAAAAAGTAAAGGGTATATAAACGGGCAGATGTGTTTTGTTTTTTTATTGGCTTGCCCGCCCTTGACATTTTACCCGGCTTTGCGCTTTTGGTTGCTTAACGGTTGAATATGGACTGGTGTGTTCAATAGCATTGGCCGGATTGCTAACCGTAGAGTTCTTTCAAAGGGATTTTTTTCGGCCTACTAAGCATATATCCAAATAGCCATAAGAAAGGGCAACTTGGGTAACAAATTAAAGTCCAACCGCGAAAGCGGGGGGAGCAAGCGGAAGTCGGGCGCACCCGACTTTTTCCGCTTGCCCTGCGGGGCAAGGCCGTTTACAACATACCGGCAGTATGTTTTACCCCCCGCTAACTTGTTTAAAGACCGATTTTAACATACCCGGCGGTATGTTAGGTTTCAAAATTTAAAATATAAGATAATGGAAGTACAGGAAAGTCAGAAAATAAAAACGCTAAGGTTTTCTATAAGTGTGGATGAAAAATTGCAAAAGGTCGCCCTTAAATCCGGGATGACTAAGCTGGATTTCTTTATCGCGATGGTAGATTATTTTTTTAAGTCCAAGAAAGACCCACGGGATCTCAATGATGAAGTGCTTAAGAAAGAGATCAATAAAAAGACCGATAACATCATAGGCTTTATAAAAACCCAGGAAGAAGAATTATTAAGGCCGATGAAGAAAGACGGTGAAAGGATGATTGCAGCGCAGGGCAAGATCATTACCTTTTTTAATGAAAATATCATTAAGCACAACGATGTGCAAAAAGCGGCTTTTCAAACACATTCAAACAACATTGGTCAAATAGTTGGATTTCTTCAAAAGTTAGATACATCCCAACATGATAAAAAAATCCTGAAAGCTAAATTCTCCGACCTTTTGGAGTACTACATTAAAAGCCGGGAGCAAATAAGCGGCTTCAGTAAGCAAGCCGAGAAAGATGAGCTTACCAGCCATGTACGGCAACAGGTAAAGAACTTATAATTTAATAGCAATAACTATGTATATCAATATCACACAAAACGAGACCGGTAACAATAAAGGCAGTAGTGGACAACTTGTTACTTATTTGGAAAAGGAAAACCGTGTTGCCGAAAAGCTAAATCAGCCGGAATACTGGTTTAACCAGGATCGTAACAACATACAGCCTTACGATGTAAGATATACCATTGACAATAATGTCGCTAAGCTCTCTAAAGATGAAACCAAGTTTTTTCTAATCAATATTAGCCCGAGTGAAAAAGAGATCAGCTACCTAAAGCAACAGTACGGCGAAGATGGAGCCAAACAGCAATTAAAACAATACGCTAACCAGGTGATGAATGATTACGCCTTAAATTTTAAGCGTAACAATATTAACGGCAATAAAGATCTGGTGTATTTTGGGAAGTTGGAAAACCACCGTTACTATACCTACAAAGATGAAGAAGTTAAAAACGGCCATGTAAAAAAAGGCGATCAGAAACCGGGCGAACAGATGCACATTCAAATTATTGTCAGTCGTAAGGATGTCAGTAATACTATAAAGCTTAGTCCGCTGAATAATTCCAGGGGTAAAAATCAAGCGCACAGCCTAAAGGTAGGCCAGTTTGACCGCACAGCATTTAAACAAAGTGCAGAGAAACGGTTTGACAAAACATTTGTTTATGAGCGTGAACTCAATGAAACTTTTAAATATGCTAATGCCTTAAAAAACGGTGATTACGAGCAACGGCTGGAAATGAAAGAAATTGAACAGGAAGAAAATATACGCAAGCAACAACTAAAGGAACAACAAATTAAGCGCGAACAACAAAAACAAGCTATGCAACAGCGACATCATCAATATGAATTAAAGCCGGGAAGGTGGTGAGGGATTAAATTACACCATAAACATATTTCGTTTGTTAGTGTATTGAATTTTGCGTAACTGACGTGTCTGCTGTACTTTCCGGATATTCTTATTCACCGCCACGGCAAAGATAGCCCACGCCGAGATAAAAATTTAAAAGTTGGCTATAAAAGCCGGCACAGGTGTTTTCTTTTTTTGGCTGCTTACGATTCTAAGATTTTTCAATTTTCTTTTCGCTTTTTATTCTAAGTCAGTAGGATTGCCCGTAAATCACCGACTATGACGATCAAAAACATTAATAAATTAATCCTTCGTTATATCGGCTTTTACATTGATTCCCAGGCCAGCTCCTTTTTTAACCACCCAAACACCCTGACTGGCGGTTTTTATATATGTTGAGCCAAGGAGTGCCGCAGAAATATTTAAAATGCGACCCGTCGGCGGACCTTTTCTGTCAAGCCATTCAATACAGGCCAGAAAGTCATCACTAACAACTATATTGTATTTCGTCAGATCAACAGTAATGTTTCCGGTTACTTTGCCAATCTTTATAATAACATTGGCATTAAGGATGGACTCATCCGGCATTCCGCCTTTTAACTTATATAACTTTACACGGAAAGTTAAGCTATCGTAACTATTGTGAGAAATAAAGAAATTCAAATTTTCCAAATAAGCTTCTTCATTTTTTACCGGTATAATCACACCGATTTCAGAACCGACATCCTTAGTTCCAAATCCGCCCCCAAGCATTTTTGATTGGGTCTTATTACCAAGAAATTTCTCCTTATTTTTACGGGGTTTAATTACAACTTCTACCAGTGCAATTTCTTTGCTTTTCATACTTACCCATACCTTCCCCTGACTAAATTGTTTTCCGAAATCGGAAACCTTATAAGCAACATCTTTATAACCGACCATTGAAAACTTTACAGAATCAGCACCTTTTATAGTTTTATTAAACACTAAACTAAATTCGCCTTTTTCATTCGAAACAGTGCCGACACTCGTTGCAACAACACCAATACTTACATAGGCAAGCGGGTTTCCTGTATCGGCATCCACGACAAATCCATGAAAGGAACTTTGTGCATGAACAAGCAGAATCGAGAGGCATAGAATTAAGGTTATTAGTGATTTTTTCATAATTTTTGCACTTTAAATAGTTGCGAATTAATCTTGCTGTCCTATAATCAATTAAGAGTATTTAGTGAGTTGGTGCCGTGTACATTTTTTCTATACCGCATATAAAAGAAATTAACCCGGCATCCATGTGATGCAGATCAGTATAAATCACTGTAGATAATTTCAACTTACCTATTTGTTTACCATTAATTTGTTTTGACATATTTTCTACCGGTTGTAATGTCCATTCTTTTGGCGTTTCCAGCGCGCCAACACTCAAAAAGACGTTTAGGCTGTCTCTATGCGATGCGTTTGCGAGTTGTTGGGGTAGCCTGAAAAGATAATTATTATTATACCACAGGGATGGACTGGCCGATACAAAGCCTTTAAAATCATTTCTTTTTTCAGCTACCTGTTCCAGTAATGCAAATAATGAGAAGTAACCACCGAATGAGTGCCCTAGTAAGGTCCTGGTATTCGTTTCGGTTCTATAATTCGAATCTATTTTAGGTAGGAGATCGTGAGTTAAAAATTGATAATAACGCTGCCCGCCACCTGGTGCTTTCATTTCGTCGGATGGTATTGCTTTCGGATAAAGGTAATCCCGCACTCTTAATGAATTCATCAATTCAAAAGATTTATATCCTATGCCTACCAGTATTAGCGGCGGTAACAACCCGCCCTTTTCATATTGATGCATGATGGGAGCCAGCATCGGAAAATAAAAGTTTGCATCGGTTAGCACTACCACCGGATAACGTTGGTTATGTTCCTGCTTATAATTTAAAGGTAACTGAACGGAAATATAAAAAGTATCTTTAACAGTGTTTGAATAGCAAGTAAACTCCTCAATCGTTGTCAATGGTTTTTGTTTAGTTGTATGACTGTCACCCTTGCAGCCGGATAATAATATTATTATTAGAGATAGAAGATAAAACATATTAATGCTAAATGTGGGTTTGATTTTCATGTTTCCAGATGAAATTTTTGTATCGCTGTATACGAAATTACAATTAACCGATAATGCATTTAAGAATTTAACATTCTTTAACAAGTTGGTAACTAATAAATTAAGTTATTCAAATTGTGTTTGCCCGCCTAACCGATCTAAGTAAAACTGAAACTTTACCGCAGGCGTTAGTAAAAAACAAAACAGAATTATGGATCTTATGGGAAAAACTCTAATTCAAATTATATTGCTCATTACAAGCTTTAATACAGTTTGTAGCCAGGTGGCTTTACATGGAACTGTACTTGATTCAATAAGTAATGAAAAGCTGTCATACGTCAATATTGGGATCAGGCATAAAAACGTTGGGACAGTATCACTACGCGATGGGAGTTTCAACTTGACAATTCCAGCTGAATACAAGGCTGATACCTTGACTTTCTCCATGGTAGGCTATCAGGACTATAGCTCGGCAATACCAGATTTGCCGAGTAATGTAAACGTAAAGCTTAAACAAAAGACAAAGCAATTGGCTGATGTAATAATCAAATCTCCCCTGCTCGTTGAAAAGAAATTCGGTGAATCGAATTACCACTCCTTAATTCAATTTACGGATGGGAGTACGAACCAAAAGATATTTTCGAGATAGCTCAGTTAATACATTTGGACGCAACGCTTTCGAAAATCACCGCGGTTAGCCTTTATATCAGTACTTCAAGGCCGGATAGTGGAACATTTATGATCAATTTCTACAAGTATGACGGCAGGCACCCTACAACAAGAATTTATGATACGAACATCACTCAAACGCATGCGATTACAAAAGGATGGTTAACGTTTGACTTAAAACAGAATAATATTTATATGAAAGATGATTTTGTGACGGCTATTGAATTTATTCCGAACAGCCCCGTTAACAAGCCGATAAACTATAATATTAAAGTAGTAGGCTCAACAAAAAGTTTTTATAGAGCCAGTAGTCAGGGAGATTGGCGATTACCTCCGCATCATTACGTTTTATATGTTTCGGCACTCGTTGAAAAAAACAACAGATAAAGGAATTTTGAGTGAATTATGAAGACAGCTATCGCTTTAAAACTTCCACAAGTAAACAGCGTTTTTTTTATAAAATATAAGGAGAGCTGTTTAAAAGTTAAGATGATAAGCTCTAAGCTGCATATTTGGCTATGTGCTTTACTGATTTGCTGTTCGACAATGCTTTGATTGATAACTTCCCATATTCACCACATCCGCGAAGATAGCCCACCGCCGGGTAAAAAGAAAAGGCTATATAAACGGGCAGTTGTGTTATGTTTTTTAGTGGCTTGCCCGGCCTTGACTATTTACCCGGCTCGCGCTGTTGTCGCTTAACTGTTGAAAATGGGATGGTGTGCGCTATGGCTTGCGGGGGTGGTTAGCCATAAATGCTGTTTATGAGTATGCGTAATATTTCGTATCTTTACACCCTAAGATTTGCAATTAATCTGTATCAAAAAAGCGGTGAGTAATTCGGTGTGTACGCAATTTAAGTCACTATAAAATATTGAAAGTCAAGACATTGAGAGTACAAGGTTATTCTCGTCGGGACCACAAAAAAACAAATTAATTATAAAAAAAGCGACTTTAAAAAAGCCGCTTTTTTTATGTGGTATTATTAAAATCTTTTTTCCAGAAACTTCCAAAAACTACCATTTATCCCCCTAAAACTTCCATTTTTGGGTTAAATATTGTAAATTTAGAGAATAAATGGGCGTTTTTCACCCATCAAAAAAGGTCGAAAACGTCAAAAAAAGAAATATTTGTAATTAGTACAGGTTATTATTTTATTACGTTAGCCTTTAATTTTGAGGTAAAATTATGATCTTATAAAGCCAAGCAATTGCCACACCAAGAAAAATTGATTAGCAGAAACTTGGTATGCAATGCTTTGTTTTTTGGTTTGGGTGCGGAATGTTATTTGTGCCTTAAATTAGCAACATTAATTAAATTCCGAATTTTTTATATGAATTACTACTATAAAGTTGTCATTATTTTTTTACTCACTAGTACACCATTTTTAGCAAAGGCACAAAACCAATTTAGTGGTTTGGTATCGGCAGTAAACAATAAAATACCGATAAAGGGTGCACAATTAAATATTTATGATTTAAAAGTAAGCGCGTATACCGATTCGGCCGGGCGATTTAATTTTAAGAATTTGCCAGTCGGCGAGTATTTGGTTGAGATTAGTAGCGAAGGTTATGCAAAGCTTATTGAAAAGGTTTTTATAAAAGGTAGTATCAACAATAATTTTTTACTCAATAAACAAGGCATTGTATTAAATGAAGTGGTGGTTACCGGGCTTAGTACTGCAACCGATAGACGAAATAACCCTGTTACGGTTACAGTAGTAAACAATAATAGTTTGCTCCAAAATTCGGCTACCAATGTAATTGATGCCATTAGCAAGGTGCCGGGCGTTTCTGCCATAACCGACGGACAAAGTATCTCGAAACCTGTAATAAGGGGTCTTGGTTACAATAGGGTACTTACCATAAATGATGGTGTACAACAAATTGACCAGCCTTGGTTTGATGAATTTGGTATTGAGGCCGACCCAAACGCAGTAAACAGGTTTGAGATTTTAAAAGGTCCGGCATCATTGGCTTATGGTTCCGACGCCATTGCAGGGGTGATTAACCTGATACCCGAAGGGCCAAAACCCGAAGGACAAGTAAATGGCGAACTTCTTTTTAACTATCAAACCAATAACGGGCTTATCAACAATATGCTTTTTATAGGCGGAACCAATAATGGTATTTCATGGAGTGCCCGTGTTGATAATAGCAAGGCGCATGCCTATACAAACCCGGTTGATGGCTATGTGCTAAATTCGCAATTTAGTAATTTTAATACAGACGGTACCATTGGTTTATACCGCAAATGGGGTTATACCCAATTGCATGCCAGTTATTTTGATATGGAAACAGGCATAGTTGATGGTACCCGCGATTCGGTTTCGGGCGCTTTGGAAAGGCCTGTTGCTTACCCCGGTTTAAATAATGGCCAACCAATATATGTATTACCTACCCAGCAGGAAAAAGCCTCGTATACACCATTTGTAATTAATCAACATATAAGACATACAAAAATTGTCTGGGATAATTCTATTGCCCTTGGTAGCGGGCGTTTAAAGGCGATATTTTCATATCAAAAAAACCAACGCCAAGAAAACAATGATCCCACCGAACCCGATGTTTCTGATATCTATTATTCATCAAACGGGGCAACCTATAATGTACAGTATGTTTTACCTGCAGCAAGTAGTTTTAAGCTGAGTGAGGGGGTAAATGGGGTTTATCAATCATCACAAAGTTTAGGTACTTTATTACTGATCCCTAATTATAATTATTTTGAAATTGGTGGTTTTAGCACCATCGAGAAACAATACGGTAAACTGAATTTGATTGGCGGTTTAAGGTATGATAACCGGACCTTTACCGGAGCCGACCATTGGGTCGATTCAACCAATCAGGCACCGGTTTCTCCCTATACTGCAAACGCCATACATGAATTTAAGGGCTTCACCTCTCATTTTAATGGCATGTCATTTAGTTTTGGGGGAGCCTATAATTTTAATAAGGCCTTGTATATCAAAGCAAATATTGCCCGAGGATGGCGAGCCCCAAATGTGGCCGAATGTGCCGCAAACGGGGTGCATGATGGCACGGTAGTATACGAAATTGGCGATAATAAACTACAACCCGAAACCAATTTAGAAGAAGATATTACCCTTGGAGCCAATACCCCAAATTTTGATTTTGAGCTAAATTTATTCAACAACCATATTGATCATTTTATTTATGCCCAAGGACTAAAAACGGCTTCGGGTGCCGACTCAATCAATAACTCATTGAATGCGGTTGGCTTGGGCGCTGCCCCGGTTTACAAATATAAGCAAGGTGCCGCCCTACTTTATGGTGGCGAGTTGATGTTTAACCTGCACCCAATAGCAATACCTTGGGTTGAATTAAATACCACTTTAAGTGTAGTAGCCGGCGGTTTATTAAATGTAGCCGATAGTGCCAAATACCTGCCATTTGTGCCACCAACGCGCATTACCGCCAACCTCAAGTTTCCAATTTTAAACAAGAAAGGGCCAATTAGCAATGCCTATTTTAAATTTGGCGTTTTAGATTGTTTTGAGCAAAGTAATATTTATAGGCAATACGCTATTTACAATGGTTTAAATACAGCCCTTACTCCTTTTGAATACGCGGCCAGCAACTCGGCAACCAAGGGATATGTATTGTTTGATGCAGGTGCGGGGGGTGATATAAATATAAACGGAAAAGTAGTTTGTAAGCTGTACATAGTTTGCAATAACCTGTTCAATACCGCCTATATTGATTATATGAGCCGTTTTAAATATTACCCGGTAAACTACACCACTAATAGGGTAGGTGTTTACAACATGGGTAGAAACATTAGCTTTAAACTAATAGTACCGTTTGATTTTACGGGGAATAAAAAAGGATCATTATAACATAAAAAACCCAATAGTAAAAAGATAGCCATCTTTAAACCATTGGGTTTTGTTTGGAATGTTTTACTTAAAATCTCCGTCTGCTACGTATGTAGTGCCTACCGAATCTTCTATTGTGGTAATGGTTATTTCTATGCCATCTCCAATGACCACGTGCGAAGTATTGACCATGGTGGTTAGGTTTTCTATCTCTATCGTCTTGGTGCCGATCTTGGCCGAATGAAAAAAACGATGAGATGGTGAGAATAATAGTAAGAATTAATAATTTGATTTTCATAGTAGTATAATAAATGAATATTTATAAAGGGGTATTAAAAACACAAGTGCAAATAGCTCTTGGTATATTTTTTATCAACGTTTTATTAAGTATTATTGTTTTATAATTTATTGGAATGGTTTTTTGTGAATGGTATGCTTACCGCAATAGCGTAATGCAGAACATCATTACCTAACTCCCGAATTAGGATTGTTTTGTTACAGTAAGTATGCTTAAGTAACCCTTAGGCTGAACAACCTGATAGGTATCATGAACCATGCCTTTTTATTAAAAGAAATTTATTTACGAAAAAATTTGAAACGATGGCAGATAGAAAAACAGAACTTGACGCCTATACAGGTGGTTTGTTTTTAATGATTATTTTTAGTGCAGCGTGGGCAATTTTGGCCACCTACTTTTTTAATGGTCTTGATTTTAGGATTACGGGGCTTGTTTTTGGATTGGTAGTTTTATACTTAATTATTTGGTATTTGAGATTTGTAAAAAGCAGTAAGCACTTACCCACAATAAGCATTGAAACTGATGGTAAAAAAGATAAATGGTTTTATATCATTTTTGGTTTAGAGGGTGTTGCCATTTTTTTAGCCAAAAACATCCTCTTAAACATTGGTGTAGATTATCTTTTTATTACGGTTATGGCCTTGATAGTTGGTATGCATTTTTTGCCATTAGCCAAAATACTCAACAGGAAATTTCTTCTAATTATGGGTTATTGGATCTCAATAATCGCAGGTATAGGCATCGTTCTTATATCCTCCAACCAATTTGGTTATAAAACCATCAACGCATTTGTTTGTATGGGTTGTGCCCTATCAACCACAGCCTATGGACTTAAAATTGTAAACGACGGGAAAAGCTATTTAAAAAAGCAAAAAAGTTAGTGCAGGGTTTAATCTTTGGTCCCGCTAAGCTTTCTTTCATAATACTAAAGCCATTTTTAGTATTAAGCGCAATGGCGTTCCGCATCGCTAATTTCAACCCGCGGATAGCATTTGCTCATTAATAATCAATTTTTCATTTTTTCTTTCTGACTTTCGCCTTAATGATTTTGCCTTTTGTTGGTATTTAAACTTATCACCTATAAAATGCATATTGCATTCTGCTAGAAATGAGTTTGGCCTAACCATTAAACCTTGATAAATGCAATCCTCATACGGGCATTTGTGCTTGGAATAAACCCCGAAATTTCGATGCCTTAATCGCTTGTCTTTTAATATCGTTTGCTGGTTTTTGATTAGTTTGTTCCAAATTCCTTCTTCATCGCCCTTGGTTAGGTTTATTCCCAAATAGGTAACATCAACAAATACTTTAGGGTCTTTTAGTTGCAAAAAATCAAAGCTCTTTTTAAATAA
>CAIYNX010000251.1 GCA_903927645.1 uncultured Mucilaginibacter sp.
ATAAATCAACCATTCACTATTAATTATTCTCCATATCCACTAATATTTCATCTATTGTTGTAGTTGCACTGCCAATATGTCTTATAACAATTGCAGCAGCATGGTTAGCCAGCTCGCAAGCTTCCTCAATTGAAAAACCAATAGCTAGAAAATAGGCAATTGTTGAAATAACAGTGTCACCAGCTCCGGTAACGTCAAATACCTCTGTTGCTTTTACTGGAAGTAATTGCGTATTTTCTTTGCTTATGATAGCCATACCGTCTTCTGATAGGGTGACTATTAAATAAGTGGCATTTGTTTGCTTTAAAATTATATCGGCTGCTATTTTAATGTCCTCAATTGTTTTTACACTTTCAACCTTCGCTGCCTCTGCCAATTCCTTCCGATTGGGTTTTATAATAAAAGCACCATTATATTTTTCATAGTTTAATCCTTTTGGGTCAACAATTACTTTTTTTTGATGCTGGTTTGCTATTTTAATGAGTCGTTGGGTAAGGGAAGGGGAAAAAAGACCCTTGTTATAGTCTGAAAAAATGATGATATCATTATTTTCAATAATAGTCTCGTATTTCTTAACCAATTGGTTTTCCAAATCAATCGAAATCGGGCTCGTTGTCTCTCTATCAATCCTTACCAGTTGATGACTGCCAACCAAAACCCTGGTTTTTACAGTCGTTGGTCTTGTATGATCTTTTAGAAGAGTTTCTACTCTAACACCATCTTCTTCAAGTAATTTAATAACCTGCTGCCCAGCCTCATCATCACCTATCATCCCAGCAATGGTTACTTTTGCTCCTAAGGCAACCAGATTTTGTACTACATTACCGGCACCCCCGAGTGTAGAGGTTTCGTTTTTTACGTTAACAATTGGAACTGGGGCTTCTGGTGATAGTCGGGAAGCATTGCCCGATATATATCGGTCAATCATCAAATCGCCTACAACCAAAATGGATGGTTTATTTGGTATTGAGTTTAAGTTTTTAACTTTATTTTTTAAGCTCATTCAATTTGAGGTTCAATGGTTTTATGCAGCAGGCTTTTGCCAATTACAAGTCAATAAATGATGCGGTTATTGCTATATCAAGTTTTTGAAAGCTTGTTTATTTTTCTGTTGTTAAAAAAACTTTCAATTTCGGGCAAAGATAATGAATTAACACATCTTTCTTTAGTTAATCCTCCCTTACGAGCTACAAGTACACCATAATACATGTCTAAAAAACCTTCTTTGCGATGCGCATCAGGGTTAATGGAAAGCCATACTCCTTTATCGAGCGCATATTTTTGCCATCTCCAATCTAAATCAAGTCTTAATGGGTTTGCATTTATTTCTATCACCACGTTGTTAGCGGCACAAGCATCAATTACTTTTGTATAGTTAATTGGATAACCATCTCGACTTAAAAGCAATCGACCAGTAGGGTGCCCTAGTATGGTTGTATAAGGATTTTCAATTGCTTTTATTAAGCGTGAGGTAGCTTTTTCTTCATCCATTTTTAATATAGAATGTACCGATGCCACAATAAAATCAAATCGACTTAAAATATCATCAGGATAATCTAAGGTTCCATCGTATAAAATATCAGACTCTATACCTTTAAATATTTTAAATCCATTCAACTTTTTATTAAGATGATCAATTTCTTCTTGTTGCTGTAGTACACGCTCAATGCTTAAGCCTTTGGCATAAAAAGCACTTTTGCTGTGATCGCACATACCCAAATAGGTTAGTTTAAGTTCATCACGGCAATACAAGGCCATTTCTTCTATTGTATTGATACCATCGCTCCAGATGCTGTGGTTGTGTAAGCTTCCGTTTAATTCACTTAAATTAATTAATTGTGGTAAAGTGTTGTCTTTGGCATTTATAATATATGTACTGCCCTCTCTTAGCTCAGGTTCAATATAATGTAAACCAGCACTTTTGTAAATGGCCTCCTCGCTTTTTGCACCTTCAGTTGAACTAGGAAGGTTTAAAATTGCTCGTACATGTTCCTCGTTACCCGTAAGGGTAAATAATTCTTTATAGAAATTATTAGTTTCAACACAAACTATCTCAACACTCAATCCACTTTGCAAATTGCCAATAATAGTATTTTCAATAGCATGTGTATTTTCAAATAAGTTTGTGGTAAGGATCTTGTGGAAGGTGTTTTCAATAGTTTTAGATCCAACAACAATAACTAATTTATCAATAATTTCTAGGCATCGGCGGTAATCCCCTGCAAAGCATATTTGTATTTCAGGAATTAGTTTCTTAATATGTTCCAATAAAGCATTGGCATCCGGTTCAATTTTGGCGTACAAATGCTTTCCTAATCCTGCCATAGTAAATTCAATTACCTTTCGGATATCTTCCTGCGTTTTCAAACCAAAGCCTTTTGCCTCCACCAATCGATTTTCGTTACAAGCATAATAAAGTTCACCAATGTTTTCAATACCCAATTCATGCCAAATAATACCTACTTTTTTTGGGCCAATGCCCTTAATTCCCATCATTTCAACCACTCCTTTCGGGGTTTTATCTAGAAATTCATCTAACTCAACCATCGATTCCGTTTCAAGCAATTCGATAATTTTGGTAGCTATACTTTTGCCTATACCATCAATCTTTTCGAGCTCAGCTAAATTTTTTCCGGCTATGGGGAAGGGGAGTTTATCAACTTTAAAAGCCGCATTGGCTACCGATTTTATTTTAAAAGGGTTAGCATCATGCAATTCCATCAATTGTGATAGCAGTCTTAATTTACGGGCAATAGGCTTATTTTCCATATGAGAATTTATAAGGGTAAAAATACAAATCCATCAACTATTGTGTGCATAAAATTCTCTCCGAAATTTTGACTAACTATCCAGCTAATAATCAAATTAAAATTTTCTAAATTAGTTGTTATTATATGTCATAATTGGCAATTTATTAGAATTTGACAATCAATATTTTATAAGTTCACATATTATACCCTGATTGAGGTTTTTATATTTACTATTTTCAAATAATCATTTAAATAAATTACCTTTCAATTTTATATAAATATGAAAAGTTTTTTGAACGAAAATTTTTTATTGGAAACCAAAACTGCGGAGGTGCTATATCATGATTTTGCAGAACAATTACCAATAATTGATTACCACTGCCATTTACCTCCTGATGAAATTGCAAACAATGTAAATTTTGAGAATTTAACCCAAATTTGGCTATACGGCGACCACTATAAATGGCGGGCAATGCGAGCCAATGGGGTTGATGAAGCCTATATTACGGGCAATAAATCTGATTGGGAAAAGTTTGAAACATGGGCGGCCACCGTGCCGTTTACCTTACGCAACCCATTGTATCATTGGACGCATTTGGAATTAAAAAGATATTTTAACATCAATCAACTACTTAGTCCAACTACTGCCAAACGTATTTATGATGAATGCAATGAAAAGTTACAGACTCCGGAGTTTGCTATCAAAAACTTGATTGCCAATAAAAAGGTAGAGGTTGTATGTACCACCGATGATCCTATTGATGATTTAGCCTGGCATAAAAAAATAAAACAGGATGGTTATAAGGTGAAAGTGCTCCCAACTTTCAGGCCGGATAAAGCTTTGTTTAATGGAAATTTAGGTGACTTTGCTAGTTATAAATTAGCCCTCGAAAAAATTACAGACCATATCATTGCCGATTTTAATTCCTATTTATTAGCCTTGAAAACAAGACACAATTATTTTGGGGAGCAAGGCTGCAGGTTATCCGACCATGGGCTTGAACATATGTATGCCGAGCTTTATACCGAGGAGGAAGTGAACACCATTTTTAAGCGAATATTAAGCGGTGAACCTATTGATAAGTTAGCCGCCTCCAAGCTTAATGCAGCATTGCTACATGAATTTGCCATTTGGGATTATGAAAAGGGATGGGTTCAACAATTTCATTTGGGCGCTTTAAGGGGGAATAATACTGGGGCATTAATCAAATTAGGTGCTGATACAGGTTATGATTCCATTGGCGACTTTAGTCAAGGCGTAGCTCTTTCTCGGTTTTTGGATAGGTTGCAGCGTAAAGAACTATTAACCAAAACTATTCTTTATAATTTAAACCCAGCAGATAATGAAATGTTTGCTACTATGGCAGGAAATTTTAACGATGGTAGCTTACCTGGAAAGATGCAATATGGTTCGGCCTGGTGGTTTTTAGATCAAAAGGACGGAATGGAAAAGCAACTCAATACCATTTCAAATATGGGTCTGATTAGTAAAATGGTAGGTATGTTGACCGATTCGCGTTCATTTTTATCATACCCGAGGCATGAGTACTTCAGACGAATTTTATGTAATTTATTTGGTAATGATATAGAGAAAGGCGAGTTGCCAGATGATATTAACTGGACTGGTAAAATAATACAGGATATTTGTTATTACAATGCTAAGAACTATTTCAATTTTGATAAAATAATATGAGCGAAGCAGATTTTCCTAAATCTTTTTCAGGTCAGGTATTATCGTTTGGTGAGCTGCTTTTAAGGATATGCCCTGATGCAAATGGCGGGTGGTTAGATGCAGGGCAATTACCTTTTTATGTTGGTGGAGCCGAATTAAATGTAGCCTCCGCACTTGCTTTATGGGGTGTGCCATCAAAATATTTTACAGCTTTACCAGAAAATGATTTATCGGCTCAAATTATTAGTTATTTAAACCAAAAACAAATTGATACAACCGCAATTCAATTAACCGGGGATAGGATGGGACTTTACTTTTTAACAGAAGGTAAAGATTTAAAGCATCATGCGCTCATTTACGATCGTGCCAATTCATCTTTTGCAAGTTTACAAACTGGCCAAATTGATTGGGATAATTTACTAAAAGAGGTGAGTTGGTTTCACTTTAGCGCAATTTGTCCGGCAATTAGTCAAAATGTGGCTGATGTGTGTTTGGAAGTTTTAAAAGCAGCATCCGATAGAAACATTACAATTTCAATTGATTTAAATTACCGTTCAAAATTATGGCAATATGGAAAATTACCAACCGAAGTAATGCCCGAATTGGTAAGTTATTGTGATTTAGTGATGGGAAATATTTGGTCGGCAGAAACAATGTTAAATATTCCTGTTATAAAGAACATTCATCAAATTGGCACAAAAGATGTTTATTTAAGCGCATCACGAAAAACGTCTGAAACTTTATTACAACAATACCCTAAATGTAAAATGGTAACAAATACTTATCGTTTTGATAATATAAATATTATAAAATATTATACTACCTTGTATCAAATTAATCAATTTCACGTTTCAAAGGAATACGAAACCAAAAAAGTAATTGATAGGGTAGGGAGTGGTGATTGTTTTATGGCAGGATTAATTTATGGATTTTACCACCAGTTAAATCTGCAAGATAAAATTGAATTTGCAACTGCTGCTGCGTTTGGAAAATTATTGTTGAAAGGAGATGCTACTACTCAAACTGTAACGGATATTAAACATTCATTAAAATGAAAATAAAAAAAGCCGTACTTAATGTAATATTAACCCAAGGAGTATTGCCATTATTTTATTGTGACGATGCAGGCACCAGTATTGAAATTACCCGTGTTCTGTATAGAGCCGGTGTGAGGGTACTGGAATTTACTAATAGAGGTAAAAACGCTGTTGAGAATTTTAAACTCCTAAGAAAAATTATTGAAAAGGAAATGCCCGATATGTTCTTCGGTGCGGGAACAATCAAAAATATTTCAGATGCAGAAACCTTTGTTGATGCTGGTGCTGAATTTATAGTTTCACCCATTGTAAATCCAGAGTTATCCAAAATTGCCTCGAAGTATAAAATACTTTGTATTCCAGGATGTATGACACCAACTGAAATTTATCTTGCTCAAAAAAATGGCGCAGAACTTGTAAAAATTTTTCCTGCCAACATATTAGGCCCTCAGTTTATAAGTTCAATTAAGGAATTGTTCCCTGATTTGTTGTTCTTACCAACAGGAGGGGTTGAAATAAATCAAGAAAATATGGATGAATGGTTTAACTCGGGTGTTAGCGCTGTTGGGCTTGGTAGTAAATTAATTAGCAAGGATGTTTTAAAAAACAAAATGTATGATAAATTATATGAGGATACTTTATTAGCACTTAAATTTGCTAAAAATGCGAAAATAGGTTAAGCAGAAGCTAAAAATTCAAGCACTACCTTATTGAATATTTTTGCTTGTTCCATATTTGGTAAGTGACCGGCTTCTTCAATTATTTCCAATTTACAGTTTTTTAGGTTTTTTCTCAATTCTTCGGCTTTACTTACAGGAGTAAATTCATCATCAAGACCTACAATTACCAGAGTAGGTATAATTATTGTTGGTAGCACTATATTTAAATAATCAATTCGCTCAGACCTTGCTCTTAATGCAATAGCGGCTCCAATTGCAGAAGTTTCTTTCATCATTTTTATGATATGCCCAGCGATTACAGGTTTGCTAATCACATGTTTAGGCATAATCATTTTATAAATCACCTCCTCGGCATAAGCATCCATTCCCTCGTTTTCTAAACGATTGGCCATTTTAAGGCGGCTTTGTTTACCTTCGGTGGAGTCTAATCCTGCAAAAGTATCAGCAAAAACCATTGAAATAATTCGTTCCGGTGCCTGCCGATAAATCTCCATAATGATTTGTCCTCCCATTGATAATCCGCTAAGATGGAGCTTTTTTATACCTAAAAAATCCATTAAGCAAAGCATATCTGTAGCGTAATCCTCAAAACTAGTATTCCTGTTAAGAGGTACTTCACTAAAGCCAAAACCGCGAAGATCAGGAGTAATTACTTGAAAATGTTTTGAAAAATCCTCAATCTGTAAATCCCATATCGTACGATTAAATGGGTGTCCATGAATTAAGAGTAAGGGTACTCCGCTACCATTAATTTCAAAATTGATTTCAATACTATTTACCTTAGCTTTTGGCATAGCTAATAAAGGATAACTTAAATGTTTGAATATTCGGCAATCTAAACTTTACGTGGAGGAAGGTCAAACGCTTTAGCATCATGTTCAAAATGACCTTTGTGCGAGCCATCGCAAAATGGCTTGTTTGCTGATAATCCACAACGGCAAATAGAAACAATTGTACGACCTTGTAAACCATATTCGTTACCTTGCATATCAACAATTTCAAAATCACCTTCTATTTTTACAGAACCATTATTGTTAATGGTAAGCTTTGTTTTCGACATCTTTTTAAATTTTAGGCTAAGATAAGGAATGGTAATTTATGAAAGCCATATATTATGAATATGATTTATAATAATCCTTTTAATACAGTCCATACATTACCTGCAACAATTTTGGCACCTTGGGCAGTAGGGTGTATGCCATCTTTTTGGTTTAAATTCGGGTTTCCGCCTACACCGTTTAAAAGAAACGGAACCAATGCCATTTTATTTTTATTGGCGATGGTAGGGAACACGGTTTTAAAATCATTCGCGTAAGCTGCACCCATATTAGGTGGCACCATCATCCCTAAAAGCATCAATTTAGCATTTGGGTATTTTGATTTCACACTATCAACTATAGCTTGCAGGTTTTTGGAAGTTTCGGTAACTGGGATGCCTCTTAAACCATCATTGGCTCCTAACTCCAATACAAAAATATCAGGCTTTTGCTTTAAAACCCAAGCTATCCTTCCTAAACCACCGGCCGTAGTTTCGCCACTTAAACCCGCGTTTACTACTTTATAAGGCAATTTTACAGAATCAATAATATGTTGTATCACCCCCGGAAAAGCCTCCGAAACATCATCAAGACCATAGCCTGCAGTAAGACTATCGCCAAAAAAAAGAATGGTTTTTTGTTGACTTTCCTCAGAAACGGCCGATTTTTCAGTATTGATTTCGCCAGTTGAGCTTTGTTTTTGATTACAACTCGCAATAAATATTACGGCTATTATCGAAGCTGTTTTAAAGATAGATACCTTTTTTAATTCCATTTTAAAGCTATTTTTTTAAGCATTGTTCCTTAAAATTTCGAGCGGTGGTTTATTTAAAACGCTACGGCTGTTTAAAAGGCCAATAATTATTGTTAATAGGCTTATTACAAAAAACAGAATGATTGCCGGCGTTAAATCAATTGCAAATGGTATTTCAAAACTATATTTTGCCAATAACCAAGTGCCTGAAACTGCAATTAATATCCCTGTTAATGCAGATAACATCCCCAAAAATAAGTACTCTAATGCAGTAATGGCAAATATTTGTTTCCTGCTGGCACCAAGTGTACGTAATAAAACGCTTTCTTGAATGCGTTGGTATTTACTTATGCGTACCGAAGCAATCAGCACTACCAAGCCGGTAATAATACTGAATGCGCTCATAAATTTGATGATGTAACCAATTTTATCAAGTAATTCATCAACCACGGTTAAAATCAAGCCTAAATCAACAATAGAAACATTCGGGAAGTTGCGCACCACTACCTGCTGGAATTTTGCGGAGGCCTTATTGGATGGCACATGGGTAAGCAAAACATAAAACTGCGGTGCACTCTCTAAAACACCCGTTGGGAAAATAATTTGAAAATTGGTTTGTATTTTGCCGTAATTTACCTGTCTGATGCTACCCACCACTACGGGCATGCTCACTCCTTGCACATTAAATACCAAATGGTCGCCAATATTGATATGGTTGCGCTTGGAAAACCTTTCTTCTATTGAAACAGGAATATCTCCAGTGGTAGGCGCTCTGCCTACAAACGTTCCTGCTATTACTTTTTCGGAAGCAGTGATGGAATCGCGGTAGGTTACCCTATATTCGAAAGAAAAGGCTCTTGATGGAATGTTTAATGTAGTATCTTTTTTGACATCATTGGATGTTTTCTCCTTTATTTTTTCTAGCCTTACGGTAATAATAGGCACTTGTTGTATAACTGGCAGACCTTGTTTTCGGGTCAAATCGGCAATTGCTTTTTTCTGACTGGCTTGAATATCAAACAAAATCATGTTTGATTGATTTCCGCTTGATGAAAGTGTAATTTGCTTCATTAAAACACCTTGCACCAAAAATAAAGTGCAAATAAAGGCAGTACTTAAGCCAATGGAAACGATTAGAATAATGGTTTGGTTGTTTGGTCGGTACAGGTTAGCAAAGCCTTGACGCAGCAAATAGCTCCATGAATTTTTGATAATAAGCTGCATCACCTTCATCAGTAACCAAGCTGCCAAGGTTAAAATTACAAAAGCAATTGATACTCCTATGGTGAAAAAGATGCCTGAAGCCCAAGAGCCTAATTGAAGGGTAGAGAAGGAAGTAATAAACAATAGAATTAAAAAATAAACCAACCACCTTAGTGGGTCCTTGTTTATAATGGCATTATCCGTATTAAGTCTAAGCGTATTTAGTGGCGAAATATTTCGGATTGAAATAAGAGGTAATAATGCAAATAGCACAGATATTATGATACCCAATATGATGCCTTGTGCAATGGCTAACCATGAAATATTAGTTGACATGGTAAAAGGCAAAATATCCTTCATGACTGATGGCAGCAATAATTGTATGGCCGAGCCTAAAAATGCGCCAATTACGGAGCCTATTATGCCTATACCAATAATTTGTATCAGGTATATAATAAATGCTTCGCTTGCTTTTACACCTAAACACCGCATTACAGCTATCGATGTTATTTTTTCGCGGATGTAAATATGGATAGCGCTGGCCACGCCAACGCAACCTAAAAGTAAAGCTATAAAACCAACTAATGACAAAAAGCGGGTCAAATCGCCAAAGGAGCGGCCGGTATTTTCTTTGCGGGTTTGTATGGTTTCATAATTCAATCCCGCCTTGTCCAACCGCATATCAATGCTTTTGGTCAGCTTCTCTATATCAACCTTGGGGTTAAACTTATAGAAAAAATTATATTGAATGCGACTTCCTTTTTTTGATAAGCCAGTTTGCTCCAAATATTGTAAGGGTATATAAACCGTAGGGGCAACGCCTGCCGATATTCCTGTTTGTCCGGGTGCTTTATTAAGGATGCCTGCGATGCAAAAAGTAACATTACCTACTTTAATGGAATCATTCACCTTGGCGTTAAACTGTAGCATCAGGGTTTTATCAACCAAGGCATTTTGTCCGGTTCTAAAGGTTTGTCCGGCTTGTATTGGGGTAGTTTCTAGCGAGCCATAGTAAGGAAATTTTCCTTTTAGTGCTCTTACTTGCACCAAACGAGTAGCTTCGGCTTTTTTAAAATATACCATTGAAACAAAATCTCTTTGTTCCGATCTCTTTTCTCCTAATGAATCAAGAAGGGGCTTCAAATCAGCGTCAATAGGTTTGGTGCCCGAAATAGAAAGGTCGGCACCTATCAGAGTAGCCGCTTGCGAATTAATATCTCCTTCTAAGTTAAACCTAAATGAGTATATAGCAACCAAAGCCGCAATACCAAATACAATGGCCGAAATAAACAGCAATAACCTCGAGCGATTACGCCTACTATCTCTCCATGCCATTTCAAATAGCCATGGTATATTTATTTTTCGTTTTAAATGAAAGTTATCCATGGGTGCTTATATCTTATTAGTTGGTTCGTCGGCAACTAATTTGCCACCTTTTATGCGGATAATTCTTTGGGTTTTGCCTGCCAAATCTAAATCGTGTGTAACCAATACCAATGTGGTACCTGCTTCTTTGTTTAAATCAAATATGAGCTTTACTACTTTCTCGCTGGTTTCTGAATCGAGGTTGCCGGTTGGTTCATCGGCAAATAATATTTTGGGCGAATTTGAAAAAGCACGTGCTAATGATACCCTTTGTTGCTCGCCACCCGATAATTGCGAAGGGTAATGGTGACTGCGATTAGCCAAACCTACTTTATCCAATAATTCCAACGAACGGGCTTTGATATTTTTTTCGCCTCGAAGTTCAAGCGGTACCATAACATTCTCGAGGGCTGTTAAGGTTGGTAACAATTGAAAGTTTTGAAATATAAAACCTACGTATTGGTTGCGCACTTGCGCGCGTTGGTCTTCATTTAGCTTACCAAGATTGATATTATTTAGCTCCACAATGCCTGATGACGGTGCATCCAAGCCAGCACACAAGCCCAATAAGGTAGTTTTGCCACTACCCGAAGGACCAACAATGGCGTTTGTTGAACCAGCTAAAACCGAAAAATTAATATCGTCGAGCACAGTAAGGGTGTTACCGGCACTTTGGTACGTTTTGCTTAAGTTTATAATTTGCAGGACTTTTTCCACAAGAATAATTTTTTAAATACAGACAATTCAAAGCCAATTTTGTTACGCGAACCAGCCCTGTAAATATCCAATTATGAAATTATAAATGCGGAATAAACAGCAAATATTTAAAGTATGACTTTGAGATGAAAGTCTTTTTGGTTGTAAGTTGTGCGTTGTAGGTTAAAAGTTGTAGGTTGAAAGGGGTAATTGGTTGGATGTTGTGCGTTGTATGTTGAAGGTTGATGTTCAAGTGTATTGTTATAAATTTTATGGAAGTTTATTATTTACAACTAACGCCCAAAACCAACAACCTTCAACTAACTCAAAACTCCCACAACCTACAACACACAACTTTCAACAAATTTTAAACATTAAACCTAAAGTGCATGATATCACCATCTTGCACTATATAGGTTTTGCCTTCAACGCCTAGTTTGCCGTTTTCTTTGATGACAGCTTCCGAGCCGTTGAATTTAACAAAGTCTTCGTATTTAATAACTTCGGCACGGATAAAGCCTTTCTCAAAATCTGAGTGGATAACGCCAGCAGCTTGGGGAGCCGTAAAGCCTTTGGTAATGGTCCATGCCCTAACTTCTTGCACACCAGCGGTAAAGTAGGTGGCTAGGTTGAGTAATTTATAGGCGGCTTTAATTAGCTTATTTACACCCGATTCGGTTAAGCCAAGGTCATCTAAAAATAGCTGACGCTCCTCATAACTCTCCAATTGGGCAATTTCTGATTCTATTTGTGCAGAGATTACCAACACTTCTGCATTTTCTTCTTTAACAGCCGCTTTAACTTGTTCTACATACGCATTTCCAGTATTTACTGAAGCCTCGTCAACATTGCAAACGTATAAAACTGGTTTTGCAGTAAGTAACCAGATATCAGCTATATATTCCTTATCTAATTCCTCCACCGGAGCTGTACGTGCTGATTTACCTGCTAATAAGTGATTTTTATAAACGGTTAAAACATCAAAAGCTTTTTTAGCCTCTTTATCGCCTGTTTTGGAGGCTTTCTCCACCTTTTGTATTTTTTTCTCTATCGAGTCGAGGTCTTTTAGTTGCAACTCGGTGTCAATAATTTCCTTATCTCGAATAGGGTTTACCGAACCATCAACATGAATTACATTGTCATTATCAAAACAACGCAATACGTGGATGATAGCATTGGTAGCCCTTATGTTTGCCAAAAACTGGTTTCCCAAGCCTTCGCCCTTGCTGGCACCTTTTACCAAACCTGCTATATCAACTATTTCAATAACATTGGGTACTATATTTTTAGGCTGAACTATTTCGGTCAGCTTGGTAAGGCGTTCATCGGGAACGGTAATTACCCCTACATTGGGTTCGATGGTGCAAAAAGGAAAATTGGCCGCCTGAGCCTGCGCGTTTGATAAGCAATTAAAAAGCGTTGATTTACCCACATTAGGCAAACCTACTATACCACACTGTAAACCCATTTATATTGTTCTTTATATTTCTTCCAGTACTGCCTACCATACATTGGCATCAGCTTTTAACTAAAATTGCCCAAAGATAACAGAATTTTTTGCTGGGATGTTTGTTCCATAAAAAAAGCAAGCACCCATTTTATTGATTGCTTGCTTATATATTTTTTTAACAAATTTCCCTAATTCCTCGGGTCTGATTTAGGGGTTAAGGTATACTCTTTTGGCGCTTCAGCATTTAATAAATTTTTCACAAAATAATCCCAACGCCTGCGCATCATATAGTAAGAGAACGAGCCATAACCATGCGCGCTATTTGGGAAAACAATCAAATCGTAATCTTTATTCGCTTTTTCAAGCGCGTCAATCACCAAAAAGGTGTTTTGCGGAGGTACGTTATCATCCATTAGTCCATGTGCCAATAATAATTTGCCTTTTAGGTTTTTTGCATACACCTGATTGGCTTGCGCCTCATAATTCGAATTAGCAACCAAACCATTGTAACGTTCACCCCAATCGTCCTCGTAGTTGCGGTTATCATGGTTACCTGATTCAGAAATTCCTACCTTAAAAAAGTCGGGATAACGGAACATGGCTGAAGCAGTAGCAAATCCACCCCCAGAATGCCCCCAAATACCTACTTTATTGGTATCTATATAGGCGTATTTTTGCGATAACTGCCTGATGGCCGCTATTTGATCGGGCAAGGTGTTTTCGGCCATGTTGCCATAGCTCATATCATGATAGCTTTTTGAACGTAATGGGTTGCTGGTGCCTTCCACGGCAATTACTATAAAACCAAGTTCGGCCAATGCTTGGTTATCGCCACGTGAAGCAAAGAACGACCAACTACCTACGCTGCCACCTTGTGGTCCGGGATATATGTAATCAATTATTGGGTATTTTTTATTTGGGTCGAGGTTGGTAGGCGTAAATAACAATCCATATATAACTGTTTTGCCATCATGCGCCTTAACCGAAAACGGAGTAGTTCCTTTCCAACCAGCTGCTTGCAACCTCGAAATATCTGTTTTTTGAATGTTTGTAATCAGTTTGCCATTCAAATCCCTAAGCACCGAGGTTGAAGGTACATCTGGTTGAGAATAATTATCAACAAAATATTTTTTTGAAGGCGATATAGTAATGTTATGGTTTCCTTTTTCGGGTGTTAATAAGGTAAGATGCTTTCCGTCTAATCCAATTTTATAAAATTGACTAAAATATGGGTTTTCGGGTTGGTTGCCATCGGCAATAAAATACACTTCTCTCTTTTTCTCATCAACCATTACTAGATTAGTAACTAACCAATTACCAATCGTAATTTGGTTTTTCAGATTTCCATTTGTAGCATCATAAAGGTATAAATGGCCCCAATTGTCGCGCTCCGAATACCAGATAATTTCATTGGTTTTATCTAAATAGTACCAGTTAATAGTTCCTTGACCAGATTCATATTGTGTAGCAACTGATTCCTGAAAAACATCACTCACAGCACCTGTTTTAGTATCAGCAATTCTAAATTTTTCTACCTTATGATCTCTTGAAGTTGAAACAAAAGCTAATTTAGAGCCATCTGTATTCCAGCTTACATCATCAAATGTGCCACTACTTGAAATATCATCGCTCAGGGTAGCACGGTGTGGGTCGGGAGGTATTTGTAAAACAATTACCTTAGGGGTATCAACATTTATGATTACCCTTTGTATGGTAATAATGTCTTTATCGCCTGGTAAAGGGTATTTCCATGTCTTTAAGTTTGGTTGACCAACATTGGTACTTACCAGGTACATATTACTGGCATTTCGTTGATCTTGTTTAAAAGTGGCTATTTTTTTTGAATCCGGCGACCATGAAAGGATCGGGGCGTCGGTACTTTTCCATCCTGCATTATCTGTAGCGTAGCCATAGTCTTTAATTCCATCGGTAGTTAATTGGGTTAATGCACCTGTTTTAATATTTTTAACCCATAAATTAAATTTCCTAATGAAGGCTGCCTTGCTGCCATCAGGAGAAATTATTTCTGCATCTGGTCTTATGCGTCGTCCAATTCGCTTTGGGCCTTGCGCCAATTGCCTGGCTGTGTCGCCTATAATTTGATATGTTTTTAAATCGCATTTCCATAACTTTTCATCCACCTTAAACGTAATAGCCGAATTATTATCAGAAAAACTAAAAAATTGGAACGGTAAATTATTCTCCGTGTATGTTTTACCCAATAAGGAATTCAAACCAATTGCCAGTTTCTGATGGTCAAAAGCAGGTAATACTGTTTTTTTTATCGGATTTACTAAGATAAATTCACTGCCTTTGGCATTTAAATTACGAAACCAAAAGGAATCACCAGGTAGCCAATTGGGGTTTACTGGACCATTATCAACCAATGGACCAGTATTATAGCTTAAAAATCGTTCAGCATTTTCATAATCTTTATCAGTTAGTACTTGTTTTTGTTGTGCAATTACTAAAAAACAGGATAATGAAAAAATTAGCGTAAATAGTATTTTATTCATGTTTGAGGAGCAAAAAAATGTGTGTTTATTTAAACAAATTGCAAGATAATAGTTTTTTATCATAAAAAATTATTCCTTCTTTGTAACATACAATCTTAGAAAAATATCAAAGTAAAAAATAGTTCCTTATGCTGCATTTTACAAATTTTAATAAATTTTACAGCAACTTCCCCACTTTAAAAATATCCGATCTTACTCTAGATAAGGGTATTTATTGGGTAAAAGGAGTAAATGGTTCGGGGAAAAGTACCCTGTTAAAATCAATTGCCGGAATACTTTCTTTTGATGGAGAAATTACCTTAAATAATATCAGCATAAAGAAACAAGCCACCGCTTACCGAAAATTGGTAAATTTTGCCGAGGCTGAGCCATTGTTTCCTGAGTTTTTAACAGGAACCGAAATGTTAGCCTTGTTTGCTGCTGCCAAAGGAGCTCCCAAAGGCCAAGAGGTATATTTTATTGAATCTATGAATATGCAAAGCTATATAAACCGACCGATAGGTACCTACTCAAGCGGCATGTTAAAGAAATTATCATTGTTATTGGCTTTTATTGGTCATCCGCAATTGATTTTATTGGATGAGCCTTTAATAACCATTGATACTGATGCACTTATGGTTTTGTATAAATGGATTAATAAACTGAATGCAGAAGACGGGGTAAGCTTTATGCTTTCCTCTCACCAAATTTTGGATGCCGAAATTATTGGCAATACTTCCCTGTTAGAAGTAGAAAACCAATCCTTGAAAATTTTAGGTAAAAATTAACTTAAGCCTTTAAACTTTAAGCGTATTTATGCTAAACCAACCTATGACTAATATCCTGACTAGAATATTCACAACTGGTTTTTACAGAGCTCATGCTGGTTTGTTTTTATTTATTGGGCTTATATTGGTAGGTTCAGTACCCCCACAATATATTTGGCAATATCAAAAAACCTTGATGCTAGCCTTCATAACCAGCGGCGGCATGATGCTTATAGTATTTGCTATTTGGCTTTTATTTACACTGAAGGCTATTCAATACGTTGTTGCTGAAATTTATTCGGTTAATCAACAATTTTTGTTTTATAGCATAAATTCATTTTCAAAAAAGCAGCAATTTAAAAGCTGGGCAGTTGCTCATTCAATTATTTTATTCCCAATTTTAATCTATGGCTCCATTGCATTTTTTGTAGCAATCACCAGCAATAATTACTTAGCAGCCATTACTATCTTGTTGTTTTTATTATTACTAATAGCATCAGGGAGCTTTGTATTTGTAAAATTGGTTAACAGATTGATGGATGGCAGTAAACAATCTTTATTATTGAAACTTAGCGGCAATTGGAAAAAACCATTTTATAACCTTTTTATTTTTCATTTGTTTGATAAAAAGAAGATCCAATATCTCTTTACCAAATTGTTATCGTGGTTAATTATTATTGCAATTTTTAATTTGTTTGATGATGTAAAGCACGATGTTCGGGTAGCCGGAATTGCAGTTTTAGCCATTGTTTCGGCGCACGCTGTTTTGATCTATCAAGAGCATGTTTTTGAGAACCAATATCTTGTATTTGCTCGAAATTTACCCTATTCTAGTTTTAATAGATTTATAAACTTTTTTAAAACTTACTTTTTACTCTTATTGCCCGAAGCTATTTGGCTTTTTAGTCGCTTTAATCCTGGTATTGCTTTTGAGTTATTTTTATTGGGCTTAAGTGTATCCCTATTTTATCACTGTTTGCTTTACAGTTTGGGGATGGATATGGAAAAATACCTACAATGGATTTTAGGTGCTTTTGTGGTGATGTTTTGGATTTTAATGTTTAGGTTGATTTGGTTATTAGTGCCTTTAAACTTAGCTATTGCTTATTTAATATTTTATAGGCGATATTACAATGCAAAATGAAGATTATACCCTCAAGATTTTCAACTTGCTTCAAAAGAGTTTTAAATTGTTTGTAATTAGCAAACTGATGCTTTATTACTTATATGGTATAATGTGCCACTACATCTTCGGGTACTTTAGCACTTCGTCCGGTTTTTATATCAATCATGGTATAATCAAACCAACCATCACAACATATTTTATTGGTTTTTTTGTTGGTAATTGAAAATTTAACCCTACAGCCTTTATCATCAATTAATTCAATCCCCGTTTTTACTATAAAATAATCGCCCATCCCTAGGGCGCGTTTATAATCCACATAAGCTGTTCTTACCACCCAACCAAAACCACGTTCAATAAATTTCTCCATGGCCATGCCATAGCAACGTTCCATTTGATCATACCTGGCAGCAAGCACATAATCAAAATATTTACTGTTATGAACATGGTGGAACATATCAATGTCATCGGGGCGAACTCTAAATTCCGTTTCGAAGGTAGCGTAACTAATATCACTCATGCTGCAAATATAGTGCGAACATTAAATAGGGCAATACCTTTCCAAGTATTTAAAAAAATTTAATAAAAAAATTAGGCGATTAAATATATTGAACTTAAGAGGTACAAGATTAGTTTTATAATGAAAGTAAATAATGAAACAAAACATTTCTATTAACTTTTAATTCTATTTAAACCAGCCTTTGCCCCATCATCAATACTGTTTTGATAACCATGGCGAGGCATGTCCAATGCTTGTTTGTAGTAATATTTTGCTTTGTAAAAGTCTTTTTTTGATTCATAAATGTGCCCAATATTTAAGGCAGCATTAGCCGAATAATAATAGCTACTTGTTTTACCCAAATTTATTGCTTTCTGATAATTTGCAATAGCATTGTTCCAATTGTTCATTTTATCATATAACCTACCAAGCCTATAATAATATTCAATTTTATCTCTCAATAATTTGAGGTTATTTACTTCAATGCCATTAATTATCAATATCGCTTTATCATAATAAGCTCCGTCAAAAAGTAATCTAGCCTTCAATAAATCAATATCAGGTTTTGTGTCTGATGCCTCTGTTAAAGCTTGTATATCCCTCTCATCATGTGCATAACCTTTTTCCTTCACTAATTTTAAGTAGTAAATATATTTATTAATATTATCATTTATTAAGTAAAAATAGGCTATCCTTAGGTAAGCATCTTTAATTAAATTAGTTCCTTTAAAATCATTAATAAATTTGAGTAAATAAACCTGTGCATCTTCATTTAAATGGTTTAGTGTGCAATTTCCTAAAATATAGTCTAATATGGGAAGTTTAATATATTGATCTCCAAAAGTATTTTCTTTCAAAAAATTGATAGCATCATCGTTGTGGCCGCACTTGGCGGCAATGTGTGCCTGCAAAAAAGTTTTTAGTAAACTACTATTATCTACAGAAGCTAATAATGTTATTAATTTATTATAGGACTCATATTTATTTTGTTGATCAACGGTAATTGTACATATAAAAAATACCAGTTCGTCATTATAAAAACCATACTGAGAATGTTTGATGTTGGCGGTTAAGGTTTCTAACTGATTTATACCTGTTTCTGTATTTCCTGTCATACCTAAAAATTTAGAAATCCCCTTTAGGCTTTCTGGTATAGCTCCAAAAATTACGTTTACCATAGCAATTCCTTTTTGGTTAAGTATAAATCCAGGAAATTTCTTGGCGTTTTCCTTAAAAAGAGAATTTGCTTTTTTTGCATCAATTGCTGATGAAAGGTAATCGCCAAACTTTGATTTTAATAATGACCATTGTAAGTAAACCTCCGCCTGGCTGTATAAAAAAAAAGGTGAATTTTGGTTATTACCCGCTAATAAACTAAGTCTAACAGATTTGTTTTCCGACCATTTTTCGTAGTCTATATTACTTTCTGATGCCAAAAGGCTAAAGTAATCCACATAATTCTCGAGTAATGGTATAATCCCATTTGTGGGATTTTGTTGTTTTTCTTTCAGGATTAATAATTTAGCCTCAGGAATTTTAAGACTTAAGATACTTTTGTAGGCGGTTATACAATTATGATTATAAGTAAACTCGGCCTTGGCAGAAAACTGACAGAACGTAATAAACAAAGTAAGCAAAAATTGTATTTTGCGCATATGGCAAATATATTAAAACCATAACCTTTTACTGAAATAGTATTAAGCTTTTGGAATAGTAAATGCTTTTATTTTAGGCCCTAAAAAGTTACCAGTCAAGATTTAAATTTTATGGAGCAAATAAAAATCACCAATCACACCTTATCCAATGTAAATTGGGAAAATGCTCAAATTTGCTCCTTTTTAATGTTAGGTCAAATTGATGTTTGGAGAATTGAAATAAACGCTAACGAGAAACGATTAATTCAATTTACCTCAATTATCGAAAATAGAGAGTTTATCATAGCTAACCAACACTTAAAGACCTCGGATAAAAATCGATATTTATTGAGCAGAGTAGCGCTTCGATTGGTATTGAGTAAATATCTTCTTAAAAATCCAGAATTGTTTTCATTTGGGAATGATTTAAATAATAAACCATTTCTTTTAAGTACCAATGGAGACGAAATAAAATTCAATATATCTTATGCCAAAGATTATATTTTGATTGCAGTTTCATTAACCGAAGTAGGAGTTGATGCAGAATACATAGATCCAATATTTGACTTCAATGATATATTAACCGATTTTTTTGCAATAGATGAGAAAAATTATATTGCTGAAACTAACTCAAATAAACGTTTCTTTACTTCATGGACAAAAAAGGAGGCACTGGCAAAAGCCATTGGTATAGGGATTTTAGGGCCAATAAATCAATTTCCTATATTAAATGGCGATACTTTTGTGAATAGCGAAATTTTAAATACCACAAATAACTGGATAATACACAGTTTTTATGTTACAAATACACACGTAGGTAGCGTTGCAAGAATAGCAAACCAACAACCAATTGCTTTTTGGGACTTTGATTTGAATCTTTTTATTTAAGCCGGATTAAATACTAAATACAGTAATGCCGCAAAGGTTGCACCTAAAATTGGCCCAATAACTGGAATCCATGAATAAGCCCAATCACTTGTGCCTTTGTTTTTGATTGGAACTATAAAATGAGCCAAACGTGGCGCTAAATCACGAGCAGGGTTTATTGCATAGCCGGTAGTTCCACCAAGCGCTAATCCAATTACCCATACCAATAAAGCTACTGGTATTGCACCAACCGAGCCTAAGCCTACAGGGGTTTTGGAAGGAGTTATCTGTGCACCCGAAATGTAAAAAATGGTAAATATGAGGACAAAAGTGGCTATGATTTCACTTACAAGGTTTAAACCATAATTCTTAATAGCTGGTCCGGTTGCAAATACTGCTAAAATTGAACCTGATTCTGTAGTACGCTGAAAATGGTCGTAATAAAATATCCATACTGTTACGGCTCCAAAAAAAGCACCGGCAAATTGCGCAATAATGTAAGGTAATACCTTTCCCCAAGCAAATTTACCTGCAATAGCTAATCCCAGCGTTACTGCAGGATTCAAATGCGCGCCGCTTATTGGTCCCGCAACAATTACCCCTACAAAAACAGCCAACCCCCAGGCAGTTGCTATTACCATGAGCCCACTATTATTGCCTTTGGTGTCTTTCAGTAAAACATTGGCTACTACACCTTCGCCCAATAAAATCAACAAAAAAGTGCCGATGAATTCGGCCATAAAAGGTGACATAATTTATTTTTTAAAGTTTATAGATATTTTAATTTTTACGATTTAACAGACCAGGTTTGTGTTGTTTTAACTGCATTGGCCCAATTTTCCATTTCAGTTTTAACTTTATCGGCATTGGCTGATGGATAAAAATCTTTTTCTGATTGCCATTGTTGCTGAATTTCTTCCAGATTCTGCCAAAACCCGACAGCTAAACCAGCCAAATAAGCTGCCCCAAGTGCCGTTGTTTCAACTATTTTTGGTCTAATTACCTTGCAATCTAATAAGTCGGCTTGGAATTGCATTAACAAATTATTTGCGGTTGCTCCACCATCAACCCTAAGTTCTTTTATTTTAATACCAGAATCGGCTTCCATTGCTTTTAATACATCAACTGTTTGAAATGCAATTGATTCTACGGCGGCTCTGGCTATGTGTCCGGAGTTAGTACCCCTTGTTAGGCCTACAATAGTGCCTCTTGCGTTTGAATCCCAATATGGTGCACCTAAACCAGCAAAAGCAGGTACAAAATAAACACCTCCTGTATCAGGAACACTTGTTGCTAATTGCTCAACGTCTGACGATGTTTTTATGATGCCTAAGCCATCTCTTAACCATTGAACTACTGCTCCACCAATAAATATACTTCCTTCAAATGCATAATCAATTTTCCCATCTATTTTCCACGCTATGGTGGTAAGTAAGTTATTTTCGGAGGCGATAAATTTTTTGCCTATGTTCATAAGCATAAAACAACCGGTGCCATAGGTATTTTTGACCATTCCTTCACCAGTACACATTTGGCCAAATAAAGCAGCTTGCTGATCGCCGGCAATACCCGCTAAAGGTACTTTTGATGCGAATATGGTAGATTCTGTTTCTCCATATAACTCGCTCGATTGTTTTACCTCTGGCAACATACTTTTTGGAACGCCAAATATTTCCAACAACTCATCATCCCAGCGTTGCTCAATAATATTATAAAGCATTGTACGGCTTGCATTGGTTACATCGGTAATATGTACTGCTCCTCTAGTAAACTTCCAAACCAACCAACTATCAACGGTTCCAAAGGCAAGTTTGCCTTCCTCGGCAAGTTGTTTAGCTCCCGCTATATTATTAAGTATCCAGTTAATTTTTGAGGCCGAAAAGTAGGCATCAATAATTAAACCTGTTTTTGATCTGATATTTTCAGTCAGTCCTTTGTTTTTCAATTGGTTACAAAAATCAGCTGTACGTCTGTCTTGCCAAACAATGGCATTATATACAGGCAACCCAGTTTCTCTATTCCAAACTATTGTTGTTTCGCGTTGATTTGTTATTCCTATGGCCTTAATATTTTTTCCGTTGATTCCCAATTTGGCGGTAGCTTCTGCTGCAACACCAGCTTGCGATGACCAGATTTCGTTTGGGTCGTGCTCAACCCATCCTGGTTGCGGGAAAATTTGTGTAAATTCTTTTTGAGCCACTGACCTTATTTGACCTTGGTGGTCAAAAATTATAGCCCTAGAACTTGTAGTGCCTTGATCGAGCGCTAAAATAAATCCTTCTTCCATCAAAATTTATAAATAATTGGTTATTACAAATCCAAAATCATCTTAAATTATTAAAATGAGTGTATTTACATTTATTAAATTGGTTTATACTTTGGAAGTGTTAAGTTACAATTTTAAAGATGAAAAAAAAATATTGATGAAATTTAAAATTTCTGAAATAGTGAAGTGGAGTAATTAAACTTAAATGTACTCAAGAGCCCATTAATAAATAACCTTGAGCGAGGTGTATGAAATCATTTACTTGAATTTCCTCCCAAGTTTTATCGTGATTAAATTCTTTAGCCATTAATGATGCCACTACTGAAGCAATTTCAATGGCTGCTCTTGCGTCTAAAAATAGTGCACGTAATCTTCGGGCTAAAACATCTTCCAAGTTAATAGCCATTTCATTTCGTATTGCCCAAATTACTTCAACCTTAAGGTAAGGTAAGCGAGTGTGCATTTTTTCGGCCCATAATGCATTTTCATTTAATAGTAATAACAATGCTTCTTTATCAGATCCATAAATATTTAAATGGTTGGTATAATCTGTTGTTATTATATTTCCATGAATGGACAAATTTTTAGTAATACATTTAATTGGGGGTAAGTTTGCAGTTTTTATTGCTTTATTTACTATATCTTCAGCCATTAATCTATAGGTAGTCCATTTACCACCTGTTATAGTTATTAACCCTGATTTGGAAACTATTATTTTATGACTTCTGGATATTTCTTTTGTTTTTAACGACCCTTCTTTTGGTGTTGCAAGTGGCCTCAATCCGGCAAAAACACTGCGAACCTCTTTGCGATGGGGTACCTTACTTAAATATTTTCCAACTGTTCGTATTACAAAGTTCAATTCTTCTTCTAAAGCCACGGGCTCAAGGCTGTGGGTATTTAATGGCGTATCAGTTGTTCCAATTAATAATTTATCGTGCCATGGTACTATAAACAATACCCGTCCATCTTCTGTTTTTGGTATCATTATAGCATCTTGCCCGGGTAAAAATGCTTTATCAAGTACAATATGTATTCCTTGACTCGATTTTACTAGTGGTTTTTGAGTTGGCTCATCTAATTGTATAATGTCATCAACAAATACACCGGTTGCATTTATAACAATTTTTCCTTTAATGGTATAAACTATTGATGAAATTTTATCTTTTACTATTACTCCACAAATTTTACCTTCATTTTTAAGCAAACCAATTACTTTAAAATAATTTATAACCGTAGCACCTTGTTCAAGGCAAGTTTGTGCCAGATTAATTGCTAAACGACTATCATCAAACTGGCCGTCATGATATACTACCCCACCAATCAGTTTTTTCGTTTTGAGGGTGGGTAACCTGTTGATGGTTTCTTTTTTTGATATTGTATACGAACGGCCAAAACTTAGCCTTCCAGATAGTAAATCATAAAAAGTTAGACCTAAAGTATAAATAAAACCATTCCACCAATTATATATTGGAATTATAAAACTTTCATTTTTTACTAAATGTGCTGCGTTTTTAATTAACAAACCACGCTCATGCAAAGCTTCGCGTACCAAAGCAATATTTCCTTGCGCCAAATACCTTACTCCACCATGAACCAGTTTAGTGCTTCGGCTTGAGGTACCTTTGGCAAAATCAGCTTGTTCAAGTAAAATGGTTTTAAATCCTCTTGAAGCCGCATCAAGGGCAATACCTAAGCCAGAGGCACCTCCACCTATTACTATCATATCCCAAATAGTATCAGGATCAGCAATATTTTGAATTAATTTTTCTCTATTAGCCCACATTACCGTTTATTTCTGAGGTAGTAGCAAAGTTAAACGAAATCAAATTGGTTTAATTGAATTTTGGCGTCTAAAAGAAAAGGTTAACAGTTTGTTAACTGAAATTACACACTGTGGGTTATATGTTAACACAAACGAATATTTGATGAAGAAATCTATTTAAAAATTCTCCATAATAGCAATTAATGGCAACGTAATTAGTAAACCAATGGATTGTTTTTTTGATTATAATATTTTTTTATCAAATAATTTTATCTGGCTTCAGGCTCTTTAAATAAACCAAAATCGCTCAAGGCAATACAAACTGGCGATTTAGTAATTCTCAGCCTTAACTTATCGGCATTAACCACATGTTTCAACCTGATTAATCTGTTACCTCCTATACTTGTAGCACTTGCTATTGGTTGCCAACTATTATTAATATAAGCATCTATCGCAACGGCCTCAATTCGTTGACCCAATTTGATGTTTTCTCGTAACCTAATTACGTTAAAAACGGTATTCTGCTTTAGCGTAATTACCAATTCAGGCGTTTTAACAGAATCATCCGTTGCCCAATAACTATATCGATCATCATCCAATAAATTTAAAGGACCAAATTTTTCTTGGTTATTACTTCTTACATTACTTGGTTGTAGTGTTGCACCTTTAGCTAAATTATTTGTAAAGGTTTGTTTTAAAAGCAAACCGAATTTTTTTAATGTATCAACATCATTTTCAAATAATAACCCTCGTCTGTCGGGCGATAACCCTAAGTCAAGACAAGCTCCTCTGCCTACACTTTTAAAGAATAAACTCATTAAGGTATCAGTTGATTTTACCTTATCATCTTGGTCTTTATGGTAAAACCAACCGGGTCTTAACGACACATCACATTCAGCGGGCATCCAAAATTTACCATCTCTATGTCCTTCTGTTCCTTCGGCATCTTTTGTAAATCCATTTCCGGGTTCCTTACCGTCTTCCGGCGCATGCGGTGTATAAGTAGCCCAACTTGTTTCGCCTGCATAACCATTTTCATTACCAACCCACCTCACTCCAGGACCAACATCACCAAAAATAACAGCATTAGGTTGCAGCTTTTTTGAAATCCCCCAGGTTGTTATCCAGCCATAATAAGTAGAACGATCAATTTTTCTAACCTCCTTGGCACCACCGTAAAATCCATCGCCACCGTTTGCTCCATCAAACCATGTAATAAACAATTTGCCGTATCTTGAATAAAGTTCGCTTATTTGTTTTCTAAATACATTGGTTACATATTCAAGTTTGCCATAAAAAGCATTATTTCTATCCCATGGAGAGCAGTAAATACCCAATTTTATACCCAAGGTATCACAAGCATTTTTGTATTCCATCACTATATCACCTTTGCCATTTTTATATGGGCTGTTTGATATATTATGATCGGTAGTTGCAGTAGGCCAAAGGCAAAATCCGTCATGATGTTTTGCTACCACTACTATACCTTTAAATCCACCGGCTTTTGCTGCTCCTACTATTTGCATGGCATTGAATGAGGTTGGATTAAATATCTGGGTGTTTTCATCGCCGTAACCCCATTCTTTGTTGGTATAGGTATCAGGCCCAAAATGTGTAATACAATACATTTCTGTTTCCTGCCATGATAATTGGGCTTGAGTAGGTAAAGGACCATAAGGCATAGGTGCCTTTTGACTATATACGTTACTAATAATTAATAAAGTTGAGATAAATATTGACAAGCATTTCATTGGCTTAATGGGTATTTTCATGCCTTAAATATAGGCCCAGAATTTTGATTAATTAAGGTGATATCCAAAATAAAAGCGACCAAAATAAAAAAGCAACTGCTAAATGTAAACATTTTATGCAGTTGCTTTCAGAATTTATTATAGGCCAATTTAAAAAATGCCTATTAGTAGTTTAGTTTTTTGGACTTTCGGGTTTTGCCAGCAATACTTTGCGCGAAAGTTTTAGCTTTCCTTGTTTGTCAATATCCAACAGTTTTACACGCACCTCGTCGCCAATTTCAAAAATGCCATCCATCGTTTCAATCCTCCGATGGTCAATTTCTGAGATGTGTAGTAAACCATCCTTGCCTGGCATAATTTCAACAAATGCACCAAATGGCATTATAGATTTTACCTTACCTTCATAAATTTCGCCAACTTCAGGTTTTGAAGCAATGGCTTTTATACGACCTACGGCTTTGTCTATCGCTTCTTTGTTATCTGCAAATATTTGTACCACACCTTGATTTCCAACTTCTTCAATAGAAATAGTTGCTCCGGTTTCTCTTTGCATTTCTTGGATTATTTTGCCACCAGGACCAATTACCGCTCCAATGTATTCTTTATCAATTCTGATAGTGATGATACGTGGAGCATGTGGTTTGTAGTCCTCGCGTGGCTTTTCAATGGTTTTCTTCATTTCGTTTAAGATATGAAGACGACCTTCTTTTGCTTGGTGTAAAGCTTTGCTTAATACCTCGTATGATAATCCGTTTATTTTTAAGTCCATTTGACAAGCAACAATACCATTTTCGGTTCCTGTAACTTTAAAGTCCATATCGCCTAAATGATCCTCATCACCCAAAATATCAGATAAAACAGCATATTTAGTGCCCATTTCATTGGTAATCAAACCCATTGCTATGCCCGATACTGGTGCTTTAATTTTTACGCCTGCATCCATCAAGGCTAATGTGCCAGCGCAAACTGTGGCCATTGATGATGATCCATTTGATTCCAAAATATCTGAAACTACCCTTATGGTATATGGATTTTCATCTTCGGATGGTAATACTTGTTTTAAGGAACGCATCGCTAAGTTACCATGACCAATTTCACGACGTCCAGCACCTCTGTTAGGACGAACTTCGCCAGTTGAAAAACCTGGGAAGTTATAGTGTAAAAGGAATTTCTGATAGCCGTTTATAAACGCTCCATCAATCATTTGTTCATCGTCTTTAGCACCCAAGGTAACAGTGGTTAATGATTGCGTTTCTCCTCGAGTAAACACAGCCGAACCGTGCGCAGAAGGTAAATAACCAACTTCACTCCAGATTGGCCTAATTTGTGTAGTTGTACGGCCGTCTAAACGTTTTCCTTCATCTAAAACCAAGTTTCTGATAGCATCGTATTGTACATCATGAAAATATTTTTTGGCTAATGATTTTGTAACCGAATCTACATCCTCCGGCAAAGTATCTAAAAATTGTTGTTCAATTTCTTTAAACTTAGTCCCACGTTCTTCTTTAGCTGAAGCTGATGCGGCTACTGCATAAACTTTATCATAGGTTACTGCATAAACTTCTTTTTTAAGCTCATCATTGGCATCAGGTTCGTGCTTGTAGGTACGTTTTACTGTTTTGCCAACTTCTACAGCCAATTCTCGTTGTGCCAATACTTGTAATTTGATGGCTTCATGGGCGAATTTAATTGCCTCAATCATTTCCTCTTCTTGTATCTCTTTGGCTTCACCTTCCACCATGCCTATATCATACTCCGAACCAGCAACTATAAACTCAAGGGTAGCGTTTTCCAACTCGCTTAAGGTTGGATTGATGACTAATTTACCATCTATCTTGGCAACCCTAACTTCTGAAATGGGTCCGTTAAAAGGGATATCAGAAACTGATAAAGCGGCTGAGGCTGCTAACCCGGCAAGACAATCGGGCATGATATCTTTATCAGCCGAAATCAATGAAATCAATACCTGTACATCGGCATGATAATCAGCCGGGAACATAGGGCGTAAAGCCCGATCAACCAAACGAGAAATTAAGACCTCGTAATCTGACAAACGTGCCTCGCGGCGTAAAAACCCACCAGGGATACGACCAGTTGCCGCATATTTTTCCTGATAATCAACCGATAAGGGTAAAAAATCAGTCCCTTCTTTTGCTTCTTTCGATGATACTACAGTAGCCAATAACATGGTATTGCCCATTTTTACTACTACAGCGCCATCTGCTTGTTTGGCCAGTTTTCCTGTTTCAATCTCAATGGTGCGGCCGTCACCTAAATCGAAAACTTTTTTAATTGCATTATAACTCATCTTTTTTTTGTTTTGGCCCGCTTGCATCTTTAGGGCGCGCCGGATTTATATGTGTATGTAAATTTTTTTCAAATGTAAAAAGCCATCTCCAGTTTGGGATGGCTTTTTAAATAATTTTAATAGCTTTTACTTAATGATATCACGTAGCTGTAAGGCTTTTATGATGGCGCGATATCTTTCAATATCGGTTTTAAACAAGTATGCCAACAAAGCCCGGCGCTTACCAACTAATTTTTGGAGCGAAAGCTGGGTTGAGAAATCGTGTTTGTTTTTTTTAAGGTGCTCAGTTAAATGAGCGATACGGAAAGTAAATAATGCTACCTGACCTTCTGTTGAACCGGTATCGGTTGCATTTTTACCATGTTTTGTAAAAATCTCTGTTTTTACTTCTTTACTTAAATACATTACGTGAATAATACTAAAGCGTTAATAAATCAATTAATTGAGGGGCAAAGGTAGTTTTATTTTTGCAGAATAGCAAGAGATAGTTTTCTTGATTTTGTTTGATTTAGATTTTTGCTAGATAACACAAAACCAAATTTATTGGTTAACATTTTTATAAGATTAAGGTTTAAGCAATCTTAGAGTTTTATCCAATGAAGCTGCATGATGCTTGTTAACTTTCTGTTTCAATGATTCAAAATCAAATTGATGATTGGTACCACAATCTAAAAAGTTGAAATAAATGGAAGGTTTATTATTTTCAAAATACTCCAAAATATTGCTACACCATATTAATTGGCAATTTCCATTTGTTCGTGTAGTAATCTCGTACAAACCATCCATAAAATGAATATTACGCACATGACATGACTCAAGGTTACCTTGTGGAAAGTAAATTAAAACATTACCTGATTCTTTTAGCAATTCGGCTGCGTAAGTTAAACTCTCATCAATTGAACGTTTACCAGGATCAATAGAAAATGAACCAGCATATTTTAGCCACCAATTTTTTTCCATTTGTTTTTTAACGCTCATGGTATACAAGCCTTTTATTTTTTGTTTTTTATTCAACCATTTAAAACATAAATAATAGGCAAAAAAACCATCAATAAAACCAAAATGGTTACACATTAGTATGTATGAGTGATTTGGAATTAGGTTTATATCATTGTTAAAAACTAATTTATTTAACCTCTTTTTAAAAAACCACATCAAAAATAAGGCCACATACCTAATCAAATTTATGGAAACTGGTTTTGCCTTGATGATCATTTTAACACATTTGTTAATTGTTGAACAAAACTTTTTTTTATCATTTCATGGCCTTCATCCAAAATTATCAATTGTGCATTTTTTAAATTATTAATAAAACGCAAACCATACTTTGGTGGATAGGCCTTGTCGCGTTTTCCGAAAATAAATACACTCTTAATATTTTTTTGGTTTAAAACACCTTTTAATTGTTTTTTATCAGTCTCAAAAAAACGCAAATATACAAAGCAAGCGTAACAATTAAATCTTAGTTCGGGTGTGCCAATTTCATTAAATAATATCTGGTAAGCTTCCTGGTCAATTATATTTAATTTTCTTAAAAACTTTAAAAAGCTAAAGAGGGCATTGCTATTTAAAGCCAATTGTTTAATAATTGAGTTACCGATTTTATATTTACTAAAAAACTTTAGCAATACACCAGGATGCAAACAGGATGGAGCAGCTACTATATATTCATCTACCAATTCACCTAATTGTTCCGTAACTACTGTTGCATAATGGGTCCCCATTGAATACCCAATAACAGAAAATCTATTAATTGATTCAAATTTGCAAAACTCCAGAATTAATGTTGCAAAATCTTTCTTGGTAATACCCATTTCAACAGCCGACAATTCTTGGTTCTTTAATTTCGTTTCCTTATGAAAGAAAAGATCGAAACCATAAAAAGTATACTGATCTCCTAAGGTTGTTTCCAAAACTTTAAATTGCTTGCCATGCATTCCATAGCCATGAAAACAAAGCATAATTTTCGGACCGCCACCATATTTGTAATAATGAAGGTTAACTAATTTATTTTCAAAATAGTGCTGGGTCATAATTTGTGTTCAATTAAAGCAATGGCCCATGCATAATCACCATCGTGCGATATGGTTAAACTAATATTAGGTACAATAGTATCAATATGAAGTTTAACTTTTGGCTTGCCAGCAATATTCTCCCGTAAAATTTCAATTTTCTTCCAAACAATAGGAATTTCATGAATTTGTTTAAAAGCTTTGTATACTGCTTCTTTTGCAGAAAATGTACTGGCATATCTTAACATTGGTTGGTCAAATTGCTCGCAATAGGCAATTTCATTTTCTGTATATACTTTTAATTTAAAAAGGTCTGAAAATGATTCACTAAAGAATGGTAAATAAACAAGATCATTACCAATTACAAATTTTTGAATATTTGATATTGCTAATATTGATATTTCCAACTCATTCTTCATCTTTAGATACACCCATTATGTTAAAACCACCATCTACAAAATGTATATTTCCGGTAACTTTTTTTGATAGATCAGAAAAATAATACAAGGAGGTATTTGCTACATCGTCGGCACTAATATTACCTAGTGGTGCTGTAAACTTGCCAATTTTACGTAGTTTGCGAATACCCGTTACAGCACCTGAAGAAGTTGTAAGTACTAATCCTGCTGAAATAGCATTTACTCTTATGCACTCCTCCCGAAGGAAATGAGCAAGATAGATTACTATATTTTCGAGCGCTGCTTTTATAATTGACATTCCCGCATAATCCGGAAAAACCTTTTGAGAGGCATTATATGTTAGTGTTAAAATGGAGGCGTCTTTGGTTAGATACGGTTTTGCTACTCTGCAAACACGTATTAATGAATAAGCGCTAATATTGAATGAATCCATCAAATCATCAAACGGTATTTCCAAATAGGAAGAAGGAGGTTCATTACTGCTAGGGAGACTGTGGCACATTACCTTTTGGTTACCAAACGCAATTCCATGAAGTATATAGTTGATGGCTCCTATTTTATGATGAATTGCTGCAATAAAATCATTTATTTCGTGTTCATTTCTAATATCCACTTGTGCTGAAAGGGAGGCGTCCATACCGGCTTTTTCCATCAAAAAATGAACTTCATCTTTGGTTTCATCAACATAACTAATAGCAACCTTACATCCAGATTGGTGCAATTTCAAGGCAATGGCAAATGCCAATGAACTTTCGTTCCTTACACCAAAAACTAGAGCAACTTTATTGTTATTATTAATCATTAAATATCTCTTGATATTGAAATTGCACTATTTGTACCACCAAAACCATAATTAAGGCAGGTTACCGTATTTACTTCTTTAACCAAACTTTTTTGAGGAATTAAATCACGGTAAGCAGCCATCGGCTTTAATGGTCCAACCCATCCAGGTTCTGTTTGAAAAGGCTCTAATTCTGTATTCAGGTTTATCGAGTTTAAACAAGGTATTACCATTTGTTCTTTCAACATCAACAATGATGCAATAAACTCGACCGAACCAGCAGCCCCCAGCATGTGTCCAAACTGCGATTTTGGTGCCGAAATATGGAAACCATCCTCTCCCAAGACATCCACTACGCTAAATAGCTCTATAGGGTCGCCTGCATGCGTGGAGGTACCATGTACCTTTACAACATCAGGTTTCTTACCACTTTCAGCCAATAACCCTTGCCATAATCTTTTTTGCCCGCTAAACGATGGGTAAAACATATCGCTATCGCCATCGCCGTTATTAAAATAACCATCAATAATTGCTATTATAGTTGCCCCTCTGGCTTTGGCCATCTCATATTCTTCCAGTGCTACAATTCCACCACCAAATGAACACACAAAACCATTTCTGTTGATATCAAATGGTCTTGAGCTTTCTGATGCACTGAACCCCCGACTTAATACTTGCATGCCATCAAAGCCAATAAAAGTTTCGAGTGAGGTTCCTTCAACGCCTCCTGCAATTACCCTGTCCTGTAAGCCAAATTTTATAAGACGGTATGCATATCCAATATTGCCTAATCCAGTAGCACAAGCCGAACCAATTGATTCACAAATGCCTTTATTTTTTATCAAACAGGTAACATTTGCAGCTTCTCGAAAAACCATGGTACGGTCAACAGTATGTGCACCAGCCACTCTTGTTTTTTTCCCGAGCTCGTAAAAATTATGCCATGCCGATCTTAATATTACATTTCCGGCTCCTCCTGAACCTATGATTACGCCAGTTTTTTCTGATTCAGTTTCAGGTACACTCCAACCAGCCATTTTAATGGCATCCATACTTCCAAGCATAGCCCAAATGCTTCCAATATCAGCAGTAGCCAAATTTGTTTCTGGTATCCTATTTAATTTATCGATGTAAGTTTCCGGATAATTATGCTCCATTAATGTAGAGTAAATGGTATCCAAACCCATTTCGGCATCGGTTATATAACCTGAAACAGTTGAACGTATGTTTTTACCAAACGCTACTGCCTCATCCCATTCTCTGATTAAACTTTGGTTCGAAAAAATTTTGCGGCAAAAATCGGACAAATTGGTACAAGTAGGGAAAGCACCACCCATACCAACAACCGCAACTTTTCTTCCGGGTAATTCCATTATTAAGCCTTATCCTTTGATTTTAAAATCAAATCAACCACATTTTTTACTTTTGATCCTAAATTATCGATATCATCATCTTCAAACTCCACATCAAATTTCTGTTCGGTTTTTGCTACAATATTTATCATCTCTGTTGATGGTGTGTTCAAATCTTTAATAAAATCGGTTTCTTCTGTAATAACAGATAATTTATCAGGATTAATTGTTCTTACTGTTTTTAAAATTTCAACCAAACCTTCAATTATTTCTTTTCTTTCCATCATTGTACTTTATATTTATTCAAAAGCTCTTTTTTGATTGATCGAGCTGTAATGTCCTTAAGTTCAGCAATTAAGGTGAAATCTTCCCTTAAGTCATAATTCAAAAGACGTTCCTCGTTAAAATTACTAAAATAAAGGTCTAAATCTAAATTCTGTGGAGCTTTATAAATTCTTCCATCACATACCATTTGCCTAAACTTATAGAATTTTATATAACCAATATTCACTAAAACATCACCTTTTTCTAGGTAATTATGAAATATTACCTCACCAATGCTGATAAACCGTGGAAAAAATCGATTAGGAAGCTCGTAGGGCGTAATGCCTAATTTTTTACATTCCAAAAACACAATGCCCGAACCTGTAGTTGATTGAGCGAATGATTCAATTTGGTCAACACCTCTAAATATATTAAAGTGGTCTTCTAGATCTCTGTCGGTAGGCGTATAACTTGCTACAATGCCAACTTCCGGTTCATGCCAATGATATTGGTTTACCAAACGTTTGGTTGGGCCATGTAGTACCAAAATGTCTTTTGGGTCTTGTCCAACTAGGCTATCCATATATTAAAATCATTTTGCCACTATATTTCATTTCAATCCACCGTTAATTTGAATATTGGTACCATTAATATACGAAGCATTTTCCGAAAGCAAAAATTCAACCAAATTAGCAACATCATCAGGTTTACCAAACCGCTTTGAAGGAATGGCGCTTAAATATTTATCTCTTACTTCTTGGCTTAATGAGCCAGTCATATCACTTTCAATAAATCCGGGAGAAATACTTAGCACTCTGATATTATGCAGATCGTATAGTGCGGCGGCCTCTTGTGCCAATGACTTTGATAAAGCAACTAATCCGGCTTTAGTGGCAGCATAAACAGATTGAAAGGCATTGCCACCATCGCCACTTATGGAACTAATATTTATAATAACCCCCGTTTTATTTTGTTGAAAAATTTTCATTGCCGTTTTGCAAATAAAAATCGGTGCTCTCAAATTTACATTGAGCATGGTATCAATTTCGATTTCAGGTTGATAATTTATTGGTTTATCAAAGGTTATTCCAGCGTTGTTGATCACTCCATAAAGGGAATCACCATGATCCTTTTTTAGTTTTTTGCAAAATGCCTCCAATTGACTTTGATCTGAAAAATCAGCATATAAGAAATTACTATCAGGTATTTTGCTCGAAAAACTACCTTCATTGGTAGCGTGAAGTATTAAATCGTAAATGGGTGCGAGCTTATTGGCAATCGCCAAGCCCAAACCTTTACTAGCCCCAGTAATTAATACTTTTCTTTTTTTCATGAAGGATGCATTTCAAAATTATAAAGTTTATTGAAATAAAGTAATTAAAAATTTCGGGATAGTACAATAAAAAAGGGCATCTCTTAACATGCCCTTTTTATTTAACTGAAATTTTTAATAAAATTTAAAACTTCTTCATAAATTGTTTTACAATATCATTACCAAAAACAAAAACCATTAGCGTTATTAAAATAACAAAGCCCACTATTTGAGCGCGCTCTAAAAATTTATCGCTTAAAGGCTTACCTTTAATCATCTCAATAATTAGAAATAAGGCGTGTCCACCATCTAAGGCTGGTATTGGTAATAAATTTGTGAAGGCCAAAACCATTGACAAAAAGCCTACTAATGTCCAAAACCTAACCCAATCAATTGTAGTACCAAATAAAGATGCAATGGCAACAGGACCTTGAACGGCCTTATTAAATTTTACCTCACCTTTAAATATTTTACCAAAGCCTTTTGCATTATCAGTAATAGTTCCCCATGCTTTTGTTGCTCCAACAGGCAATGCACCAAAAAAACCAAAGGCCACCTTTTTTTCCTTTGGCAAATCAAATTTTGCAATAATACCGGCACTACCATCTTTAAACCCAAGAGTGCCTTCTTTGTTTACATTTGTTACCAAAAGCTTATTTACTCCTGCTCGCTTTATTTCAATAGAAACTGCTTTATTTTCAAACTTTTTTAGTTCTGCTTGTAGCTCATCAAAAAAAACTATTTTCACATTATTTACGGCAACAATGCTATCGCCTTTTTTGAGGCCTGCTATTTCAGCATAACTTTTAGGCATTATAGAATCAACAACAAATTTGGAACGTGGTACCCTGCTAATAAATTGCTCTAAACCCATATCGGCCAAATCGTTTATTAAATTACCGGGCACTTTTACATGTAAGGTTTGGTCGCCTCGTTCAACAGTAAGGTCGGTATTGCCTAGTAATACTTTTGTACTGGTAAGTTCTTCATACCTCACCACAGGTTGTCCGTTAATGGCAGTTATTCTGTCGCCAGTTTTTAGCCCAATTCTTTGTCCTAATTTACCCGAAACTATACCATATTTAATTTCAGTATTTGGAATATAGCTTTCGCCATATTTTAGGGTAAGTACCCAAAAAATTAAAACTCCAAGAATAACATTTACAGTAACACCTCCTAGCATTACAATTAACCTTTGCCATGCTGGCTTTGAGCGAAATTCCCAAGGTTGTGGAGGCCCGGCTAATTGTTCAGTATCCATTGACTCATCAATCATACCGGCAATTTTTACGTATCCGCCCAAAGGAAGCCAGCCTATACCATACTCAACGCCTTTATAATTAAATTTAAAAAGGCTAAAATTCCAAGCATCAAAAAAAAGGTAAAATTTATCTACTTTAATCCCAAAGGCACGTGCAGCTAAAAAGTGTCCAAGTTCATGCAGAATTATTAAAATTGAAAGGCCTAAAATTAATTGGCCTACCATAATCACTATACTCATCCGTTTTGTTATATTAAAAATGTACTACCTATAATGGCAATTTATCTATAAAGTTTTGCGCAAAGATGCGTGTTTCTTTGTCAGTATTCAAATAATCGTCCAAATCAGGAGCAGCAATAAACTTAATTTGTTCCATTGCCGCTTCAATAACATCACTCATTGATAAAAACCCCACCTTTTTATTCAAAAAGCCTGCCACCGCAATCTCATTTGCAGCATTAATAATACAAGGCATATTACCTCCTTGTTTTAATGCGCTGTATGCAAAAGCTAAATTGCGGAAAGTTACCATGTCGGGCTTCTCAAAGGTTAATGATGGATAATTAGCAAAATCAAGGCGTTTGTAATTGTTTTTTAACCTTTCTGGATATGAAAACGCGTATTGAATAGGCAATTTCATATCAGGTAAACCCATTTGTGCTTTTACTGAACCATCGGTAAATTGTACCATAGAATGTATGATAGATTGCGGATGCACCACTACATCTATTTGGTCGGCCTCTAAATCAAACAACCATTTTGCCTCAATAACTTCCAATCCTTTATTCATTAACGAAGCAGAGTCGATAGTTATTTTAGCACCCATTACCCAATTAGGATGTTTTAAGGCATCTTGCAACGTTACTCTTGACAAAAAATCTATTGATTTACCTCTAAATGGCCCTCCGGAAGCTGTAAGAATTATTTTATCAATGGGGTTTTTTTCTTCTCCAACTAAACATTGAAATATAGCTGAATGCTCTGAATCAACAGGTAAAATATTTACATTATGTTTTTTTGCTAAAGTGGTAATCAGTTCACCCGCTACAACAAGGGTTTCTTTATTTGCCAGCGCAATATCTTTACCTGCCTTTACTGCGGCTATGGTAGGGCGTAATCCTGCAAAGCCTACCATTGCGGTCAATACAATATCAATATCTGGATGGGTAACTAAATTTATTACTTCTTCTATTCCTGCTAAAACCTTGATGCTTTTGTTTTTTAATGCATCTTTTACCTGTAAATATTTTGACTCCTCGCAAATTACTACATACTTTGGTTCAAACCTTAATGCCTGTTCAATAAGTAATTCGGCATTGGCATTTGCTGTTAGTAAAAATATCTTAAATAATAAGTTATTTTCACTAATAACCTCCAGTGCTTGTGTACCTACACTGCCAGTTGAACCTAATATAGCTATGTTTTTTACTTTGGTATTCAATGTTTTTGTTTTGAATTTTAAATAGTAAAAATTGAAAGTTTGTCTGCGATATTCCTGTCATTCCCCAATCTTGGAACTTTATTTTGCCCTCCAAGTTTGCCTTCCGACCGCATATAATTTATAAAGGCATCTTTCTTCAAGCTTTTAATAACCAATGGCTTTAAAATGTTTCCCTCTATCAAATCTAAATAATATATATTTTTATTTTGTAAAGCTTTGTCCACTTTTAAAGCAAATTCATTTATATCAATAGGTTGCTTAACAAATTCTATAAACCATTCATGATAGGGTAAACCACCCTCTGGAGGGTTAACCTGCGGTGCAACAGTAAATTCGACAATTTCTAATCCTTGTTGATTAGCAATGCTTAATAATGCATGTTCCACCTCTTCGCCAATAACGTGCTCGCCAAAAGCCGAAATATAGTGTTTAATGCGGCCCGTAACTATAATTTTATAAGGATTTTTTGAAACAAATTTTATAGTATCGCCTATGCTATAACCCCACAAGCCCGCATTGGTATTCAATATCAAGGCATAATTTTTATCTAATTCAACATCATTTAAACTAATGCGAGTTGGGGTTTCGTCATAAAATTCTTCTGCTGGTATAAATTCGTAAAAAACACCAGAATTTACCATTAATAACAGTCCCTTTTCTTTTTGCGAATCTTGGAAAGCAATAAACCCTTCCGAAGCCGGGTAGGTTTCAATAGTATCAATTCCAAATCCAATACTTTCCTCCATCTTTGCCCTATAGGGTTCATAATTTACACCTCCATGTACAAAAAGTTTAAAATTGGGGAATATTTCATTAATTTTTCTTCCTCCGGAAACAGCAGAAAGCCTATCGAAATACATTTGACACCAAGGGGGGATTCCAGATATCAAACGCATATCCTGATTTTTGGTTTCTGCTACAATGGCGTCTACTTTTTGCTCCCAATCCTCTATACAATTTGTTTCATAGCTTGGCAATCGATTTTTTTGGAGATATGATGGCACATGATGAGCAACTATACCCGATAATCGTCCGATTGAAATACCTGCTTTAACGTCTAGTATTGGGCTCCCTTGTAGAAATATCATTTTACCATCAACAAACTGTGAATTGCGCGTTTCATAAATATAATTTAATAAAGCATTACGGGCAGCAAGAATGTGAAACGGCATACTTTGCTTTGTTATAGGAATATATTTTACCCCAGAGGTTGTTCCCGATGTTTTTGCCAAATATGCGGGCTTTCCCGGCCAAAGCACACCGCTTTCGCCTTTAACAACCCTGTCTATATAGGGTCTTAGACCCTCATAGTCGGTAATTGGAACATGCTTTTTAAAGTCAGGGTAATTTTGTATTTCACTAAAGGAATGGTCTTTTCCAAATCTGGTATTTTGGGCCTGTTTTAATAGGTTTAAAAATATTTTATTTTGAAACGCTAAGCCATTTTTTCGGATATTGTTTAATTGTATATTGGCTAAATATGCAAATGGTTTACTTAGAGCAGCTTTTAATCCCATAAGTTAAACAGTTTCGGTAACATCGTCATCAACATCAAGGTGGCTGTATATTAGCTTACGATAGGTTACAGCTAAAATAATGTTTACAAAGGGAATAATAAATATGATTCCGATAATTGTTAAAAAGAATACGAAGATCATTCCCTCAAGTAAAATAAGTAGCAAGGTATATTTAATTAAATTACCTTTTATAAGTTGATTTGTTTGCTTTATACTTTCAAAAAAACCAGAGTTATCATCAACAATAAAGCAGTTACAAATAGGTAAATAAAAAATAAAGAATATTTGAAATATCCAATCTGTAATAAAGCCAAGTATATTATGTAGTACACCAGGTACCATATTATTTATTCCTTTTGTAATGAAAACAACAGGAGTGCTTACAATAATTAATAGTAAAACATAATTAACAACCATTTTAGGCTTGGGTAAAATGTCTTTAATTTCAAAATCATAATATTCCTTGTCA
>CAIYNX010000252.1 GCA_903927645.1 uncultured Mucilaginibacter sp.
ATAGCAGCCGATATAATTTTAAAGCAAACAAATGCCACTTATTTAATAGTCACCCTATCAGAAGACGGTATGGCTATCATAAGCAAAGAAAATACGCAATTACTTCCAGTAAAAGCAACCGAGGTATTTGACGTTACCGGAGCTGGTGACACTGTTATTTCAACAATTGCCTATTTTCTAGCTATTGGTTTTTCAATTGAGGAAGCTTGCGAGCTGGCCAACCATGCTGCTGCAATTGTTATAAGACATATTGGCAGTGCAACTACAACAATAGATGAAATATTAGTGGATATGGAGAATAATTAATAGTGAATGGTTGATTTATTTTTAGTTTAATTTGTATGGCATTATTCTATATTGGTATTTTTTTAATGTAGAATAATTAATGATAAACATTTAAAATTTTCAGGTTTTTTCAACAGAAGAATGATATTAGAAGAATTAATTGAGCATCAGCTTATTATAAAAAAGGTAATAGATAATTTAAGCGGCGACATTCATATTGCGTGCGAAATGATAAAAACAACCATTAAAAATGGCAATAAAGTTTTGCTTGCAGGTAATGGTGGAAGCGCTGCTGATGCGCAACATATAGCTGCCGAATTAAGCGGACGGTTTGTAAAGGAGCGAAAGGCATTGCCTGGTATTGCGCTTACGGTTGATACCTCTGCTTTAACGGCAATAGCTAATGACTATGGCTATCAACATGTATTTTCACGGCAGGTAGAGGCATTTGCCCGTCCAGGCGATTTATTTATTGGCATATCAACAAGTGGAAACAGTCAGGGAATATTAAATGCATTAACCACAGCTAGAAATCTGCAATGCCAAACATTAGGTCTATCAGGTCGTGATGGAGGCAAAATGAGTGGTCTTTGCGATTTAAATATTATAATTCCATCAGAAGTTACTGCCAGAATACAGGAGATGCACATTCTGATTGGTCATATTTTATGTAAAGCAGTTGATGATTTATTCTAAATTTATTTATCAATCTCACCAACATGAAATTAAGACCAAATATTGAAAAGTCCATTATGGATAAAATATTTAGTTTACCTACATTAAAAAGTCAAATAAAAGACTGGCAATTGGAGGGAAATAAAGTAGTTTTCACCAATGGGGTATTTGACCTGGTACATATTGGCCATATAACCTATTTGGCAAAAGCGGCAGAATTAGGTCATAAATTAATTATTGGCCTAAATGCTGATAGCTCCGTTAAACGTTTAAAGGGAGAAGAACGTCCAATCAACAACCAGGATAATAGAGCAAGTTTATTAGCAACCATGTTTTTTGTAGACGCTGTGGTTATTTTTGATGAAGATACTCCACTTAATTTGATTAATATTTTACTGCCAGATATTTTGGTAAAAGGTGCTGATTATTCTATTGACCAAATTGTAGGCGCAAAAGAAGTTTTAGCAAATGGCGGTGAAGTAAAAACCATCAGTTTTGTTGCTGGATATTCCTCATCTTCAATCATCCAAAAAATAAAAACCAAATAAAGGGGATTTTAGCGCAATTAAATGAAGATACTGGTAATAAGGTTTAGTTCAATGGGCGATATTATTTATACAACGCCAGTTGTACGTTGCCTAAAAAAACAATTACCTGAGGCCGAGATTCATTTTTTAACAAAACCCGCATTTAAGTATATTTATGATGGCAATCCTTATATTGATAAACTGTTACTATTAACACCTAAATTATCAGATACGATTACCTTAATTAAAGCCGAAGGGTATGATTATATAATTGATTTACACAATAATCTCCGCACCTTTTTAATAAAATTGTATACCAGAATTAAATCATCCTCCTACAAAAAGCAACCAATATTAAAGTGGCTTAGTTTAAAGCTTAACATGCAACTGGTACCTAAAACGCATTTGGTTGATCGGTACATGAAAGCCGTTAAATTTTTAGGAGTTGTAAATGATGAAGAGAAAATTGATTATTATATCAAAAATAAATATTCATTAAATGATTTATTGCCGGCTACACATTATCATGATTATATAGTCTTCATTATTGGAGCAACGCATTTTACAAAACGGATGCCTAACCTCAAAATTATTGAAATATGTAATCAAATAAATTACCCGATAGTGCTTCTTGGAGGTAATGATGTGAAAAAAAATGGCGAATTAATTGCTAGTAATGTGCCAAATGTATTCAATGCCTGTGGACTAACAAATATTGATGAATCTGTTTTTATAATTTCAAAAGCTTTTAAAGTAATTGGTTTTGATACAGGTTTAACTCATATTGCCGAAGCATTTACAAACCCAATTGTTTCCATTTGGGGAGGTACCGTTCCTGAATTATTAGGAGTACAACCTTATAAAGTTAAAGAAGTACTTATTTGTGGCATTGATTTACCATGTAGACCTTGTTCAAAGTTTGGCCTTGAAACTTGCCCCAAAGGGCATTTTAATTGCATGAACAAAATACCAAATTTTGAAATTGTCAACTTTATTAATAATGCTATTTGAATTTTAATAATTAAAACCTCTAAAAAACCTATAGGTTTTAAATTTATTGGCAATAGAAATAAAATAATATTTATTTAGAATCAATCTTGTTTTACATTTCCATATTTTAGCTTATGAAAAAGTTGGTATTAATACGGCATGCAAAGGCAGAAAAAGACACAAGTAAAGGTGATTTAAATAGGCCCCTAAAATATACTGGTATTTTAGATGCACGATTTATGGCAGAGCGTATGAAAGAACTTTCATTCCTGCCAGAATTATTATTAACCAGCCCATCTCTTCGAACAAAAACAACTGCTGAAATTTTTTCAGATTCTCTTTCTCTTCCTGATGCAGTAATAACTGAAACCATTTATGAAGCTGGAGTAAGTGATTTACTAGAGGTTGTTAATAATTTACCTGATAAGTATAATTTTATTGGTTTAATTGGACATAACCCCGGTATAGCCCAATTAATTGATTACCTAACCTCTGAATTAAAAGAAGTACATACAAGTACCATTGCAGTTATAGAGTTTGAAGTGGATAGTTGGAATGAAATAACTCAAGACTCTGGAAAACTAATTTATTATAGTTCGCCAAAAGAATAAATTGAATTATTTAATTTTAGTATAAATTTGTAAAATTTGGACTTAAGTCATACATTAAATGATTTTACTAATTTTATAAATGTAATTTCTTTTTTGTTCACATTCCAATAGTAAAGATTTTACCTGGCAATGAATGTATAAGTCCTTGCATTTCCATATTCAACAAATTCATAGCTAACTTACTCGTTGTTAACTGTGTTCTTAATGTTAAATCATCAATAGAGATTGGAACATTACTAAGCCGTATGGTTTCATAAATCAGCTCTTCTTCGTCGGTAAGTCCAAGGGGTAAAATTAGTTGCTCATGAGGTTGTTTTACTAAACTATTATCTTCCCAACCTAAAATATAGGTTAAATCTGCAGCACAACTTAATAATGCAGCCTTATTATTTCTTACTAAAAAATTACAACCTTCCGAAAATTCATCACCTACTCTACCAGGAAAAGCAAATACATCACGGTTATATGAATTTGCAATTTCTGCAGTAATTAAGGCTCCACCCTTTAAACTTGCCTCAACAACAATTGTAGCGTCAGCAATTCCAGCAACAATTCTATTTCGTTGTGGAAAATTTTCTCTATCAGGCTTAGAACCCGAAGGGTATTCTGAAAGCAAGCCGCCGCACTCTATCATTTTTTCGGCAATTTGCTTATGTTGACTAGGGTATAATTTATCTAGCCCATGCCCTAATACACCAACAGTGTTTATATTACGTTTTAAACACTCTTTATGTACTGCGCCGTCAATACCCAAAGCCAAACCACTCACTACTAATACATTTAGTAGCTCCAATTCTTCAATCAGTTGTTTACATAATCCTCTGCCATATTCAGTGGCATTTCTTGTTCCAACTATGCTAACAATTCGTTTTGCGTTTAAATCTGAATTACCTTTATAAAACAGAAGGATAGGAGAATCGTGACAATTTTTTAACCTTTTAGGGTAATTATTATCGGTATAAAATAGAATTTGAATGTTGTTTTGTTCAACAAATTTTAACTCTTTCTCAGCTTTTTCAATAGCTTCCCTAAAATTTAATTGCTTTACTATTTTTTCACCAATACCCTGAATTTTAAGCAATTTGCTAGGTGTTGCATCAAAAACTTTTTCAGCATTCCCAAATTGTCCTATTAACGATTTTGCTAAGGTTGGGCCAATGTTTTTTAAATATGTGATGGCCAATTGGTGTAGTACAGACATTGAAATAATTTAGTCTGCTAAAATATTAAATCGCATTAAATATTAACTTAATGATTAAAATTATTTTTCTTTTATATAAACCACTTGTTTTGTTTCGAAAAATTCTTCTTCAAAATATTGGCGAAGGTAAAATTGCTCAACAGATAGTTTAGATTCTGCGATTTCTAAGGTTAAGTCTCCACCTTTTAAGTATAATATTCCATTTGGTAGGTTATTTTTGGATGCTTTGTTGAACTTATTGTACACCCATGGATAAAAATCTTTTAATTGGGTTACTGCTCTTGAAACTACAAAATCAAATTTGCCTTCAACAAATTCTGCACGTTGGTTTAAAGCTGAAACATTTTTAAGCCCGAGTGATTGAGCAACTTCATTTACAACTTTAATTTTCTTGCCTATAGAATCAACAAGTAAAAATTGTGTTTCCGGAAACATAATAGCCAAAGGAATACCAGGGAAACCTCCGCCGGTACCAACATCCATCACGGTTTCGCCTTCACCAAACTGAATAACTTTTGCAATGCCTAACGAATGTAATATATGGCGTTCAAATATCAAATCAATATCCTTACGAGATATTACGTTAATCTGGCTGTTCCAAAAGCTATATAATTCAGGCAGTTGATTAAACTGATTCAATTGTTGGCCAGTAAGGCCTGAGAAATATTTTTCAACCAAATTAAAAGTCCTCCCTTTTAAAAGTAGTAAAAATATTACTTAAAAGGTCGCGAGCACGGTACAACTGTGCTTTTACGGTACCAAGTGGTAAATCCAATTCAACAGCAATTTCTTCGTATGATAGTTCTTCCAAATAGCGTAAGGTAACTAGGTTACGATAGCGGGTAGGCAGCGTTTCCAGCAATAAATTAATAACCTCTTTTTGCTGCTTTTGAATAGAGGTTTCTTCAGGATCTAAAATATCTGCTTTTATTTGTAACTCAAACTCATCTCCATCAGCACTATACATTAAATTGATTGAAGTTGTATTGAGTTTTCTTTTTCTAATAAAATCGATACAATTGTTTGTTGCAACTCTAAATAGCCACGTACTGAAAGCAAAATCAGGCTGATATTTATCTAATTTTTCAAATGCCTTGGCAAAAGTTTCAATAGTAAGATCCATTGCATCCTCTCTATTATTTACCATTTTAAGTACCATAAAAAATATGGAATCCTTGTAGCGGTGCATTAAATCGGCATAAGCTTTTTGGTCACCATCTCTGGCCTTTAAAACCAGATTATAATCGTTTCTGGAGTTTTGACTAAAATTTGAATTTACTTCCATTTCTTGTTTCTAGTAAAAGCAGCTATCATTCCAAAAATATTCAAATAAAAATAATATAAAATGTCTAACAGTGGTAAATAAAATAAAAAATAATAACCTTTAAATTGTTTAAAAAGCTTTCGATAAATTAAAATTTGTAATAGATACCTTCCTAAAAAAACACCTAAAACAATATATGGTTCAAAATTTAAAAGTAAACATGCTGCCAAAGAAATATAATAAAACAAGCCTGTTATTGCATCTAAAGAAATTAAAGCTTTGTGTTGCCCCTTATAAAACTTACCAGCACCAAAATGTCGTCTTTTTTGATTAAACCAATCACCAAAGGTAGTTTTTGGTATGGAATACATAAATGAATCGGGATGCGTTTCAATTGCTACATTCGTAAGTGTTGCATTTTCGTTAACAAAAATATCATCATCTCCGCTAAGTACATGCATGTGCGAGGCAAAACCCTTATTATTAAAGAACAATGTTTTTGTATATGCTAAATTTCGACCTATGCCCATATATGCCTTACCTTTTAAAGCTGCCGAAAAATAATTTATAGCTGTTTTTATTGTTTCAAAACGTATTAACGGGTTTATAATGTTTTTTGTTCGGTTGTAAGGAGAATAACCTAAAATTATTTCCTTTCCGGGTTCAAAATTAGCAACCATACGCGTAATCCAATCGGAAGAGGCAGGAATACAATCTGCGTCAGAAAATAATAGGTGTTCATTTTTGGCAGCTTTTATTCCCAGGGTTAATGCAAATTTTTTTCCGGTGCGGTATTTATCATTTATTGCAACAGTAACAATTTTTAAATGGTTGTAGGAATTCTTCAGTTCAAGTAAAATATTTTCTGAATCATCATATGAACTATCATTAACTACAATTACCTCATAATCTGGATATTTTTGTTGCAAAATTAAGGGTAGGTTAGTCAAAAGGTTATTGGACTCATTACGCGCACTAATTATTACTGATACCGGAATAGTAACCTCAGGTATTTCAATATCTTTTATAGTTCTTGATAATTTGAGATGATTATTCAGTAAAAAATATAGCTGAATCAGGAGGCAAACTATTAATAAAATGAAAAAGACTTCTTGTAAATATGTTTCCAAATCTTGTTTTGATTTTTGTGCAAATTTGTTAAAAATCAATGGAAATTTATGTTTATTTAACATAAATAGTTTTATACAAAACCATATTTAGGTTATAAACCATCGTCAAAATTATTTTCGGGCTTATCTATCTTTAATAAGAGAATTTTCTTTATTTTATGCTATACCTTAGGTGAAGCATTAATTGTTAAATTTGCCACCTTAAAATGAAATTTAACTTAACAGCACAAGACCCATCTTCAAAAGCTCGAGCCGGTGAATTGATAACAGATCATGGGAGTATTTTAACACCTATATTTATGCCAGTTGGTACCGCAGGGACGGTGAAAGCGGTACATCAGCATGAATTAAAAAATGATATCAAAGCACAGATTATTTTAGGCAATACCTATCACCTTTACTTAAGACCTGGTTTAAATACTTTGGAGCAAGCTGGCGGCTTACATAAATTCAATGGATGGGAAGGCCCTATATTGACTGATAGTGGTGGTTATCAGGTTTATTCATTAACTGAAGTTCGAAAAATAAAAGAGGAAGGAGTAACCTTTCGTTCGCACATAGATGGTTCGAAACACTTATTTACTCCAGAAAATGTAATGGATATTCAACTTTCAATAGGTGCAGACATAATTATGGCATTTGATGAATGTACCCCCTACCCTTGCGATTATAATTATGCAAAAAAATCAATAGAAATGACCCATCGTTGGTTGAAGCGATGCTGCAATCAATTTGATGCTACTGAGCCTAAGTATAATTATAGCCAATCTTTATTTCCAATAGTGCAAGGTTCTGTTTATAAAGATTTAAGAATAAAATCTGCTGAGGTAATTTCATCCTTCGAAAGAGAAGGGAATGCCATTGGTGGTCTATCAGTAGGTGAACCAGCAGAAGAAATGTATGCCATGACCGAAGTTGTGTGCAATATATTACCAAGCCATAAACCACGTTATTTAATGGGAGTTGGCACTCCAATAAACATACTCGAAAATATTGCATTAGGAATTGATATGTTTGATTGTGTAATGCCTACACGCAATGCACGTAACGGCATGCTTTTTACCAAAGAGGGCATCATCAATATAAAAAATGAAAAGTGGAAGAATGATTTTTCGGCAATTGAAGCTAATAGCGACCTATATGCAGATCAATTTTATACAAAAGCATACTTGCGCCATTTAATTCATTCTGGCGAAATACTTGGCGCCCAAATAGCTACATTGCATAATTTACATTTTTATTTATGGTTGGTTGCAGAGGCACGCAACAAAATTATTAATGGCGAGTTTTATAATTGGAAAAATTCAATGGTGAACCGATTAGGACAACGATTATAATGAAACAGTTTATAAATAAGTATTTAAAGGTAATTGACCGATATATTATAAAAAAGTATATGGGTACTTTTTTATTTACCCTAGGTATTTTTGCTGTAGTTACGGTAGTTTTTGATATTAGTGAACATTTGGATAATTTTTTAAAAAATCATTCAAGCATACAAGACATTGCCTTTAAATATTATGCAGGTTTTATCCCCTTTTATATGAACCTGCTTTCACCTTTAATTAATTTTTTGGCTGTTATATTTTTTACCGCTAAAATGGCCAACCAAACAGAAATTGTACCTATATTAAGTGGGAAAGTTAGTTTTAACCGCTTTTTGAGGCCATATTTTATTTGCGCCAGTTCAATTTTTGTTGTGTCGTTTTTCGCCAATGTTTACTTAATTCCTTTTACAAATAAATTAAAAATCACTTTTGAAAATTCACATAACTTCAATAGTGATGATCCGACCAGAAGTGAAGTACATATTCAGCTCGACAAGCATACATTTGTTTACCTACAGAATTACGATAATTCTATACATACCGGTTATCAGTTCATTCTTGAAAAATTTAATGGTGATGAATTAAAGGAGAAATTGATTTCTCAAACTATTTCTTATGATTCGGTTAAAAGAGTGTGGACCATGAAGGGATATACTATTAAATATATTAATGGACTAAAAGAACAATATGTTGATGGGCTGGTAAAAGTAAAAGATACTGTATTAGATATGCGCCCATCTGATTTTATAGTATATGATAATATTTATTCGGCGATGTCAACCAGTGACTTAAGTAGAAGTATTGAAAAAGAAAAAATAAGGGGAACTGGTGCTTTGCAGGCCATGAAATATGAAAAATATCAACGTTTTGTATATCCGTTATCGGCATTTGTATTAACTATTATAGGTGTGGCATTATCATCGCGTAAAGTAAGGGGTGGTATAGGATTACCCCTCGGAATTGGGATATTTTTATGTTTTGCCTATATAGTTGTTGGCAGGTTTGCCTTGGTTTTTGCTGTTAAAGGTAATATGCCTCCACTTATTGCAGTTTTTATACCAATAGTATTATTTGGATTAGTGGGTACCTATTTACTTATTAAAGCTCCTAAATAATGCAGCTTAAAAAGCCTTTAAATCTTATAAATAAAAACTTACTTATACTACACTTAACGGTTGTTGTTTGGGGTTTTACAGGTCTTTTAGGTAAACTTATAAGTATTTCGGCAGTAAGCTTAGTATGGTACAGGGTTTTTATTGCTTTTGTATCATTATTTATTTATTTTAAACTTTTTAAAATCCCCATAAAGGTAAATAAATCAACCCTTATTATTTTGCTACTTACAGGAGGCTTATTAGCAACCCATTGGGTGTTGTTTTTCGCTTCTATAAAGTATTCAACTATACCTGTAACTTTGGTTTGTTTATCGTCAATAACCTTGTTTACTGCCATATTCGAACCTTTAATAAATAAAAAAAAAATATCAAAGCTTCAAGTATTTGCAGGTGCATTAATAATTACAGGGATTGTTATTATTTTTAAATTCGAAACTAAATATACCCTGGGTATTTCAATTGGGTTAATAAGTGCAATGGTTGCAAGTATTTTTCCAATTATAAATTCAAAAATGATACAGAAAAATGGGGCAATGCTAATAGGTTTTTATGAGTTATTAGGTGCATTTATTTGGATAAGCATATATCTTTTGTTTACTCAGGGCTATAAAAACTCAATTATTCCTTCTACTATTGATATTTTTTACCTCATTATACTTGGAACTATTTGTACTTCGGTTGCCTATGTAGCCGGAGTATCAGTAATGCGGGAATTGCCGGTTTTTAGAGTTGCCCTTATTACAAACTTGGAACCTGTTTATGGAATTTTGATAGCTTTTATCTTTTTTAGAGATTTAAACAATATGACTCCGGGTTTTTGGGTAGGAGCCGGAATTATTTTATCAACCATAATACTTTATCCAATTACACAACGAAAAGTTTATGAACGAAAAAATCGAGGAAATCTATAATAAGGAATTTTAATTTTTGTTCCCCTAAAAATATTTTAATATTTTTTCCAAATCTTCAGGTGTGTCTATCGCAAAAGTTTCATATTCGGTTTCGGCTACTTTTATGCAATATCCATTTTCTATCCAACGTAATTGTTCAAGGCCTTCAGCTATTTCTAATGGTGATGGGGGTAGTTTAGTAATTTCCTTTAATATAGGTAACCTATAACCGTATATGCCAATATGTTTAAAGTATTGATAATGTGCTAACCATTTCTCCTGCTCTTGCCCCCTAATTAGAGGAATAGTAGCACGCGAAAAATAAATAGCCTCAGCCATAGCATTTATTAAAACCTTTGGGGTATTTTGGTTAAAAAGCTCATTATTGGTAGTGATTTTTTTTACAAGTGTTGCAATATCCGCACCTGTATCAAAACAGTTTGCTAATTTATCAATTTGATTAGGGTGGATAAATGGTTCATCGCCTTGGATATTAATCACTGCATCATAATCAGCATAGGTAAGAGTCGCCTCAGCACACCTATCCGTTCCGCTTTGATGATTGGGTGAGGTCATGATTACCTGACCACCAAAATCTAATACATGATCATATATACGGGAATCATCAGTAGCAACAATTACCTGATTTAGCGAAGTACATTGCTTTGCTTGCTCATAAACCCTTTGTATCATGGATTTACCCTTTATACTTACCAATGGCTTACCCGGAAACCTTGTTGAAGCATAACGTGCGGGAATAATACCAAGAATTTTCATTAAAAAAACAATTGAATAAAATTAAAAAAGCCCATTAATTTCACGTTCAACCAATTGAACCACCGAAGCCAAATCTTCGGTATTATTTGCAAAATCAATGGTATCTTTATCAATAATAAGGAGTTTACCTAAATTATAGCCATTTATCCATTTTTGATATTTATCATTTAGTTTTGATAAATAATCAAGTCGAATACCACTTTCATACTCTCTCCCACGGCGTTGTATGTTATTAACTAAAGTAGGTACTGATGCCTTAAGGTATATAAGTAAATCAGGAGGCTTTATAAATTCGGTAATATTATCAAATATTGCTTGATAATTTTGAAAATCGCGGGTAGTCATCAATCCCATATCATGCAAGTTCTCTGCAAAAATATAGGCATCTTCATATATTGTTCGGTCTTGAATTATATTTTGACCACTTTTTTGTATGTCAATAATCTGACGGTAGCGACTGTTTAAAAAATAAATTTGAAGATTGAAACTCCAACGTTTCATATCGCTGTAAAAATCTTCCAAATAAGGATTGTTATCAACGGCCTCAAATAAAGGTTCCCAAGTGTAATTCTTAGCCAGTAATTCGGTCAGTGTAGTTTTTCCTGCGCCTATATTTCCTACTATAGCTATATGCATCTTAGTTCATTATTAAATATTGGTAATTAAAATGGCGCATGCTTAAAATATTGCTTTTATAAATCAGAAACTATTCTTATAAAAATAATATTTACAATAACTCATAAACAAAACCTCGCCTAATATACAATTTGATTGGCTAATTTTCAACAACTTAGTTAACCTAAAAACTGCGGAATCCTATAATTTCTCTCACCTCCCGAATAGTTTTTCCGGCACTTTCCCTAGCCTTTTCGGCCCCTAGGTTTGCAACCTTTCTTAAATAAGCTGCATCATCAGCAATATCCTTAATTCTTTCTCTTATGTCACTTGTTGCACCAATGATGTCTTCAGCCAGTTGCTTTTTTAAATCACCATATCTTATTTGGCAGCTATTGTACAAATTTTCGAAATGAATTAAAGTATCAGTTGAGGAAACTACCTTCATAATATCAAATAAGTTTTGAATTTCGATTGGCTTTTCCTGATTTTCAATATTTGGACCCCCATCAGTAACTGCACGCATTACTTTTTTTCGAATAACCTCGGGCGAATCAGAAAGAAAAACCGCATTGCCCTCTCCTTCTGATTTTCCCATTTTTCCTTTTCCATCCAATCCTGGTATCTTTACCAAATTATCACTAAAATTAAACGCATAAGGTTCGGGGAAGTATTGATTATTATATAACCTATTAAATCGGTTGGCAAAATTTCTTGACATTTCAAGGTGCTGTTCCTGATCTTTTCCTACAGGTACCTTTGTAGCTTTGTGTATAATTATGTCTGCCGCCATCAATACCGGGTAAGTCAATAACCCTGCATTAACATTCTCCGGATTATCTCTAACTTTATCTTTAAAGGAGGTACTTCGCTCCAATTCGCCCATATAGGCATTCATGTTCAGGTATAAATAAAGTTCGGTAACTTCGGGAACATCCGACTGTATATAAATAGTGGCTCTTTCCGGATCTATACCCGCGGCTAAATATTCAACTAGTACCTGTTTAACATTACCATGTAAGTTTTCGGGAGTTGGATGAGTAGTTAAAGAATGCAAATCGGCAATAAAAAAAAAGCAGTTATAATTATCCTGCATTTTAACAAAATTTTGTATCGCACCGTAATAATTTCCTAAATGCAAATTACCAGTTGAACGAATACCACTAACAACAATTTCCATAATTGCGAAAGTAAGTAATTTTTATATTTTGGGTTGAACGAAAACTGACTTCAATCTCAAATATTTTATTTTGATATTTTTTGAATAGGCATTATGGCCATTTTAGTCTATTAAGTTTTGTTTAAACGGTTGTTATTTTATAAATTTGGTGAGCATGATTAATTTTCTGAAAAAAATTCATACAAATTTCTATAAGGCTTCGGTTGTGTTTTTTTTCATGCTTTTATGGCCAATTGCTATTTTTTTGAAAAAAAAAAAGGAGCGCTATAAGCATATCAACCAATTTCGCAGGGTTATATCATTCTTATCAACAGCAGTTTCTGGTATATTTTTCAAAATTAAATATGAAACAGATATTGATTGGAGTAAAACCTATGTTATTATCGGCAATCATACCTCAAACCTTGATGTTTTAGCTATCAATTTGGCTGCAAAAAATAATCATAGTTTTATTGGAAAAGAGGAGCTAAAATATAAAATTGTACTTCGCTATTTTTTCAATACTATTGATATTACTGTTAATAGAGAAAGTAAAATTTCTTCATTCAAGGCATTTAAATTAGCTGCAGAAAAGTTGGAAAAAGGCATAAGTGTGGTTATTTTCCCTGAGGCAACCATTCCTCTTGTTTACCCTCCGCAATTAAACCCATTTAAAAATGGCGCATTTAGGCTAGCCATAGAGATGAAGGCACCCATTATTCCAATAACATCACTTGATACTTGGAAAGTTTTTTGGAATACTGGTAGCCAATTTGGTAGCCGACCAGGGATTAGCCATATATTTGTTCACAAACCAATTGAAACTGCACACTTAACCTTAGATGACGCGGATACCTTACGAGATAATGTGCACAATTTAATTAAAGAAAAATTAGAACTATTATGATTATTGATGAAGAAACCGTTGATAAAATTGCTCATCTTGCCCGTTTAGAACTAAATGCAGATGAAAAATCGGTTATGATTAACGATATGAATAAAATCTTAGATTTTATGGAAAAGTTAAACGAATTGGATACAACCGGAGTATCACCTCTGATTTATATGACCGATGAATTTAATATTTTACGTGCTGATATAGTGAAACAAGAAATCACACATGAGGAAGGTCTTTTAAATGCTCCAAAACATGATGATAACTTTTTCTTGGTTTCTAAAGTAATAAACTTGAAATAACCAATCCAATTATCTTTTTTCCGCTAGTTTTTAAGATTTCTAACAAAAAAACACACATAGGTGTAACAATATCATCGCTCAAACTGTCAAAAAGAAAAAAATATGGAATCTCTAATAACGTTGAAAGATATTGGGCGCAAATATGTAATTGGCACAGAAATTATACATGCATTAAAATCAGTTTCTCTAAGCATAAAAAAGGGCGAATTTGTAGCTTTAATGGGGCCTTCTGGATCTGGCAAATCAACGTTAATGAATATTTTAGGCTGTTTAGATACTCCTTCAAAAGGTGAATATTGGTTAAACGGAACCAATGTAAGTGGTATGACAGATAATGAACTTGCAGAGGTTAGAAACAAGGAGATTGGTTTTGTATTTCAAACCTTTAACTTACTGCCTCGTAATACTGCACTTGATAATGTTGCGCTACCATTGGTATATGCTGGAATTAGTAAAGAGAAAAGGATGGCCCGAGCTAAAGAAAATTTAGAAAACGTTGGTTTAGGTAATCGTATTGGTCATAAACCAAATGAGTTATCGGGCGGACAAAGACAAAGGGTGGCAGTGGCACGTGCATTAATAAATAACCCTTCAATTATATTAGCCGATGAACCCACCGGTAACCTTGATACTAAAACTTCAATTGAAATTATGGGTTTAATTGAAGATATACATGCAAAAGGCAATACAATTATTTTAGTTACTCACGAGGAAGATATTGCCCTCCATGCCCACAGAATTGTTCGTATGCGTGATGGTTTAATTGAAAATGATTATGCAAATACTAATATTCAAAAGGTAGATCGAAACAGTGTTGTGGCTTAATATATTTAATTAACTTTAAATGGTATGGTAAATATAAATTTACTTCCATTACCGTGTTCACTTTCTATTTCCAAGGTACCACCATTTTTTTCAATAAAATCCTGACTAATAAGTAAACCTAAACCTGAGCCCTTCTCACCTTCAGTACCATTTTTGTATAAACTCCTGAAGTTAAATATATTTTCAATTTCTTCACTTGTTAGGCCTGTACCATTATCTTGTACAAATACCTTTATAAAACCATTTATAGTTTCGCAGCCTATAATAATTTTACCGCCAGTTTGAGTAAACTTTATGGCGTTGCCAATTAAGTTTCTTAAAATCAAGTTAACCATATCCTTGTCGGCATACACTAAAATGTTATCATTTACCATGTTGATTACCTCGATTGATTTATCAAAAAAGCGCACTTTAAATAAATCATAATTTTCAATAATCAAAAGTTTTAAATCAAACCATACTGGCCTTAATTGAATACCCTCCAACTGATTTTTTGCCCAATAAAGTAAATTGTCTGCTAAGTTTAGGGTAGATCCAATACTTAAATTGAGCATTGGTAATAAAATCTGTAATTCTTCAAAACTTATATCTCCAGAATCAATTAAATCAAAAGTACTTTTTAATTGCGCTAAGGGTCCTTTTAAATCATGAGAAATTATGGAGAACAATCTATCTTTTGTAACATTTAGAGCCTCTAACGATTTTTTCTGGGTCAGAATTTCATTATTCTTATTGATAAGCTCTTCAGTTTGCCGGTCGACCATTGATTTTAAGCGTACTCTTATTAATTTAAGCCTCATGGTGTTTATTGTATTACCCAAATACAAAATTGTTAAAGCAATTATTAAATATAAAATATAGGCAAACCATGTTTTATACCATGGAGGCTTTACATAAAATGAAAAATTAACCGGCTTACTTACCTCACCATAAACATTTTTTGATCGAACCAAAAAATTGTAATTACCATCATCAAGATTAGTAAAAACAACTTCAGACGATCCATTCCATTCCGACCATTTATTTTCAAAGCCTTCAAGTTTGTATTGAAATTTGTTTTCGGTCGAGGACTCTAAAAATGTTGAGCGAAAGAAAATATTTATGGTATTTAAATTATAACCAATTTCTTTGACCTGATTTTTAGAACCATCCTTGAAAAGGATTTTTTTCTTTGCTAAAACTTCAGTAATCTTAGTTTCAAATGGTTTATTATATTGTAATGTTTGGTTGGGTTTAAAGGTTATTATTTTGCCTTTATATCCAAGTAAAATTTCTCTATTATCATCTGCAAATATTGGTGCGTCAACATCTACCCTTATATTATTTGTTTTAATAGAAATTTTACTAAAAGGTGTCTTTTTTAATTTATAGGTTCCGTTTGGCTGTATTGCAAGTAAACCTGCGGTTTGTAAGTTTTTGGAAGGGGCTCCCCAAAAATAAATATCACCATTCAATGTTTGCGTTAATGAATAAATGCACCAACTTTTAGTAGCTTCATGATCAAAAACAGGATCGGGCTCGAATTTATTTTTTGATTTATTGAACCTATATATTCCTTTACTAGTTGTAAAAATTATTTTTCCATTGTTCAATCTAAAAATTCGGTTATTAATATTTAGTGGCAAACCATTTAAATTACTGTACGATATTTTAGAAATAACAGAATCTTTTTTGTCATTTAATTTGATTTTGATAATTCCCTTATTAATTTGACTTAACCAAAACTCACCATCCTCTTCTTGAATATTAAAGGCACCTTCATCAAAACCTTTTATCAGTTTAGTGACCCATTTCGAATTATTCTTTTTCAATAAAAATAAACCGCGATCCTCAGATCCTATTAAGAATACATTTTGCATGCCATTAATTTTACAAAATGAACGTGCAATCATTGTTGGAGTAATTCTAACAGGATGGTTATTTATTAATTGAATTACTCCTGTAAAGCCTACAAAATAAGTTTGTTCATCAAAATGATAAATACTGTTGATAGGAAAATGTTCTTTATTATATATCGGGAAAAATGATTTACCATTTTTACAATACAAATCAATTTCAGTCCCGGCGAAATAACTTGATTTATCTTTTCCAATTGTAATAATTGATTTATTTTCGGTGCCCAGACCGTTAAAATGGTCTGTATAGGATAATGGTGAATTCGTATAGATTTCCGTAATGTTATAGTCATTCCCAACCCACAGGTTGCTATCTTTATCAATAAAATTAGTGGTTGAGGAAAATGAACTACCGATTGATTCTTTACTTATATAATGAATTATTTTCCCGTTTTCATCAATAAAAACAAGGCCAAAGCCTGATTTTACTGCAATAATCCCATTAGAGAGGTAGTTCAATTGTGTGGTGGCAGTATCAGCTTTAAAAAAATCAGATGGTATTTTTTTAAATAGAAATGCTTTAGCACCTACTTTCCTATTTTTATCCAAAACAAAAACACTACCGCTTTTGTTTAATAATAAATAGTTTCCGTTTTTAAAAGTTGTAATAAAAACAATATCCAATTTTTTAATTTCCGAATCAAAATCGGCACGTACAAACTTCCCATTGTCAAAAACGCAAAAACCATTTCCATTGTATACAATTATTTGATTATAAAGCTTAAAAATCCTTGTATTGCTAACTTTATAGATTTTAAACTTACCATTATGATATTGATATATCTTTTCATTATTGGAAAAAAAAACATCATCATTAACTACAATAGTTTTATAAACATAACCAATGCCTTGTTCTTCCTTTGGAAGTAATGACAATAAAGAATGATATATATAGGTTCCAAGGCTATCCTTCCTAAAATAACCCAATTCGTTGGCCGAACCTATATAAATATCCTCACGCTTATTAATATCTAATGATGAAATATAATCTTGATTAGGGGTATTAAGTAAACCCCATTTAATTCCATTGAAAGTTAAAACTCCGTCTGTATTAGCGCAATATATAATACCATTATGATCCTGAACAAAACCATTGTTTTGAACACCTGCATTGTATACATTTTCAGAAAATTTTTCAAAAAATAATTGTTGACCAAAGGTTAGTTGAAAATCTGTAAAAAGAATAATACAAATTATAAAAAAGCGCATATTTTGAACCATAGTAAGATAAAAAGCTAAATATTGATTTAGATTACCCATAGGTAAATTAAAATCAATGTAATTAAAAAGTATTTGCCACTTTTTTAATAAAATCAGCTATATACAAGGCGTTTACGTAATGCATTGGTTTATTGTTTCCAATTATTAAAGTGTGGTTTACAATTTCTATAAAAAAGTCCTCATGCCTTAGATCCATAACGGCATTCCTAAATTCTCGGTTAATTGAATTTTTTGCTTTTTTAAAATCATTCACCAAAACATAAAATGCGTCACTAAAAGAAAGATCTTCTTCAAAGTCAAGTTCAATTGGAAATAATAATTCTGATAATTTATCAACTAAGGTTTCCTTTCGTATTTTAACTCTTCCAAAATCTTGTTTTAAATAACATAGGCCCCAAGTTTGGTAATTACATAAGGATATAATACTACCGTCATCATGTTTTGTTTTGTTATTTGAATCTATAAATAAAATATAGGCGTCATTATTATTTTCCTGTTTTATAACATAGCTATTTCGAAGATTCATTTCAGGAATACCTTTAAAAATGTCAAATTGACTTAATTGGAAATCAATATTACCTGTAAACTGTATGCAATGTTTATCTTTAAGCGCTTGGTATGTTTCGTGCATACTTTCTATTTCTTCAGCACAAAGACCTAAGGTATTAAAAGGTAAATTGTTCATCCTATAAATATAGAAAATAGGAGTCAAATTAAAAATTAAAATACATAATACTTTGATTATAAATTACATAACAAAAAAATAAACCTAAATTAATAAGGCTTCACATCACCACAAGAGCAGGAACAATTAGGGTCTGTTACTCCAAGTTTTTTCATGAAATAATTATAAAACCCTATTCGATCGTTCATGTTATACATCTTTTCCCCTTTTCCGCATTCAACCTGACCATTAACAATATTTATTGTCATACCAAAACCCGGAACTCTATTTGCTGCGGCATCTGTTTTATTTGGTTGCCATTTGCCTACCATTACATCATGAGCCGATGGTTTATAGGCTTGAGGGGTCATCCAAAAATATATGGCAGTTTTAAAGGAAGTTACCGCATCGGTTTCAATTAGATCCGGATTTTTTAGCAAAATATTTTTATTTCCAAAAATACAATCCGAAGCATAGCCATAATTTCCATTGTAACTTAATTGCATAGGCCCACGCCCGTAATACTTTTTACCACTAACTGCAGGGTAAATGTCATTTGGAGCGAGATAGCTTAGGTTGGTATTAATTTCATGAACAAACATCAAACCATCATTATATTTTTCGTTTTCACCATGCCTGGTTTCATGAGCAATATGGGCAAAAAAGGCAGCTAATTCCCTTTTATTTATTGCAACCGATTTCTCGGTACAAAAATTACCATAATCAATTACATAAGCACTATCAGGCTTTTTCTTGGCCCATGTTTCATCCCAATCCTCATCCTGTCTAACTAAGGTTGACTTACCAGTGCTTTTTACTGTCCTAACAAATTGATAAACAGAAACGGCTCTTTTGGTTATTTTCACTTTTATATCTGCCATGCCGTTTACAGCTTTAATAAATGAAGCATACGTATAAAATTTATTCCGCATTGGAAAAAGCGTGTTAAATTCATTTTCACTCAACAAATTAGTTCTTTTTATTTTGTTTTGATCTTGATTTTTAGCCCTATAGCCTTTATTATTGATTTTTACATTTAACAATATAATGGCACAAACAAGAATAAAATATTTCATTTTTATAGCTTTAGATGGTTAACCATAAAATTGGCTAAATGTTTACCAATTAAGAAAACCCGTTCAAATAATAATTTTGCAAATTTAAACCTAAATCTGCAATCAAAGTCATAAATTACATAACCGAAGGGTTAAAATAAAAATGAAAATATACACTAAAACAGGCGACAAGGGCATTACTTCTTTAATTGGTGGAACAAGGATACCAAAGCATCATATCCGTATTGAAAGCTATGGTACTGTAGATGAATTAAATTCATATATAGGATTAATTATTGATCAAGGAAATGATTTACATGATAAAGATGTTTTGAAACAAATTCAAGATAGGCTCTTTACCATAGGTTCTGCATTGGCTTCAGACCCTGATAAATCAAAAATGATAATACCAGATTTACAGAACATTGATATACAATTGCTTGAGGATGAAATAGACCTTATGAACAATAATTTACCAGAGTTAAAACACTTTATTTTACCAGGAGGAAATAATGCCATTTCATTTTGCCATATTGCAAGGTGCGTTTGCCGTAGAGCTGAACGTTTAATTGTACAATTGGCAGAGGAAAGCTTTGTTGACGAATTAATAATTGTTTATATGAATAGGCTAAGTGATTACCTATTTGTTTTAGGACGAAAAATTGCAAATGACCATCAAATACCTGAAAATAAATGGATTCCAAGAATATAATTTTTTACAAAAAATATTGATAATCCAATAAAAAATATTATACTTTTGCGAAAAATTAAATTTACCTAATAAAATTATAAATAAGAACATATGTATTGGACACTTGAACTAGCATCGCATCTTGAAGATGCGCCATGGCCCGCAACAAAAGATGAATTAATTGATTACGCAATCCGTTCAGGAGCTCCTGTTGAGGTTATTGAAAACTTGCAGGCACTGGAAGATGATGGTGAGCCTTACGAAAATATAGAAGAAATTTGGCCCGACTACCCTACCAAGGATGATTTCTTCTTTAATGAGGATGAATATTAATTTCGAAATTAAAACCCTTGCAAATGCAGGGGTTTTTTATTTATAAAACTTTACATAGATTTTTTTGTTGTTGAATTAATCAAAATTTCAAAAACAAATTACCATGCGAAGTTTATTATATTTATTTGCCATTATTCTAGTAATTAGCTGGGCTTTGGGATTTTTCTTCTACTCTGTTGGCGGAATAATCCATATACTTCTAGTAATAGCTGTTATTTCTATACTACTAGGAATTATAAGAAGAGCTTGAAAATTCTAATCAAGCTTTATAAATAAGCTTAAATTTGAACAAAGAATTTTAAATTTTTTGCATAAGTAATTCAGCAATTGCAATATCCTCAGGAAAAGTTATTTTGATATTGATATAACTGCCTTCAATTAAATTAATTTTAAATCCGGCATGTTCAACCACACTGGCGTCATCTGTAAAATTTGCGTTATAGCTTTGATTGTAGGCTACCAATAATTGTTCAGCCTTAAAGGTTTGAGGTGTTTGTATTAAATAAATTTCATCCCTTACCAAATGAGCTGAAGTACCATTACGTAGTTGCCTTATTGAATCTCTACTTTTAACTGCTACAACTGCATTTCCATTTTCGGCAGCATGTTTATATGATTGATCAATAATTTCCGTTGATATACTTGGTCTTACAGCATCATGCACAGCAATAACCGTATTTTCAAGATTTTTTATACTCTCTAAACCATTTTTTACAGAATGGAATCTATTTTCGCCGCCAATAATTATGGTATGAGGAATAGTAAAGCTATACTCTTTACATAATTCTTCCCAATACGTTTTTGAGTTAGATGGTAATACTAAAATAATTTTTGGCTTACTATAACTATTATAAAACGCATTTATGGTATGCATTAACACAGGCTTACCATTTAAAAGTAGGAATTGTTTAGGAATGGTTGATTGCATTCTTGAACCAGAACCACCGGCAACTATAATAGCATAATTTTTTACTACCATGTTATTGGTTGATTTTTGATTCAAATTACCCATCAAACACTTTTTAAATTATCAGTTGAAATAACGCTAAATTTAGTATTATTTCAATTGCGATAAGTAAAACTCAAAATTGCAATTGGTTGCTATCCTTAGATAATTAGCATGGCATCACCATAACTGTAAAATCTATATTTTTCCTTTACAGCAACTTCATAGGCATTCATTACATTTTCATATCCACCAAAGGCGCAAACCATCATTAAAAGAGTCGATTCTGGTGTGTGGAAATTGGTAACCATTGAATTTGCAATACTAAAATCGTATGGTGGAAAAATGAACTTACTGGTCCAATCATTGGCAGGCTTCAAAGTTCTGTTTGCAGAAACTGATGATTCAATGGCACGCATTGAAGTGGTACCAATGGCACAAATATTTTTACGACGCTCAATTCCACGATTTACTATGTTGGCTTGTTTTTCCTCTATAATAAATTGTTCTGAGTCCATTTTATGCTTAGTAAGGTCCTCCACCTCAACCGGGCGAAAGGTACCTAAACCAACATGTAAAGTAACTTCAGCAAATTCAACTCCTTTTAATTCAAGGCGCTTCATTAGTTCTCTGCTAAAGTGTAGACCTGCGGTTGGGGCAGCAACCGCACCTTCATGCTTAGCAAATATAGTTTGGTAACGTTCTTTATCTTCGTTGGTAGCTTTACGTTTGATATATTTTGGCAAAGGAGTTTCGCCTAAAATCTCTACATTTTTCCTGAATTCTTCATCAGTACCATCAAACAAAAAACGAATTGTTCGTCCGCGTGAGGTAGTGTTATCAACAACTTCGGCTATCAATAAATCGTCATCACCAAAATAAAGCTTATTGCCTACCCTGATTTTACGAGCCGGATCTACCAAAACATCCCACAATCTTAATTCTTTGTTTAGCTCGCGAAGTAAAAATACTTCAATGGTAGCACCTGTTTTTTCCTTATTGCCGTACATACGGGCAGGAAATACTTTGGTGTTGTTCAGGATCATTACATCCTTATCATCAAAATAATCTAAAATATCTTTAAATACTTTATGTTCAATAGCACCCGTAGTTTTGTTTAATACCATTAAACGAGATTCATCACGTATATTTGCTGGTGTATGTGCAATGAGCGAATCGGGCAAATTGAATTTAAATTGAGATAATTTCATACTAATAGATGTGAATTTTCAAGGGCGCAAATGTAAGGATTATTTTTATATTTTAACCTAAACTAATTTACATATTTACTAAACCATGAGGTTTTTAAAATGAAATTGAAACAAATATTCCTGTAACTTAACACACCCAAGTAAGTCTAACAAATAGATAATGAAGGTTTGAGTTCGTTTTGCCAATTACTTAATAAGAGGCCTTTTTTATATTTGCGAGAAAATAACAGCTAAAATAGCATGATCATATTTTTTAAACTATTAGGAGAAAGTGTTTTGTTTGCCTATGACGCACTCAGGCAGAATAAATTACGAACTTTCTTATCATTATTGGGTGTTACCATTGGTATTTTTACCATTATAGCCGTATTCTCGGCAGTTGATACGCTAAAAAACAACCTGCATAAAAGCGTTGACAAATTAGGTAGCAATAGCATCTACATTCAAAAATGGCAATGGGGAGGTGGTGAGGATTACCCTTGGTGGAAATTTTTGCAAAGGCCTGACCCAAAAATTCGGGAATTTGAGGAAGTTGTAAAGCGTAGTCAAACCGCCTTTGCAGCTACTTATGAAATAAGTATTGATAACAGAATTGTTAAATATAAAAGTAATACAGTTGATGGTGCCCAAATAGATGCAACTACACACGACCACGATAAAACCTGGAATTTCGACTTAGAACAAGGGCGGTATTTTACTGAATTAGAATCGCGTTCAGGTAGTCCGGTTACCGTTATAGGTTATGATATAGCCAAAAATTTATTTCCAGAAGGTGATGCTGTTGGCAAAAAAATTAAAATTATTGGGCATTATGTAAATATTATCGGGGTATTTAAAAAGGAAGGAAATGATATTTTAGGTATTTCTGATGATAAAGAGATATTATTACCTATGAACTTTGCAAAGGGCTTACTCGACGTTCAAAATGGCAAATACGGACCTCAAATAATAGTAAGGGGTAAAAAGGGAATTAAAGATATTGATGTTGAAAGTGAATTAAGAGGCATTATGCGCTCCATCCGCAGGTTGAAACCTAATCAGGATGATAACTTTGCCTTAAATAAAACTTCAATCCTTTCAAACCAACTTGATCAACTCTTTGGTGTATTAAATATTGCAGGTATAATTATAGGTGGTTTTTCAATTTTAGTTGGTGGCTTTGGTATAGCCAACATCATGTTTGTTTCAGTAAAAGAACGTACAAATATCATTGGTATTCAAAAATCATTAGGTGCAAAAAGCTATTTTATCCTGCTCCAGTTTTTAATTGAATCGGTAATTTTGTGTTTAATTGGAGGAATTATAGGGCTTTTGATGGTATATGGTGGAACTTTTATAGTAAAAGCTGTTGCTGATGTACAAGTGGTTTTAGATGTTGATAATATTATTAAAGGAATCAGTATTTCAGTAAGTATCGGTATAATTTCAGGTATTATACCTGCCTATTTTGCAGCTAAAATGGATCCCGTTGAGGCTATCAGAACAAATTAAAAACAAAAATACCCATTTGATGATTTGTTAACTATCAAATGGGTATTTCTGGATTATCTTGAATATTTATTTTATCACAAAAACATTATTTTTTCTATTGGCATCGGGCAATACGGCGTCTGGGTCGGCAGTAATGCTTATAACTTCGCTAGTGGTTGGTATGGTAAGGGTGATACTTTTTTGCTGTTGCCATGTTTCTATAGGGAGTTTTAGTCTTTGTTTGCTACCGTCTTTCAATAAGGCCTCTATTGTTACAGGGAATGCCATTGGTGCTATATTTAAAACAGTTATTTTAAGACCCAATTTAGGGTCGTTGTTAACATAAGTGGCCTTGGTAATACCAATATCAAAAGCCCAGTTTTTATAAAACCAGCCTTTCCAAAACCATCCTAAATCTTCACCTGCCCCATTCTCCATCGAACGGAAAAAATCATCCGGTTGTGGGTGCTTAAAGGCCCAGTTTTGTGTATAGTTTTTAAAGGCATAATCAAAACGGTCAGTACCCAAAATCTGTTCGCGCAGCAAAACCAAACCCAATGCTGTTTTAAAATAGGTAATTGGATGCCTATATTTTTCTGGCATAGCATCGGCAGCAGTCATAATTACGGGGGCATCCGGATCGGCAATAATAGGCACTATCTCTTCCACCGGGTTACCTTTACCGGGCGCATACTCTCCATCGCGTTTTGGAGCGAATTCGCCTTTGTTAAATTCATCTGCTGCATATATATCAATAAAGGTATTAAGTCCTTCATCCATCCAGCCATAACGGCGTTCGTTACTCCCTACAATCATCGGGAACCAGTTATGGCCTATCTCGTGCGCGGTTACCCAATAAAGCTCACCACCCTTATCGTCAATTCCATCAAATACTATACCGGGGTATTCCATACCGCCAGCTATTCCAGCCTCATTAATTGCCACCGGATAAGGATAAATATACCATTTGGCCGAAAAATACTCTATAGATTTTTTCAGGTACTCTGTCGCTCTTCCCCAGGCTCCATCTCCGGTACTCTCTACCGGGTAAACAGACATAGCCAGACAGTTTTTGCCATTGGGCAAGTTTACCCTTGCGGCATCCCACATATATGCTTTAGATGCACCAAAGGCAACATCGCGGGTGTTCAGCATTTTAAAATGCCATTTAAGATTTCCTTTATTGGGTGGTCTAGATGCAGGATTGTTTACTTCCTCAGCTGTCCTAATCATGATAGTTTTATCGCTTTTTTTTGCTTCCTCCAACCTTGCTATTTGAGTTGAGGTAAGTACCTCCCTTGGGTTCTGCAACTCGCCTGCACCTGCAATAATCATATCGGCAGGGGCACTTATTGTATAATCAATATCGCCATATTCCAAATAAAACTCTCCGGGACCTAAAAAGGGCAAGGTATCCCAACCGTGACTATCGTCATAAACACACATTCGTGGGTACCACTGGGCTATTTCATAAATCTTACCGTTTTTTGTGCCGAAATAATCGGTACGGTTGCCAAAATTACCTGGAATAGTATAACTATATTTTATTTGAATTTTAATGGTACTTCCATTTGCTGCTACTACCTTTGGTAAACGTATTTGTAGGCGGGTATCGCTAATAATATATTCAACAGGTTTTATTAAGGTGCCCTCTACAATACTCACAGACCCAATTTGGTAACCATTTGTATGTTGCAATGCTGTTGGAGCGTTAGCTGTGGCAAAATTAGAACGCGCATCTTTTTTATAAGTATTTTGGTCAAGCTGTAACCACAAGAATTGCAATGCATCCGGACTATTATTGGTGTACGTTAGCCATTCGGTAGCGGTTAAACTATTGGCCAAAGTATCAAGGGTAGCATTAATTTGATAATCAGCATGGTTTTGCCAGTATTTAGCCCCAGGCGCACCATTTGGCGAATGGAACAGCCCTCCCTTTTGGCTATAAATATTAGGCGAAAACAAGGCTGCAGGGCTATAGGAGGTAGCAGTATCTAACTTGTTTGCATTTACCTGGGTTTGGGCATCAATATTTGCAATACATAATAAAATGTATATCGCTGTGATAATCTGAAATTTCATCTGTTTGAAAGTTATAGCCAGCAATATACAAATGAAAGACTAAAAGTTTTGTTCTATCAGGACAAAAAAGTAAGATCCATTATAATTGCAAGTATTTCAAACAATTATTATCTGCTGATTTCTTTAAGCAACGATCAATAAATTATAAAATCTTTCAACCTAAAGAGATTTTGCCCCTAGCATATCAAACAAAACACCTTCCTTCAACGAATTAGTAGTCATTTCCACATTTTTTATATCTAGCTTTTCCAGTATGTATCGAGTAATTAGAGCGGCTGATACCAGCATATCAACTCTTACGGGGATAATACCCTTATTGTTAGCTCGCTCCGTGTGCGATGATTTAATAATCTGGTTTAGCAATACCTGCAATTGGTTTAAATCAAATCTATAACTCGTTTCGGTTTTTATATCCAAGGCTCTGCCTTTTTGTAGTTCCAGTAAAAGGGCAAATGTTTCAAAAGATCCTGATGAGCCTATTAAATTTAATACCGAATCATTTTTTAAAGCTGCAAATAATGCTGATAAACTGCTATCCAAGTAATGGTTCAAAGTTGCAATATTGGCATCTGGAATTGGGTCAATTTTATGAAAGGTATCCATCAATCTGGCACAGCCAATTTCAAAGCTTTGCTTCCAAATTATACCTTGCTTGTTGCCTATAATGAGCTCAACGCTACCACCACCAATATCAATAATCAGGCTATTCTCATCGGTTAAACATCCGGAGGCTAAAATACCTTTGTAAATATATTTTGCTTCTTCCTCTCCACTAATTAGTTCAATGGCGATGCCTGTTTTTGCTTGTACTGTGTTTATAAATACTTGTCCATTGTCGGCATTACGTAAAGCCGAAGTAGCTATAGCACGTACCGGATTAGCTCCAAAAGCTGCTACCAAATCTGCAAATTTTTGCATGGACATAATACCACGTGCAAATGGTTCGGGTTGTATCATACCCTTGTTAATGCCTCCTTCGCCCAACTTTACAGCGTCCTGCTGTTCAAAAAGTATTTGCTGCCCTTCCAGGTTCACCTTCGTAATTAAATACTGAAAAGTATTGGTGCCTAAATCCGCAACTGCTATAATGTTTTCTTCCATTACTAATCCTGTTAATTGCCAATTTTAAAACGTGGGTATGCAATTTTTGTTTTGATTATTGGGTAAACAAAAATTGCAAATTAAAGTAAATTGTCAGAATCATGATTTTCAGGATTTTAGAATTTACGGGATTAAGATAGCTGACTTAAAACTTTCGATACTAAATACTAGCGACTTTAAACAATTCCGAAATCGAACATCCGAAATCCGAAATTAAAACTACTCCTTATAAAAAAACCATTTCATCAATTCTTTATAACTAGCCTTTTTGCCGTACATCAAAACCCCTACCCTATAAATACGCGCTGCAACATAGGTTGTAAATAAAAAGCCAATTACCATCAGGCTCATTGATAAGGCTATCTGCCATATTGGAGGATCGAACGGTATGCGTACCATCATGGCCACAGGAGCAGTAAACGGAATAATGGAAAGCCATACCGCCAGTGGACTATCAGGTGCCTGAAAAAGCACACTAACTGCCAATAAATAGGTAAATAATAAAGGTAAAGTTATAGGAAACATAAACTGCTGAGTTTCGGTCTCACTATCAACCGCCGAACCTACTGCTGCAAAAAGTGCACTGTATAATAAATAGCCAGATAAAAAGTAGAATAAAAAATAAAATAGAATAGGACCGAAATGTATGGTTTGAAGTACTTGTAAAGCGCCAAATATTGTACCCGGGGTAGTAGCTAAAGTATGTCCGGCAATTTTAATAGATATGATGGATAGAATAATCCAGGCACTAAATTGAGTAAGCCCAACCAAACCTACTCCAATAATTTTTCCTAGCATTAATTGGAAGGGTTTTACAGATGAAATAATTACTTCAATAATCCTGCTGGTTTTTTCTTCAATTACCCCCCGCATAACTTGTGCACCGTAAATAAATAAGGATAAGTAAATAAGAATGGCACATGAAATACTAATAATAACATTAGCCGCAATATTGGTTTTATTATCGCCGGTTTGGGTAATTTCGATGGAATTGAGTGTTATATCGCTTTTTATTGACTGTAACACTATAGGATCTATGTGGCGAACCAGTAAATTACGAGCGGAAGCAATCTGATTTATTTGCTTTTCAACCTCGTTTAATACAATAATTAAAGGCTTCTTTTTTGAAAATATTTCAACAGAGTCTTTCGCATTGTAATTTTTATGGATAACTAACAATGAAAGATTTTCATCATTGCTGGCTTCTTGTTTGAGAGTTGCTAAAGCCTTAAGAGAAGTTTCAAACTTTAAATTCTTGATATTTTGAAATTTCCCGGCAAAAAAGGTACTTTGATCAACCACCTTAATGGTTTGTTCATTGCTTATTTCTTGGCTATTTTTTCCTACAAGGCTTAATATATAACCCATAGCCAAAATTAGGGCAGGCACCACAAAAATCATGACTATGAATGATTTCTTCCTTACTCTGGTAATATATTCCCGTTGTATGATGAGTAAAATTTTGTCCATTATAATTTTTAATGTTTTTGTTACCTGATTAAATTTACTTGTTCAATAAAAATTTCGTTCATGCTAGGTATTACCTCCTGCAATAAATTTACACTGGTTTTTGGTAATAAGTATTGCAAAACTTCATTTGCACTTGCGCCATCGTTTAGTTTTATTTTTATTTTGAAGCTATCCTCATCCCCAATATTTTCTTCTATAATTGTAAAAGGCATATTACCATCAAAATAAAGCTTTTCTCCTTGATATTCAATTTGATAAGTAGAGTTACGATATGATTTACGAATGTCTTTTACTTTACCATCCAAAATTTTCTGCGACAGGTTTAACAATGCAATAGAATGACATAATTCTTCAACTGATTCCATACGATGGGTTGAGAACAAAATGGTTGCACCTTGTTTATTTAATGCCAAAATTTCATCCTTAATAATTTCGGCATTTACCGGATCAAAGCCACTAAAAGGCTCGTCCAATATAATCAAATCAGGTTCATGTAAAACTGTAGCAACAAATTGTGCTTTTTGTTGCATTCCTTTTGATAGTTCTTCAATCTTCAGTTTCCACCAAGTTTCCATCCCCAGTTTGGCAAACCATACTTTTAACCTTTTAATGGCTTCTGCTCTGTTTAATCCTTTTAATCTGGCGAGGTAAATCATTTGCTCACCAATTTCCATTTTCTTGTATAAGCCACGCTCCTCAGGTAAATAGCCAATTCGCTCAATATGCTGCTGATTTAGCTTTGTCCCATTAAAGTATACCTCACCTGAGTCGGGTGCGGTAATTTGGTTTATGATACGAATAAGGGAGGTTTTACCAGCACCATTAGGACCTAGCAAGCCAAATATTTGTCCGCTTTCAATTTCCAGACTAACCCCACTAAGAGCCGTATGTCCGGCATACTGTTTTACAATGTTACGGATACTAAGCATAAAGTTTTGAAGAATTATTTTAATACAATATTAGACAACTTTTATAGAAAATGTTACAAAATTAATAGTCGGAAAAATTTAGTTGTAAGGAAATTGATTATACTCAATTAATGCGTTAATGAGTAAAATAGGAACACATTATTAGTAACTTCATACTAAATAAAAAAAATGGTTGTATGGAAAAATTGTAAATATAAAGATTAAGGTAAAATAGTTGCTAAACTTTGATTCAAAGCAATTTAATAATAGGCAGGTAAAATAATATGGAAATAGAAGATGTATTCCAATTTTTTATTTGTGCAATTATAGTTGGGAAGAAATAATCAGTTTCGCTGCTTCATTTTTTTTACCCATAAATAAATAGACCAAGTACAAGTAACTACAAATAAAATTAAGATTGCCAGGTAACAATGCTCAATAAAACTATGAAAAAAGCTACCAATACAAATATATGCCGTTGCAATACAAAGCTTTAATACAATAAACTCTGCGTTCGACCATCTGGTTTTTATTTTGAAGAAATTCATAGGATAAAATAACAGTTATACTAAATTTAGTATTAATTAGGCTGAAAAAATATGATGATGATCATGAAAATTGTAGAATAACAATAAAAATGGCCTTGACTGGATAGTCAAGACCATTAATTGTGCGCCCACCTGGGCTCGAACCAGGGACCAAAAGATTATGAGTCTTCTACTCTAACCAACTGAGCTATAGGCGCTTAACTCAATTAAAAATTTCTTTTAAATGAATTTTAGTTGAATTGCAAAGGTAAAAAAAAGTTGAATAGTTAAAAATGTAATTACAGAAATATATTTTAAAAGTTTAATAATTAGGCATTTATAATTATTTTCCTTTGCCTTGTACCATTACCTTTACAGTTTTAAGAATGATATTTAAATCAGATTTTAAGCTAATTTTATCCAAATAAATTAGGTCGTACCGTACTCTGGTACACATTTCATCAATATTTTCTGCATAGCCATAGTGGACCTGCCCTATTGAGGTTATTCCAGGCTTTAGCTTCAAGAGTTTCTTATAACTAGGTGTTTTTTCAATAATTTTTTCAATAAAATGCTGACGCTCAGGACGTGGGCCAACTACAGACATATCACCCCTTAATACATTCCAAAACTGAGGAAGCTCATCAAACCTTGTTTTCCGTAAAAAAACTCCCCATTTTGTAATTCTCGGATCGTTGTCTTTAGATAATTGTGGACCATGCTTTTCAGCATTCAAATACATACTCCTAAATTTAAAAATATAAAATGGCTTTTCATTCCTACCAATACGCTCTTGCTTATAAAATGCAGGACCAGGAGAAGTAAACTTTGTTATAAAATAAATAATTACAAAAAATGGAAACCCGATAACCATCACTAAAAGTGAAAAGGCTACATCGAAGCATCTTTTAAGTAATTTAATTTTAATGCTTATCTCGGGAGATGCTGTAATTTGCAAAACCGGAACATTATCATAATTTACTAATTGGGCGTATTTATTATCAAGAAATAAATCAGATACTACTTTTATTTTAATGGAATTTTCATCTCCAATTAAAATAAGTTGTTTTAAAAATTCAGCATCTAATTTCTTATAGCAAATAAAAATTTCATCCGGCCTTTTTGAAAGAATATTTAAATTCAATTCATCCTCATTTAGGGTGTTAATTTTATCTTCAGATAGAAAATCAGTAAGATCATAACCATATTCTGGATGCTGTGAAAATGACTTTACTAACCTATTGGCTATTATTTCATCGCCAATAATTAAAATCTTCCTATGATTAAATCCTTTCTTTCTATAAAAATCAAGCAAAAAGAATAATAGCGATCTATGGATAAAAATTAAAACAAAAAATAAAGAATAACCAATTAAAACTTCCGACCGAGAAATATCATGAATTTTAAAAAAGTAAATAATGGCAAAAAGTAAAAGGAGGTGGTAAATAAGGGTTAATAAAAACCTGTTTATGTTATCCTGTAATATTAATGGTCTTTTTATTAAAAAGTTTTTGGAAACGAATGAAACAAAAATCCAAGATAAATTAGAAAAAAGTAAAAATAGTTCATGCTGAACTAAGGAAGGTTTATAGGTAAATAAAATTAGATGTGAGAAAAATAAAGCACCATTTAAGATAGCTAAATCTGATAAAAAAACAAAAAATGGTATATATTTCGAATAGCGTCTTGACATAAACTTTTAATACAAAAATATAATTGTTAAATGAATTATATTAAACTAAATAAAAATAACATATAAATATTATTATTTAAGAAAAAATAAGCTGTATTCAGGAGACATAATAAAATTTGTATAAAGTTAAGTTTAGTTAGTTATAAAGTTTTAACAAGATACAGAAAATAATTCTATAATTCATTTGAAATGTAAACAAATTATTTTTTGGTCGGATTATGATAAGGCAGATTAATAATACTAATCAAAAAAGTAAGTTAGGTTTATCCTTGCGTGGTTGTTATGGATATTAATTGAATTTTGATATTCATAATTGTATGAAAAAACTGGGGCAAATTCTGCTGAAATTAACATTTTCTTAAATTTAATGTTTGTATAAAAGGTAGAGGAAACATCGAGCCATTCTGAATCAAAGTTACTAATAGTATTTGCGTAAGCATAGAAAAACATGTCATTATTATGCAAAAGCCTTTCAAACTTTAATCCAAAAGAATTTATTTTATAAAAGTAAGCAATATCAAAAATCAAGCTGTTACTACCAGAACCAATACCTGCACCAACTAACCGACCTAAATTTGTATAGCCATCTCTAGGTGGTCCA
>CAIYNX010000253.1 GCA_903927645.1 uncultured Mucilaginibacter sp.
ATTATTTTTCTCAATCAAATCCCCCCGATAACCTTTACGCTCCAAAAACAAAAGCCCCAAGAATGTAATTTGCTTATTTATTACACGTATAGGTTGTTTTGTATTAAAATCCTCTGTCCATACCTCTACATCTTGTATATATTCATCCTTTTGTAGTTTATCTATACATTTTTCAATTGTTTTAGTCCAGTTAACTTCGTCTTTTAACTCTGGTGCAAATAGTGCAATACCAATATACGCATCGTCATAGTTGAATGTTTTTGCGACATTTTCACCATGAGCAAAAAACTTTAGGCAAACGTCTAATTGGTCAATCAATTCCATGTAGTAATATTTCCGACCAATATAATACAATATACAGAATGGGTGTTAAGATTTAATAGAATAAAACTTGTTTGCCTGATAATTTAATTTGTACATTTGGTACACATTAAAATTCAAAACATGACATAGAATTTAAGAAATATAGAATAAGTATCATCGTTATAAACTGCTCCTTCAAATTGCGACCTTGAATAGTAGTGCAGTCTTTTTAACACAATTTATGATAAATGATACGCCGGCAAGGCGTAATCTTATCTTTTGTGTTAAAAGGGCTGTCGCAAGCCTGAAGGAGCAAAGGAAGTTCGGTTACGCTGTTTTTTTTACTCAAAACAATTATACACATCTTTAAATTGCGACAAAATGTATCAAGAAAACAATGAAAAGCCAATTTCGCTAAATGCCACTATTCCTGAAATTAGATATGCATCTTTTGGGATGAGAATATTATCAAGTGCCATTGATTTTATTCTATTCTACATTATATCAATATTATTAGACGCATTTTTTTTTAGATGGCAATTTAAGTACCCATACAGCCTTTTAAGTAACTTTTTTTCAGTAGGATTCACATTTACCGTATTTGCTTTGTTTTATTTACCATTTATGAAAATGGGTGGGGGGACAATCGGGGAACGAATAACAAAAATAAAAACTATTTCAGAAATGCGAAACGAATCAATTACGTATAAACAATGTGTAATGCAATCTTTATACATTTTTTGCGCCCCTGTACTTGGATTTATTGTAAATGGGTCATTGATGCTTTTCGCTAATTCAAAAGCGCGCGATATTTCCTTGTTGAAAAATGAAAATGGATACCCAACCATTGATAGCCTTGATGCATATAATCACAGTGGTGATGAAAGTTTTAAATACACTTATCCGGAAACTTCAAGTTCAGTATTGTATATTATATTTATATTATTGGTTGTTAATAATTTCGCTAAAGGGTATAAGGACAAGCGGACTGCAAGCGATAAATTCGCTAAACTAATTGTTGTAAATAGGAGGAAATCCATAATAGGTAAATTAAAAGAAGTTAAAGAGGATGTTGATAATATTGTTATTGATTTGAAAACTCTCAATTTAACACCCCAACCAGTGCAAGAAAAGAATACCAATAAATCAGAAAAATCAATCACAACAAAAACCACTAAACTGAAAAACAAAAACCACGTATCAAATAAGCTAATTGTTATTCCCTCTATTGTAACAATATTGCTTCATTTGATTCTTAACTCATGTAAAGAATACAAGGTGAAGTTTAGTGATTTTGGTGGACTTTACACATCTGAACAATACGAAATGCTTACGAAAATGAATAGTGGGGGCGAGCCTATTTCTCAACTAATTATAAGCAACACAGAAGTTTATTACAATATAGGAAAATATATTTTTATTGACCTTCATTTAGGGGTACAATTTATATATGCAATATATTTGATATACACATTGATATTAATAGTAGTTATTTTGAGAATATTAAAATATATAGGTGTAAAAATATAAAACTGATTAGGAAAGTTTATTTAGCAAAACTGTAATTTGTTGAATTTCGTGCAAAGCCCCACCCGATTTATCCCGTTGTTCAAGATGTTCCGTAGGGCATCTTGAACTCCAAATAAACTCCGTCTATGACGGTATTTACCTTGCTAAAGCTAAATCAAGGCTATAAATTTAAATAAACCTATATTTTAAACAGCCCACCCAAGCTAAGCAGCCTCAAAACCACGAGCATCTATAAATTCATGTATATCAAGGTTCAAACAAAAATCGCACAAAAACAAACCACGCTCAACCCCTTGCCAACCAACAAAAAACACCCAAATTCACCAATAAAAAAGTATAATTAAACATTAAACGCCAATCTAAAAATACAATACCTTACACCCGGCATACAAAAATTAAAAACTCCCACTCAAAATACAAATGGGCAATTTATGGGCAATTATTATTTTACAAGTATCTCATTATCAATGAAGTATAAAAACAAAACTGCCCATAATACTTTTTTAAACCAATGAGCAAAAACATAAAATAAAACTATGAAAAACAACACAAAACAACAAGCCCAAAACCTTCCCGTTCTTCTTGATTTTCCGATAGGGCTTCAAGAAGTAAGATATACACAACCCTTCATAAGCCCATTCATTAATGCGTGCCGGCATCTTTGGAACAATTAATAGTAATGGCCTCCCAATATTTTGAATACAGCTATCGCATTTCCGAAATAGATTGGATAGTGTAAATGATTGAGTCCTTGTTTGGTAAGCTATATTGAAAAGTCAAAGCAGGCAATACTCCTTCCATCAGAAAGAGTATCACCTTGTTGGTCTATAAAATGACTTTTGTTTTTTTCGTTCTGCATAATTTTTGCAATTCAGGCCTATTGGTTTGAATTGGTGAAGTTAAACATCCACCGGATACCAAACCTGTCTTTAGCGCAGCCCCAATAACCCCAAGGCTCTTGACGCATGGGTGCAATTTCAGACCCACCCTCAGAAAGCTCACTGAACAATCTGTCAGTTTCTTCTATTGTGTCCGGTTCAAGGTTGATAGTTACGTTATTACCTTCTTTTAGTTGATGCCCCATACTTTCCAGCATATCGGTTCCCATGATTATGGTATCACCTAAAATAGGTAATTCCACATGCAGCACTGCGTTTTTTTCTTTTTCGGGCAGCGGCGGCATGCCTTGCATGTCCTTCATATACATAAAGGGCGCCACGAATTCTGTTTTGAAGATGTTTTTGTAGAAGTTGAATGCTTCTTCTG
>CAIYNX010000254.1 GCA_903927645.1 uncultured Mucilaginibacter sp.
TACAACTATTCGCTTACTGATCCGGGTATTGAAGATTTCACAAGTGTAAGTATTTATTATGGAGGATATAATAATAATGCCTTTCTGATAAATAGTAATAAAGTGTATTTACAGGCCTTAGATGTAGATTATAATTACTTTAATTTTCTAAAAATCCCAATCATAAAAGGACGAAACTTTTCAAAAGAATTAGGTACTGATACTATTAAGATAAATACGGAGTCAATTCGTACTGCCAAAACTTTCTCATTGGCATCAAGAGCGGTTATTGTAAATGAAACCCTTTATAACTTGTTAGGTAAGCCAAAACTGAACGAAATGAATTTGCAAATGGGCGGACCAATAGTTGGAGTTTGTAAAGATTACCATGCCGAGGACCTCACAAAAAAAATTGAACCAGCTTACCATACTATCGAAAGATATGCCCCTTTTAGCTATTGGGTAAAAATAAAGGGAGGAACTAATCTACCTACCGAAATAGCAAAAATACAAGCTAATTGGAATAAATTAACCAATTCGGCACCATTTGATTATACCTTTTTAGACCAGGAAGTTGCAAAAAACTACGAAGCCTATCAACGCTGGTTAAAAACCATTACATCATCGTGCTTTGTAGCCATTATTATCGCATGCCTTGGGTTGTTTGGTTTATCGGGCTTGGCTACCCTTAATCGGACCAAAGAAATTGGCATTCGCAAGGTTTTAGGTGCCAGTATCAGCAATTTGTTTTTATTGCTAAACAAAAGCACCATTTTGCTGATTACGCTCTCCTTCCTAATTGCCATACCTTTTTCTTGGCTATTAGTGAACCAATGGTTAGAAAACTTTGCCTACAAAATAAAACCTACCCCCGAACTTTTTATTGCGGCAGGAATTATCGCAGTTGTTACGGCACTTGGAGCGGTTAGCTACCATACTGTAAAGGCTGCAGTTGCCAATCCGGTGAAGAGTTTGAGGAATGAATAAATTGGTCATTGTCTCATTGTTCATCAGTCATTAAACTAAGATCAGTATACTAATTTATATAAATGACCGAATGACCAATTCGATAAATCAATAATTCAATAAATCAATAATTCAATAAATCAATAATTGAAACAAGATGATAAAAAATTACCTAACCATAGCCCTGCGCAATTTTTGGCGCAATAAGCTATTTACCTTTATTAATATTATTGGACTCTCAATAGGTATTAGCGCCGCTATTGTTATATACCTGATTGTAAATTACGATTTTACATTTGATAAATTTCATAAGGATGGCGATAGGATTTATAGGGTGGTTACTAATTTCTCTTTTCAGGGTCAGCGTAGTTATAATGGAGGGGTTTGCGGTCCTATGGCCGAAGCTATCAAAAGCCAAGTGCCAGGTGTTGCCGTTATTTCTCCTATGTTTACTTTATATTCACCTAATGTTTTTGTAGTTGGTAAAAATAATGTACCCGTACGTTTTAAGAGTCAGGATGATGTGGTGTTGGCAAGTCCAACATACTTCGAACTATTTAATTATAAATGGGTAGCTGGTTCGCCAAAAACCGCGTTAAATCAGCCTAATCAAGTAGTTCTAACTACAGCTCAAGCCAAAAAATATTTCGGTGAAATTGCTTTCAGTCAAATGATAGGTAAAGTAGTTAGCTACGATTCATTAAAAACCACCGTTATGGGCATAATAGCCACACAAACTCAGCATACCGATTTAACCTTTCATGATTTTATATCCTATAGCACAGCAACTGCAAACGGCGCGGCAAACAAAGATTTGCTTGGGCAAATGCAACTGCAAGAATGGCAAAGTACTAATTCGGCATCGCAACTATTTATAAAACTGCAGTCTACCTCAACCATCAAATTGATTGAAAAACAGCTCAATCAAATTTACAGTAAGCATAATCCGCCAACTCATGACAATAAGGGAAGTTCTCAAAGCTTTTCGCTGCAACGTTTATCCGACCTTCATTTTACCGAGAAATATGGCATATTTGATTCAACCAGTCGTATTGCAAATAAGACTACGCTTTATGGTTTGCTTGCCATTGCCTTGTTTTTGCTTTTATTAGCTTGTATTAATTTTATCAATTTAACTACCGCTCAGGCAACTCAACGTACTAAAGAAATTGGTGTGCGCAAAACGATGGGTAGCAGCCAAAGGCAATTGATATTCCAATTTTTGAGTGAAACATTTTTAATTTCACTTATAGCCGTATTGATTTCAATAGCATTTTTACCACTTATTTTAAACTTATTTTCAAGTTTTATTCCAAATGGAGTAAAGTTTAATATTACCGACCTAAACCTTATCGTTTTCATCATTTTATTAATTGCAATTGTTAGTATTACTTCGGGTTTTTATCCTGCCCTAGTTTTATCACGACTTAAACCTGCCTTTGTTTTAAAAAATCAGCAAAATTCAGGAAGTAGCAACACAAGGAAGGCTTGGCTTCGTAAATCGTTAACGGTTACGCAGTTTGTTATTGCCCAGTTTTTTATTATTGCTACTGTTTTGGTGGGTAAACAAATATATTATGCCTTGCATAAAGATATGGGCTTTAAAAAGGATGCCATCATCTACCTAGGTATTCCATTTAAAAACCCTTCTATTCCGCTCGACCAGACTTTTATTACCGCTATTAAAGCCATTCCACAGGTTGATAAAATTAGTCAGGGCGGTGCTCCACCATCTTCAAATTCTGTAAATTCAACCGTATTAAAATATTTAGATGGTAAGAAAGAAATTACAACCGATGTTGATTTAAAGGCTGGCGATGAGAACTATGGTTCATTGTACGGTTTAAAGTTTCTTGCCGGAAGAAATTTCAGGAATGATGACAGCACAAAAAGGATAGTTATAAATAATACCTGCGCAAAGGTACTTGGTTTCAATAACCCAAAAGATGCGATTGCCATTACCTTAACAGGCCTTAGTGGTAAAAGTAAAACGCAGACTGTTATTGGGGTGGTTGCCGATTTTTATCAAGGATCTTTCCACACAGCCATAAAACCTGTTGTTTTATTTCATGGAACCAATTTATATCAAAAAGGTACCATTCATATTGCTTTAAAGCCTGAAACACCAAATGGACACGAATGGAAATTGGCTATAGCGGCTATTGAAAAAACCTATAAAAGTATTTATCCCGATGAAGAATTTAAGTATAATTTTTTTGATGATAGTATTGCCAAGTTTTATGAAAGTGAACAACATACCTCCACCTTACTTACCTGGGCTACCGGTCTATCAATATTAATCAGTAGTCTTGGCTTACTGGGTTTAACCATTTATACCACCAACCAACGCACCAAAGAAATTGGGGTTCGCAAAGTATTAGGCGCATCGGTAACGCAATTGGTAGCCTTGTTATCAAAAGAGCTAAGCTTATTGATTTTATTAGCCTTTGTAATTACCACCCCGCTTGCTTGGATTGCCATGAACAAATGGATGCAATCTTTTGCCGACCGTACCGCTATTAGCTGGTGGATATTTGCATTAAGTGGTGGTGGCATGTTTTTAATAGCCTTAGTAACATCAGGCTTTCAAACGGTAAAGGCTGCCATTGCCAACCCGGTAAAGAGTTTAAGGAGTGAGTAAACTGTCTGAGCCGATAGTTATCGGCTCAGGATTTACAGGATTTAAGGATTAACAGAATTTTGAATTAATATAATCCTGAAAATTAACAAATCCTGTAAATCCTGATTCAGGCAATATTAAACTAAACTAATATGATACGAAACTATTTTAAAACAGCCTTCCGAAACCTTTGGATGAACAAGGCTTTTTCAGTTATTAACATTGTTGGGCTTAGTGTTGCGCTTGCCTGCTGTATGCTCATCCTTTTGTATAATATGGATGAAATTAGCTATGATAGGTTTAATGCTAATGTTAATAATATATATCGTTTAGTTGTTAATGATACGAGTCCAACCGGTGTTGAGAATAAAATGTCAATCACAGGGTCAATATCAGGACCTTCCTTTAAGCAACAAATTCCAGAGATTGAAGAATTTGTTAGAATTAAAAGTGATTATTTTACGGTTAAACATGGTAATGATGTGTTTAATGAGGATGTTTTATTTGCAGATAGCAATTTCTTTTCGGTCTTCACAGTACCATTAAAATCAGGAAGTTATAAAAATATATTGAATGGTGTAAATTCAATTGTGCTGTCTGAAGATATAGCAAAAAAATATTTTGGAGA
>CAIYNX010000255.1 GCA_903927645.1 uncultured Mucilaginibacter sp.
GAGGCCAAACCATTTTTGTTGCTGTTGGGTATATCAATAGTACCATTGCTTTTTTTTAACACCTTTAAACAATTTGCAGAAGGCTTGGGCTTTACCAAACAGGCCATGTTGATTTCTATATGGGGCAATGTGCTCAATATTATATTAGGCGTAACATTTGTTAAGGGTCTGTTTGGAATTAGTCCGATGGGGATTAAGGGTGTGGGCTATAGCACCTTGATTGACAGAACCGTGATGGCAATTGTAATGGCGATTTATGTTTTCAAATCGCCAAAGTTTAAAAAGTACCTGAGGGATTTTATACTTACCCGGGTTGATTTTTCGCGTGTAAAAGCCATCCTCAAAATCGGCGTACCGGTAGCCATGCAATATACCTTCGAAATTAGTGCCTTTAGCGCTGCAGCCATATTGATAGGAGTTATTGGTTACCATGAGCAAGCGGCGCACCAGGTAGCTATTAATTTAGCATCTATTACCTATATGATGGCGAGTGGGGTATCGGCAGCGGCTACCATCAAATCGGGCAATTATTTTGGTAGTAATGAGCATTTAAAGCTGAGGCATTCGGCCATATCCAATTATCATATCGTATTGGTATTTATGGGTTTTACGGCTTGCATGTTCGCCATATTTAACCACCAACTGCCCTGGATATATACTTCCGATACCATTGTAATCAATATAGCCGCCCAGTTATTAATCCTAGCGGCCTTTTTCCAATTGTTTGATGGAACACAGGTAGTTGGCTTAGGCATACTAAGAGGCATGGGCGATGTGAACATCCCAACCCTGATTACCTTTATAGCCTATTGGATTATCGGACTACCAGTAGGTTACCTGTTTGGCATTTATTTGCACCAAGGCGTTTATGGGGTATGGTATGGCTTGGTGCTGGGTTTAATTGCCTCTTCCCTACTGCTTTTTTATAGGTTTCATATCATATCAATCAAGAACCATCAAGATAGTTTGAAGAGTTGAGGAAGGAGTGTAAGGTTTGCAGGTTTAAGAGTAAATTCTAGGCCAATTAATATAGAAGAAAGAATATAATTTAAGGTATTAAATTAAAAATTAGCTCAAGTTCTTTGTTACTGATTGTGTTTTTCTCAGACTTATCATAAATAGAGGTTAGAAATACTTCAGGTCCTGAGATCTTCACATACGTAATTACCCTAGCACCTCCTGATTTACCTTTGCCTTTTGAGGAAATGGAAATACGGATTTTAAAAAAATTATTACCAAATGAAGTACCCTGTTCTGGGTTGTTTGATAGGCTGTCAAAAAGTACTGCCAAATCATTTTTAAGATAAGGAAATTTTTTGGCGAGTCGTTTAGCCTGCCGATCAAATAGTGGTATAGTTGAAACGTTATAGCTCGTCCAACAAGGCTTTAGCTGGTCTAGACTTCAATTTTCCTTGTTCAATTGCTTGTAATTCTAGAAATGCTTCTTTTAGTTCAAGCAAAAGTTGATCCTTTGTAGGCTCTTCATACTCCAATACCTCTAAATCCTTGTGCTGCTTTTTGATTTTAGTCCATTCCTTAATTGGAATAAAAACTCCCGTAGCTTTTCCTTTGCTATCATTTATTACCTGAAGTCCCATTTTATTGATTATTTTTAATTAGATCTTATTTATGATAAGCTTAAAATTTAGGAAAGTTTTTTAATTCAATAAATTTAACCATATAAAAATAGCTTATATTTTTTCTTTATATACTGAAATGTAAATTTACCTAAAATACATAAAATAGCAATATATTGGTTTTGATACTTTCATGTTAGTGGAATTAGCCATCTTCCATTTTTTTTTAATAATTCTTCACATTGTAAAAAAAATATAAGATTTAATTACCTTCAATGTAATGTAGCCTTTAAAGCTTTAAATTAAAATATCCCAAACAGGTAAATTTTATATAAACGATCTATAATTGTAAATTTGATTAATTACCAATAAATAATAGAGGGATCTTTAAAAATGGTACATAAATTAAACATAAAATATGAACAAAATAATTTTTGACTGCGCAATATCATTGGATGGTTATTTCGCGGGCGACAATAGGAGTCCGGAGAACCCGATGGGTAATGTTTCGCATTTAATACACGGTTGGATGTTTAAGCAGAAGGCTTTTTGGCAACACCTGGGTATGGATGGCGGCGAAGAATATGGTGCAGATAGCAAACTAATTGAAGCTGTATTTGCCAGAACAGGTGCCTATATTATGGGAAAACGAATGTTTGAAGAAGGCGAAGTAGTTTGGCCGGAGGATTTATTTAAGGCAGATGTTTATGTCCTTACGCGCGAAAAGCGGGAACCCTGGGTACAAAAAGGATCTACAACCTTTTATTTTATTAATGATGGTATAGAGAGTGCCTTAGAAAAAGCGAAGCAAGCAGCCAAGGGTAATGATGTAAGAATACAAGGAGGTGCCAATACCATTCAACAATTTTTGAATGCTGGTTTGGTAGACGAGTTTTTTATCCACACAGCTCCTGTGTTTTTAGGAAGTGGTATCAGATTGTTCGAAGGAATAGACCCTAATAAATATGACCTTGAAATATTGGAAGTAATCCCATCTGATTTAACAACCCATGTGAGGTATAAATTGATTAAGAAATAGGTATCAATTGATAAGGTAAACCTAGCAGCCATTTTCTCAAATGGTAAATTGCTAATTTTCAATTTATGATAAAAACCTAGGATATTTCATCCGATTCAACAATTTTCAATGGCAGTTTAAAGCTAAAATTGGAGCCTTGATTCTCTTCGCTCTCCACCCAAATTTCGCCATTCATGAGCTCCACTAATTTTTTGCAAATGGATAAACCTAAACCCGTACCATGATAAATCTCGGAGAAGCTGTTGGATATTTGAGAATAAGGCTGAAATAACTCAGCAATTGCCTCTTCTTTTATACCTATACCTGTATCTTTCACACTAAACACAACTTCCTGCATGTTGGTTGTTTGGCTAATTATAAAAACGTCAACAGAAACGTTGCCCTCATCTGTAAATTTAATGGCATTTGATATCAGGTTAATTAATATTTGCTGTACCCTGTTTTCATCCATCATAACCAATTTAGACACGTTCCTGGCTATGTTGTAATTAATTTGTATATCCTTTTTAGCAAATTTTTTATAAGAAGTGCTTATTTTCATCGCATTCTCCAAACAGTTTTCAATATTCGATTGCTTAAGGTTTAAATTTAGCTGACCAACTTCCATCTTGGAAAGGTCTAATATATCAGTAACAATATTTATTAATAA
>CAIYNX010000256.1 GCA_903927645.1 uncultured Mucilaginibacter sp.
ATTTGACTATTCCGATGTCGAATTTAATTCGAAGTTTTAATATTGCTAATTCAGTGGCTTTTGTTGTGGGAGAAGCAAAAAGACAGATTAATTTGAAATAATTAACGAATCATAAACCGACCTTTCTCACTATCAAATTTTATGTTTTCATCTTTAAATAGTGTATCGAAAATGCCTTTTGAAATCAAATTACAAGGTTGATCCTGCACAACAGCACCTACTGTCATCACAATCATATCATCTGATAATTGAATCGCTAAATCAATATCATGCGTAGAAAACAAGATGCACTTATTGGATTCTTTGGCTAGTTTTTTTAATAATTTGAACAAGGAAACTTTATGAAATAAATCTAAGTGAGTGGAGGGTTCGTCCAAAATAATTAAGGCTGTATCTTGTGCTAACGCTCTTGCTACTAATACATTTTGAAATTGGCCATCGCTAATTTCGTAATATTTTTTATTGGATAGATGTTCGATTTGCGTAAGCGCAATCGCTTCATTTACTTTTTTTAAATCATCACTGGTTAATTTTCCGAGCCAATTGGTGTAGGGTTGTCTTCCCAAGGCAATTAATTCAAAAACGGTTAAGTTACTAGGCGGTAATTTCTCTGTTAAAACCAAACTTAAATTTTGCGCCAAATCCATTTGGCTAAAGTCTTTTATGTTTTTAGCATTCAAATGGACTGAGCCACTCAATGGTTTTTGAATCCCAGACAATGTTCTTAAAAGTGTTGATTTTCCAATACCATTTTCACCAATCAAAGCGATTAGTTTGCCTGCTTCTAAATTTAAATTAAGGTTTTTAGCAATCACAATATTCTCCTTCTTGGTTGGATAACCGATGGATAAATTTGAAGCGGTAAGAATGGTCATGTTACTCATTTATTAACACTAAAAATTAATTACTGTATATTTTTTTTTCGAACCAACAACCAAATCACCACTGGTGCTCCAATAATTGAGGTGATAGCATTAATTGGCAACGTGAAATCACATCCTGGCATCTGGGAAACCATATCACAGAATAACATAATAATGGCGCCAATTAAGATTGTACTCCAAAATAATATTCGGTGGTTACTCGTTTGAAAAATTAATTTTGATACATGTGGAACTGCTAATCCTATAAAGGCGATTGGTCCTGCAAAGGCAGTGATGCTCCCTGCTAAAATACTTGTTGCAAAAATTATTAATCGGCGCGATTTTTTAATGTTTAAACCCAAACTTTTGGCATAATTTTCTCCTAAAAGTAAAGCATCTAATGATTTTATAGAAAACACACTCAGTAATAAACCTATTAAAACAGCAACCAATAAGATGATGATATTTTGCCACGATATGTTTCCAATACTACCCATGCTCCAAAAGGTAAATTTCTGTAGCTTTTCTGCCGAACTAAAATACGTTAAAACCGAGACAATAGCTCCGGCAAAACTGCTAAACATCAATCCTGCAATCAATATAGTCATAGTATCGCGAAGGAATTTTGAAATCAATAAGACTAACATCAAAACAGCAAAACTTCCTAAACATGATGCTAAAATGATTCCGTATGACGACAATAAAAATTCGGATACTATTATTGGCAAAGATCCAGCACCAAGAATTACAAAAGCGACTCCCAAACTAGAGCCCGAACTTAAACCTAAAACATAGGGACCTGCTAATGGATTTCTGAATAATGTTTGCATCAATAAGCCCGAGATAGATAATCCTATTCCCACCAAAATAGCAGTTATCGCTTTTGGAAGTCTAAAATTGGTGATAATATATTCCCAAGTGTCTTTGCTGGCATTGGATCCCAATACACTTTTGATGACTTCTTTAAACGGAATAGCCACTTGTCCTAGACTAAGGTTCAATAGTAATGTCAATAGTAATGTTAATGCCAATATTGAAAATAAAATAGTATTTCGGTGGTTCGTTTTCAATTTATTTTAATTTTTCAAAAAAGAATGGTTTATAACCTACTAACAATTCAGGGTGTAAAATTTTCACGATGTCTTTTAATACGATATCAGGTCTATTAGGGGCTAATTCATAATATAAAACGCCACCTGTTTTTCCTTTTTTTCCTGCGAAAGAATAGACATTTTTGTTCTGAAATGCTTTAAATTGTGCGTAATGTGGATTAGCATCTGTCATCGCTAGTAAAGTAGAAAATTGCCCTGATGTAATCCACAAATCAGCATCTTTTGCTTTTTCTAAAACAGTTTCAAAGGATAGGGTAAGACTACCCGTTCCATTGGTTGTTGCCCATAAATAATTGCCATTGGCTTCTTTTAACAATTGACAACCCCAACTCGTTC
>CAIYNX010000257.1 GCA_903927645.1 uncultured Mucilaginibacter sp.
CCTCTTTAGGCATTGACCAAATAAGGCAAATTGACGAAGCCGTAAACCGCAGAAAAGATTCTGAAAAATCATATACCTTTCATGGTAGAGATGTGTATGCATATACAGCAGCCAGGTTAGCTGCAGGGGTAATAAGTTATGAGCAGGTTGGGCCATTGGTACCCAATAAAGTAGTGACTTTGGGTTACCAAAAACCCGAATTGGTTGGCAATACTTTAAAAGGAAATATCCCAATTTTAGATGTGCAATACGGCAACGTTTGGTCCAATATCACCGATTCTCTTTTTAACCAATTAAAGCCACATTTTGGCAGTATAGTACATGTATTGATTTTTTACAAAAACAAACAAGTTTATAGCGGCGATATGCCTTATAGCCAAACTTTTGGCGAAGTAGCCGAAGGTAAGCCTTTGTGTTATTTAAACAGTTTGCTGCAAATATCGTTTGCGCTTAATATGGCCGATTTTGCCAAAACTTACCAAATAGCCAGCGGCGCCGATTGGTATGTAGAGTTGAGTTTAAAATAATTTGAAAATTGTTTAGCTATATTGTTTAAAGGGAGAAGTTAAATTAATTAAACTTTTTCACCGACATAAATTTGCCATTTACCGATAACTTATACTAAACTGCCAAATTTATATTGGCTTGCAAACTAGTTTACATTATTTTTGAGAGATTAATTAGACGCGAAATGAACGAGGATATTAAATATACAAACACTCCGCAAAATGGTAAAGCTATTGCCGGTATTGTTTTGCTCATGCTGGGTTTGGCTTTACTAATAAAGCAATTTGAATTTAATTTTTTACCACACTGGTTATTTACCTGGCCTATGGGCATGATTGTATTGGGCTTTTTTTTGGGTGCCAGAAATAATTTCAGAAAGTCATCATCCTTAATTGTCATTATTTTAGGCTGTATATTTTTAATTAACGAAAACGTTGAAAATGCAGATCGTTTTTTATGGCCAATAGGTATCATCATATTTGGGCTTTGGCTGATTTTGAGACGCAACCATCAGTTTGAGAACGGTAAATGGACTAAATATTTTGGCTTTAAAGGAAATGTTCCCAACCCCGATGAGCCAAAGGTAGATTTTAATTTTTCTTCTACCACCCAAAACGCTACAAATGGCAACCCTTTTACCAGAAATGGAGATGATTATTTAAATGTTGTTGCTGTATTTGGAGCAGTTAAAAGAATCATACTTTCAAAAGATTTTAAAGGTGGAGAAGTAGTGAATGTTTTTGGTGGTGCAGATATTGATTTTACCCAAGCAGAAATAAACGGACAAGTAATGATTGATATTACACAAATATTTGGGGGTATAAAAATTATCGTTCCATCGCATTGGAAAGTGGTATCTGATATGGCTGCTGTTTTTTCAGGATTAGATGATAAAAGAATTCGTAGCACTGCTTCACCAAATACTGATAAAATTTTAATTCTTAAAGGGGTCTCCATTTTTGCAGGGATAGATATCAGAAGCTATTAATCTTGATGAAATACGATTACCAAATATATTTTATATTTCCTATCTGGGTAAATTATTATATAGATTAAAAACAGCATAAATAATTAAGGCTACAGCACTTAAAATAAAAGATGTCATCAGCAAATAAAACTACCATAAAAATATACGGGGCATTTGGCCTTGTTGGTTTGCTTTGGATGGCAGTTCAAGCTTATATAGTACATAGTTTTGGCTTTAATTTATTTATCTCGTTTACTGATGGATTGGTATGTGCTGCTTTATTGAGTGGTGCATGTTGGCTCATTAATAATAATTTAAGGTATTACCAACCGGGTAAAGGTAGTTACATCAATATATTTTTTTGGTGTGCTGCTTTGGCTGGTATTTGTACCCTTGGCTGCAGGTGGGCCCTGCCGTTTTTGAGTAGCGGATCTGGTTATGACAATTTTTTATCGCAATCTCTGGTTCTTCGCTTTATTATTTATTTTTTGGCTATAGGATGGATGGCTTTAATCAGTATGATTTGGTATTCGCAAATTGACCAAAAAGAAAATGAGCACCGCAAAAGCGAGGCCGAACGTTTGGCGCGGGATGCTGAACTTTATAATTTAAGGCAACAACTGCAACCCCATTTCTTGTTTAATAGTCTTAACTCTATTAATGCGTTGATAGGTTTTAAACCCGACGAAGCAAGGAAAATGATTCATCAATTATCAGACTTTTTAAGGGGTACTTTAAAAAAGGACGACCAATTACAAGTAGGTTTAGCGGAGGAGCTACAACATTTAAACCTGTATTTGGAAATTGAGAAGGTAAGGTTTGGACATCGTTTACAAACCGAGATTAGTTGCGATGGTAAAAGTGGTGAGGCCTTTTTGCCATCAATGTTATTACAGCCAATAGTTGAAAATGCTATTAAATTCGGGCTATATGACACTACAGGCGAGGTTATAGTAAGCATCCGTGCCGAAATGGAAGGCAATTACTTGATCATTATGGTTCAAAACCCATATGACCCAAGCACTACCCGACCAAACAAAGGAACTGGTTTTGGTTTGCGGGGTGTACAACGTCGACTTTATTTGATATTTGCCCGTAACGATTTGATGGAAACGCACTCAAATGATAATATATTTACAACCATTATTAAAGTTCCACAACAGCAAATATGAAACGTGCCTTAATTATTGACGACGAACCTTTAGCCCGTTTGGTTGTAAGGGAATATTTAACTGGTTTTAGCCGAATTGAGGTATTGCAAGAATGTGGCGACGGTTTTGAGGGTCTAAAAGCCATTCAGCAATATCAGCCCGATTTGGTATTTTTGGATGTGCAAATGCCAAAAATTAATGGCTTTGAAATGCTCGAATTGGTTGAAAACCCACCGGCTGTAATATTTACCACCGCATTTGATGAGTATGCCATTAAGGCCTTTGAAGCACATGCTGTTGATTACTTACTAAAGCCATTTAGCAAAGACCGCTTTACCAAGGCTATAGAAAAATATTTGGCCCAAGCACCAGAAGTGGTTAGTCCTAAACAAACCGCCGAACTGTTGGAAACTGTTTCACGCTCGCCATCGCAACATGAGCGTATTGTGGTTAAAACTGGTACTAAAGTTAAAATTATTCCGGTACAAGATGTTCAATACTTGGGTGCCGATGATGATTACGTAAGCATTTATACCGCCGAGGGTTCCTACCTAAAAAATAAAACCATGAACTTTTTTGAACAAACGTTGGATCCCGGTCAGTTTGTTCGGGTGCATCGTTCCTATATCATAGCCATATCGCAAATTACCCGTATCGACCCATACGAGAAAGACGCGCATTTGGCCATCCTAAAATCGGGGGCAAAAATTCCGGTTAGTAAAACTGGTTATGCAAAACTGAAGCAAGTGTTGGGGATATAGTCAACTTTTTGGTTTTTAAAATAATTTTAGGTTAGCAAGTAATATTATTTCTCCGGGGTAGTTTATTCTAAAAATCGACTATTCATTTTTATGCCTAAAATCTTCATTGCCTTTTTCCTTTTCAATACCATATTATTTAATGCTATTTATCTGCCTGATAGCCCTTTGGCGAAAAAGGAAAGAGAAAAACTTTGGCCTATTATTACCAAAGAGCGTATAGAAAAAGGTTTAAAAGCCAATAGTCCAATTTATATTAGGGTTTTTAAGTTAGAAAACCAGTTGGAGCTTTGGGTTAAATCGGGTAATAAATTCGTGCTCTTCCATACCTACAATATTTGCAGTTACTCAGGTGGGTTGGGTACTAAAGTCCGCGAAGGCGGCGGTAAAAGTCCTGAAGGTTTTTATGAAATAACGCCAACCCAACTAAATCCGGTAAGTCATTATTATCTAGCAATAAATATTGGCTATCCTAATAAATTAGAAACTGCCAAAGGTTATACTGGTAATGCCATTATGATTCATGGCGATTGTGTTTCAATAGGATGTTATGCCATGACTAATGAAGGGATTGCCCAAATTTATACCCAGGTTTACATGGCTCTAAAAAATGGTCAGCATAAAATTAACCTTGATATTTTTCCATTCAGGATGAACGAACAAAATATGGATGCATATAAGGATGATCCTAGTATTGAATTTTGGAAAACCTTGAAAAAGGGTTATGATTTATTCAACCAAAAACTAATTCCAACCGATGCGGAAGTAAAACACAATGAATATTATTTCAAAGATTAAACCTATACCTTCCTAATCATTCAACCGTAAAAATTGTAGGGAATGGTAAAAGCCAAGCATTTACTGTTCATATTTGCGGAAAAAATTGACATGTCGCATCTTTTCTCCCCCCTAAAAATAAAAAGTATTGAATTTAAAAATCGTCTGGTGGTATCGCCAATGTGCCAATATTCCAGCGAGGATGGTTTCGCTACTGATTGGCATTTGGTCCATTTAGGTAGTCGAGCGGTGGGCGGTGCGGCCTTGATTATTACCGAAGCAATCGCGGTATCGCCCGAGGGCAGAATCAGCTATGGCGACTTGGGTATTTATAAGGATGAGCACATCACCAAACTAAAGCAAATTACAGATTTTGTACACAGTCAGGGAGCCTTTATAGGTACGCAATTAGCGCATGCAGGGCGTAAGGCTAGTCATGAAAAACCCATAGCTGGTGGCGTGCAATTAGCACCTCATGATTTAAACGGGTGGCAAACTGTAGCACCAAGTGCAATACCCTTTACCTCAAGTGAAGTACCACCCATCGCGTTGGATAAGGCAGGTATTGAAAAAGTAAAGCAAGATTTTAAAGCGGCAGCCAAACGTAGC
>CAIYNX010000258.1 GCA_903927645.1 uncultured Mucilaginibacter sp.
AAAATGGTATGTTGTTAGGGCTATAAGCGGTAAAGAAAAAAAGGTTAAGCAATATATTGAAGCCGAAGTAAATCGCTTAGGTATAGCGCATTTAGTACCGCAGGTTTTAATACCAATAGAAAAATATTACCAAATGCGCGATGGTAAAAAAATTGCTAAAGAGCGCAATATATTACCAGGTTACGTGCTAATTGAGGTAGCATTAGATGCCGAGATTGAACATATTATTAAAAACATCAACAGTGTAATAGGCTTTTTAGGCGATAAGGCTGGTAATGCAAATCCGCTAAGGCAATCAGAAGTGAACCGTATTTTGGGTAAAGTTGACGAAATGACTGCTCAAGGTGAAACCATGAACGTACCTTATTATATTGGAGAAGGAGTAAAAGTAATGGATGGCCCATTCAATGGCTTTAGTGGAGTAATTGAAGAGGTAAATGAAGAGAAGAAGAAATTAAAAGTTATGGTAAAGATATTTGGGCGCAGAACACCGCTTGAATTGAATTACATGCAAGTAGAAAAAGAATAATTTGGTGAATTGTGAAGAGTGAGCAGTGAATTATTTGCTCATTATTAATAACAAACCGAAAATTAAAAATAGAGCAGGTGTTATTGGAATTAGAGTTAACCACTCACTATCCACAACTCACCACTCACTTAAAAAATCTTAAATGTTACTTAGCTTCCACTTACTAACATTGAGTTATAATTTAAATAAATAAAGATGGCAAAAGAAGTCGGTGCGATGGTGAAACTACAGGTAAAGGGTGGCGCTGCAAATCCATCACCTCCAATTGGCCCTGCATTGGGTGCAAAAGGTGTGAATATTATGGAGTTTTGCAAGCAATTCAATGCTCGTACTCAGGATAAAGCTGGGAAAGTATTACCGGTAGTAATAACTGTATACGTCGATAAGTCGTTTGATTTTATTATAAAAACCCCTCCTGTGGCTATCCAATTAATGGAAATTACAGGTTTAAAAAGTGGTTCGGCCGAACCTAACCGTAAAAAAGTTGCCAGTGTAAACTGGAACCAGGTTGAGGTGATTGCCAAAGATAAAATGACCGACTTAAATGCGTTTACAGTTGAATCAGCCATGAAAATGGTGGCAGGAACTGCCCGCAGTATGGGAATTACCGTAACAGGTACAGCTCCCTGGAATTAAAAATTAATTTCGAATTTCGGATTTTCAATTCCTTTGGAAATTGAAGAAAAGGGTTCGATGAGTAAAGTTTTGAATTAGGAATAGGTAATGGATAAAAATTTCGTCAACCTATAACCGAAGTTCGAAATAAAAAAATTAAATCAGTTAAAAGACAGTGGCTAGATTAACAAAAAATCAAAAAGTGGCACTTTCCAAAATTGAGGTAAACAAAGCCTACTCATTACATGATGCTTCGGCATTGGTAAAGGAAATATCCTTAACCAAGTTTGATTCATCAGTTGATATTGATGTACGTTTAGGTGTTGACCCGCGTAAAGCCAATCAAATGGTTCGCGGTATTGCTACCTTACCTCATGGAACCGGTAAAACTGTACGTGTTTTGGTACTTTGCACGCCTGACAAAGAACAGGAAGCAAAAGACGCGGGTGCAGATTTTGTAGGTTTGGATGATTATATTGCCAAAATTGAAGGTGGATGGACTGATGTTGATATTATCATTACTATGCCTAGTGTTATGGCTAAAGTTGGTAGGTTGGGTCGTATATTAGGCCCTCGTAACCTTATGCCTAACCCTAAATCCGGAACAGTAACTACCGAAGTTGGTAAAGCTGTGAAAGAGGTTAAAGGTGGTAAAATTGACTTTAAGGTTGATAAAACCGGTATTATCCATACCTCAATCGGAAAAGCGTCTTTTCCTGCTGAACAAATTTATGAAAACGCTTTGGAAGTATTACAAACACTTTCAAAACTAAAGCCTTCAGCAGCTAAAGGGACATATTTTAAGAGCATACACCTTTCTTCAACTATGTCGCCAGGAATTGAAATTGAAACTAAAACAGTAGCGGGGATCTAAATCATGAATAAAGAAGAAAAACACGAACTTGTTCTTGCCCTTACTGAAAAAATGAAGGAATATGGTAATTTTTATATTACTGATACTTCTGATTTAACAGTTGCAAAAGTAAATGACATCCGTCGTAAATGTTTTGAAAGTGATATTACCATGCAAGTTGCAAAAAACAGCCTTATTAAAAAGGCCATGGAAGCAACCGGTGGTGGCGATTTTTCAGCAGTTTATGATGTTTTAAAAGGTTCATCATCTATCCTTTTCTCTAAATCAAGTACTGCTCCGGCAAAATTGATTAAGCAATTAAGGAAAAAAGGTGACAAGCCAATTTTAAAAGCAGCATATATTGATTCATCAATATTTATAGGCGATAAGCAGTTGGATACCTTGATTAACTTAAAATCAAAAGAACAACTGATAGGCGAAGTTATTGGTTTATTGCAATCACCAGCTAAGAATGTATTATCAGCCTTACAATCAGGCAGTACTACCATTGCAGGACTTGTAAAAACATTACAGGAAAGAGGTTAACGAACACCTAAAAGTTCGATATTAAAAAACAAAAAGTATTACAAAGTAAAATTTAAAATAAAAATGGCGGATTTAAAAGCGTTTGCTGAACAGTTGGTAAACTTAACAGTAAAAGAAGTAAACGAATTAGCTCAGATATTAAAAGATGAGTATGGTATTGAACCAGCAGCTGCGGCTGTTGCAGTTGCGGCTCCGGCAGCAGCTGGTGGTGATGATGCTCCTGCAGCGGAAGCTGTTCAAACTGCATTTGACGTTATCCTTAAGGAAGCTGGCGGTGCTAAATTAGCAGTTGTTAAATTGGTAAAAGACCTAACTGGATTAGGTTTGAAAGAAGCTAAAGATTTAGTTGATGGTGCACCTAAAGAAGTGAAAACCGGTATCACTAAAGAAGAAGCTGAATCAATCAAAAAACAACTTACAGAAGCCGGAGCGGTTGTTGAAGTTAAATAATTCTGCTCACTCAATATGACATCAGACTCCGTCCATTTTTGGATGGGGTCTATTGTCGTTTATATATTTTAGGTTATAAATTTTACATCATTACCTTAAACTAGAATTAGAAAATTATACCATTTATTCTTTTCTACCTCTAATAAATAGGGCTTTGTAAATTTTTTAACCTCGCATCTATCAAGTTTATTAATAAACTAAAATTTAATCCCTTGGCAAACAAAAATAATCAAAGAGTAAATTTTGCAACCAGCAGAAAGGTTTTGGAATATCCCGACTTTCTGGATGTTCAGTTGCAATCTTTCCAGGAATTTTTTCAATTGGAAACTACCTCAGACAATCGGTATAAAGAAGGATTGTTCAAAGTGTTTGCCGAAAACTTTCCTATCTCAGATTCAAGAAATATTTTCGTATTGGAATTTCTTGATTACTTTATTGATCCGCCACGTTATGATATACAGGAATGTATTGAGCGCGGGTTAACCTACAGTGTACCTTTAAAAGCCAAGCTTCGTCTCTCATGTAATGATGAAGAGCACGAGGATTTTGAAACTATTGTACAGGATGTTTATTTAGGTACTATACCTTACATGACACCTAAAGGTACCTTTGTAATAAATGGTGCCGAGCGCGTAATTGTTAGTCAGTTACACCGTTCGCCTGGTGTGTTTTTTGGTCAAAGCCGCCACACCAACGGAACTAAATTATATTCGGCCCGCGTTATTCCTTTTAAAGGTTCGTGGATTGAATTTGCAACAGACGTTAACAACGTTATGTATGCCTATATTGACCGTAAAAAGAAATTCCCGGTAACTACCTTATTACGTGCCATTGGCTATGATTCTGATAAAGACATATTAGAATTATTTGAATTGGCTGATGAGGTAAAAGTTAGCAAATCTGGTTTAAAGAAATACATTGGCCGCAAACTTGCAGCCAGAGTTCTTAAAAAATGGGTTGAAGACTTTGTGGATGAAGATACCGGTGAAGTTGTTTCGATTGACCGTAACGAAATTATCCTGGAGCGTGAAACCGTATTGGAAGATGATCATATTGATATGATTATTGATGCTGGCGTAAAAACCATCATCCTAAATAAGGAAGACGCATCAACCAGTGGTGATTATACCATCATATACAATACCTTACAAAAAGATACATCAAACTCAGAAAAAGAAGCGGTGGAGCATATCTATCGCCAATTGCGTAATGCTGAACCACCTGATGAGGAAACTGCAAGGGGTATTATCGACCGTTTATTCTTCTCGGATAAAAGGTATGATTTAGGCGATGTGGGCCGTTACCGCATCAACCGTAAATTGAAATTAAGTACTTCTGACGAGACCAAGGTTTTAACAAAGCAAGACATAATTGCCATTGTTAAATACTTGATCAAACTGATCAATTCAAAAGCAGAAGTGGATGATATTGACCACTTATCAAACCGTAGGGTACGTACAGTAGGTGAGCAGTTATATGCCCAGTTTGGTGTAGGTTTAGCTCGTATGGCGCGTACCATCCGTGAACGTATGAACATTCGTGATAACGAAGTGTTTACACCAACCGACTTGATTAATGCTCGTACTTTATCATCTGTAATTAACTCGTTTTTCGGAACCAACCAGTTGTCTCAGTTTATGGATCAAACCAATCCATTGGCCGAAATTACTCACAAGCGTCGTTTATCCGCGCTTGGTCCGGGTGGTTTATCGCGTGAGCGTGCAGGTTTTGAGGTTCGTGACGTACACTATACCCACTATGGTCGTTTATGTACTATTGAAACACCAGAAGGTCCAAACATTGGTTTGATATCTTCACTTTGCGTACATGCTAAAATAAATAACCTTGGCTTTATCGAAACTCCGTACAAGCGCGTGGTTGAAGGTAAAGTACAGGTAAATGAAGATGTAATTTACTTATCGGCCGAGGACGAAGATGGTAAAACCATTGGTCAGGCAAACGCGCATTATGACGATAAAGGAGTATTTGCTACCCCTAAAGTAAAAGCACGTTTTGAAGGTGACTTCCCAATTATTGAGCCAGAAAGACTTGATTTGATGGACATTGCGCCAAATCAAATTACTTCTATTGCGGCTTCATTAATTCCATTTTTGGAGCATGATGATGCTAACCGTGCCTTGATGGGTTCGAACATGCAACGTCAAGCCGTGCCATTGTTACGTCCGGAAGCCCCTATTGTAGGTACTGGCCTTGAAGGTCGTGTTGCAAAGGATTCACGTACCTTAATAAATGCTGAAGGCGATGGTGTTGTTGAATATGTTGACGCGAATGAAATCCGCATAAAATACGACCGTAACGAGTTAGATCGTTTGGTTTCTTTTGAAGGAGATACTAAGAGCTATCGTTTAACCAAATTTAAGAAAACCAACCAAAGCACTACTATGAACCTTAAGCCAATTGTTAAAAAAGGCGAAAGAGTTGAAAAAGGACAAGTACTTTGCGAAGGTTATGCAACTCAAAATGGTGAATTAGCATTAGGTCGTAACTTAAAAGTAGCGTTCATGCCTTGGCAGGGATATAACTTTGAGGATGCCATTGTAATTTCGGAACGTGTTGTATCTCAGGATATATTTACCTCATTACACGTTGAAGAATTTGAATTAGAAGTAAGGGATACCAAACGTGGTGAAGAGGAATTGACACCAGATATTCCAAACGTATCAGAAGAAGCTACTAAAGATTTGGATGAAGACGGAATTATCCGCGTTGGTGCCGAAGTAAAAGAAGGTGATATTTTGATAGGTAAGATTACCCCTAAAGGTGAATCAGACCCTTCACCGGAAGAAAAACTATTACGTGCCATTTTTGGTGACAAAGCTGGCGACGTAAAGGATGCTTCTTTAAAAACTCCTCCTTCAATTGCCGGTGTAGTTATTGATACCAAATTGTTCTCTCGCGCTAAGAAAACTTCGAAAGCGGAAGAAAAAGCACAACTTGAAAAGTTAGATCACAAACATGATAAAGCAGTTAAAGAACTTAAAAATACTTTAATTGAAAAACTTTTTGAAATTGTGAATGGTAAAACTTCGCAAGGTGTGTTCAATGTTTATAAAGAGCTATTGGTACCTAAAGGTGTTAAATTCACCCAAAAGATATTGGTTGATCTTAATTTTGAAAACATCAACCCGACAAAATGGACAACTGATGATGACAAAAACGAGCAGATTAAGCTTTTACTCCACAACTTCAATATCAAATTGAACGAAGAGTTAGGTGCTTACCGTCGTGATAAGTTTGCTATCAGTGTAGGTGATGAGCTTCCTTCAGGTATTGTTCAAATGGCTAAAGTTTACATTGCTAAAAAGCGTAAGCTTAAAGTAGGTGATAAAATGGCAGGCCGTCACGGTAACAAGGGTATTGTTGCACGTATTGTACGTGATGAAGATATGCCTTTCCTTGAAGATGGAACACCGGTTGATATTGTTTTGAACCCACTGGGTGTACCTTCGCGTATGAACCTTGGTCAGATATATGAAACCATTTTAGGTTGGGCAGGTAAAGAGCTGGGTATTAAGTTTGCTACGCCAATATTTGATGGTGCAAGCCATGAAGAAGTGGAAGAGTGGATTAAGAAAGCCAATTTACCGGAATCAGGCCGTACCTATTTGTACAATGGCTTAACCGGCGATCGTTTCGACCAACAAACAACCGTAGGTATTATTTACATGTTAAAATTAGGCCACATGGTTGATGATAAGATGCACGCGCGTTCTATCGGGCCATACTCATTAATTACACAGCAACCATTGGGTGGTAAAGCACAATTTGGTGGTCAGCGTTTTGGTGAAATGGAGGTTTGGGCATTGGAAGCATTTGGTGCTTCAAATATCCTGCAAGAAATTTTAACTGTAAAATCAGACGATGTAATAGGCCGTGCCAAAACATACGAGGCTATTGTTAAAGGTGAAAATCTACCTACCCCATCAGTTCCTGAATCATTCAATGTACTGGTTCATGAATTAAGAGGCCTAGGATTAGATATAACACTGGAGTAAAAGTTTTTTAAGTTGAACGTTGTGGGTTTTAGGTTGAATGTTATTTACGTATATTCAATTTCCTAAAACCTGCAGCATACAACCTTCAACAAATAACTATTAAAAACAAGGAGACTATGTCTTACAAAAAGGATAATAAAATAAAAAGTAATTTCACCACAATTACAATCAGTTTAGCTTCACCCGAATCTATTCTTGAACGTTCAAGCGGGGAAGTTTTAAAACCTGAAACCATTAATTACAGAACATATAAGCCTGAACGTGATGGTTTATTCTGCGAACGTATTTTCGGTCCGGTAAAAGATTATGAATGCCATTGCGGTAAATACAAGCGTATCCGTTATAAGGGTATTGTTTGCGACCGTTGCGGCGTTGAGGTAACCGAGAAAAAGGTTCGACGTGAGCGTATGGGACACATTAACTTGGTTGTTCCTGTTGCGCATATCTGGTATTTCCGCTCGTTGCCAAATAAAATTGGTTATTTATTGGGTTTACCAACAAAAAGGTTAGACTTAATTATTTATTACGAACGCTATGTAGTAATACAAGCAGGTATTAAAGAAGCCGACGGAATTAATAAAATGGATTTCTTGACAGAAGAGGAATACTTAGATGTATTAGATACACTTCCAAAAGAAAATCAATACCTTGATGATAAGGACCCACAGAAGTTTGTAGCTAAAATGGGTGCCGAAGCATTGGAAGAATTATTAAAACGACTTGACTTGGATGAATTATCATTCAGCCTTCGTCACCAAGCGGCTAACGAAACTTCTCAACAACGTAAAAACGAAGCTTTAAAACGTTTACAAGTGGTTGAAGCTTTCCGTGATGCAAAATCAAGGATTGAAAATAACCCTGAGTGGATGATTGTTAAAATTGTTCCGGTTATTCCACCTGAATTACGTCCATTAGTTCCGTTGGAAGGTGGCCGTTTTGCTACTTCCGATTTGAACGACTTATACCGTAGGGTTATAATCCGTAACAACCGTTTAAAGAGGTTGATTGAGATAAAAGCGCCGGAAGTTATTTTACGTAACGAAAAAAGGATGTTGCAAGAAGCTGTTGACTCTTTATTCGATAACTCCCGTAAAGTAAATGCTGTAAAGACTGAAGGTAACCGTGCCTTGAAATCACTTTCAGACATTTTGAAAGGTAAACAAGGTCGTTTCCGTCAAAACTTATTAGGTAAACGTGTTGATTATTCAGCTCGTTCGGTAATTGTTGTAGGTCCTAACCTAAAATTACACGAATGCGGTTTACCAAAAGATATGGCTGCCGAATTGTTTAAACCATTTATCATCCGCAAAATGATTGAGCGTGGTGTGGTAAAAACAGTAAAATCGGCTAAAAAGATAGTTGACCGTAAAGACCCCTTAGTTTGGGACATTTTGGAAAACGTATTGAAAGGTCACCCGGTATTGTTAAACCGTGCGCCTACATTGCACCGTTTGGGTATTCAGGCTTTCCAACCAAAATTGGTTGAAGGTAAGGCAATTCAATTACACCCGTTAACTTGTACCGCCTTTAACGCGGATTTTGACGGTGACCAGATGGCCGTACACGTACCACTGGGTAACGCGGCAATTTTGGAAGCCCAAATCTTGATGCTTGCCTCGCACAACATTTTAAACCCTGCTAACGGAACACCAATTACAGTTCCCTCTCAGGACATGGTGCTTGGTTTGTACTACATAACCAAAGGTCGTAAAACTGATGCTGAAAGAGTTGTAAAAGGGGAAGGTTTAACATTTTATTCATCAGAGGAAGTTATTATAGCTTATAACGAGAAGAAGATAGATTTACATGCCTTTATTAAAGTTAAAGCTTCCATAAAAGATAGAGACGGCGTAATTCGTTCGCAAATAATTGATACTACTGTTGGTCGTGTATTGTTTAATCAGCATGTACCGGAAGAAGTAGGTTATATCAACGAACTATTAACCAAAAAATCATTGCGCGATATCATTGGTCAGGTAGTGAAAATTACCGGTATGGCACGTGCGGCGCAGTTTTTGGATGATATTAAAGAATTAGGATTCAAAATGGCATTCCAAGGTGGTTTGTCGTTCAACCTAAAAGATATCAATATTCCTGCCGAAAAAGTAACCCTTATTGAAACAGCTTCTAAGCAAGTTGAGGATGTAATGGCTAACTACAACATGGGCTTTATCACCAATAACGAGCGTTATAACCAAATTATCGATATCTGGACCCGTATCAACAACCGCTTAACCGCGAATGTGATGGAAATCCTATCTACCGATAACCAAGGTTTCAACTCAGTATATATGATGCTAGATTCTGGCGCACGTGGTTCAAAAGAGCAAATCCGTCAGCTTGCAGGAATGCGTGGTTTGATGGCTAAGCCTCAAAAATCGGGTTCAGGTGGTGAGATTATAGAAAACCCGATCCTATCAAACTTTAAAGAAGGTTTGTCGGTATTGGAATACTTCATATCAACCCACGGTGCACGTAAAGGTTTGGCAGATACAGCGTTAAAAACTGCCGATGCTGGTTATTTAACCCGTCGTTTGCATGATGTGGCTCAGGATATGATTGTTGGTATGGTTGATTGTGGTACCTTAAGAGGTATATACACAACCGCCTTAAAAGACAATGAGGATATAGTTGAACCATTATACGATCGTATCTTAGGCCGTACCTCATTACATGATGTTCATGACCCTATTACCAATGAACTATTAGTATCTGCAGGACAGGATATTACTGAAGAAATAGGTAAAAAGATTGAAAATTCGCCTTTAGAAGGAATTGAAATACGTTCGGTACTTACTTGCGAAAGCAAAAGAGGAGTTTGTGCTTTATGTTACGGCCGTAACCTAGCAAGCGGAAAACGCGTGCAAAAAGGTGAAGCAGTAGGTGTAATTGCTGCACAATCAATTGGTGAGCCGGGAACGCAGTTAACTTTACGTACTTTCCACGTAGGTGGTACCGCATCAAATATTGCTGCAGAATCACAAATAAATGCAAGGTTTGAAGGTAAAATTGAGTTTGAAAACGTTCGTACTGTTGAATACAAAACTGATGAAGGATTAGTTGAGGTTGTTTTAGGCCGTTCGGGCGAATTCAGGATTGTTGAGGCAAATACCAATAAAATAATCGTAACTAACAATATTCCTTATGGAGCCTATTTATATGTAAAAGACGGAAGTAAGATTGCCAAAGGCGACCGTATTTGTTCATGGGATCCATATAACGCGGTAATTATTTCTGAATTTGCGGGTGTTGCTAAATTTGAAGCTGTATTGGAAGGCATAACTTTCAGAGAAGAATCAGACGAACAAACAGGTCACAGAGAAAAAGTAATTATTGACACCAGGGATAAGACTAAAAACCCTGTTATTCAAGTTGCAGATTCAAAAGGCAATATCATAAAAGGATACAACATCCCGGTAGGTGCACACATTGCTGTTGATGAAGGCGAAAAACTACAAACTGGACAGGTAATTGCTAAAATACCTCGTTCAACTGGTAAAACAAGGGATATCACAGGTGGTTTACCACGTGTAACCGAATTGTTTGAAGCACGTAATCCTTCAAACCCTGCCGTTGTAACAGAAATTGATGGTGTTGTAACCTTAGGTGGTATTAAACGTGGTAACCGCGAAATCACCATCGAATCAAAAGATGGACAAGTTAAAAAATATCTTGTTCCGTTATCAAAACACATTCTTGTTCAGGATAATGACTTTGTTAAGGCAGGTATGCCATTGTCAGACGGATCAATCTCTCCGGCAGATATACTTGCAATTAAAGGTCCTGCAGCAGTACAAGAATACTTGGTGAATGGTATTCAAGAAGTTTACCGTTTACAAGGTGTGAAAATTAACGATAAGCACTTTGAGGTTATTGTACACCAAATGATGCAAAAAGTGGCTATAGAAGATGCCGGTGACACAAGGTTCCTTGAAAGGGAAGCGATTGATAGCTGGGATTTCATGGTTGAAAATGATGAGATTTTTGATAAAAAAGTGGTTACCGAACCAGGTGATTCAACTACCTTAAAATCTGGTCAAATAGTATCATTAAGAAAGCTAAGGGATGAAAATTCAATCTTAAAACGTAAAGATCTTAGATTGGTTGAAGTAAGGGATGCAATTCCGGCTACTTCAAGTCCGATGTTGCAAGGTATTACCAGAGCATCATTAGGTACCAAATCATTTATCTCAGCAGCATCATTCCAAGAAACTACCAAAGTATTGAATGAAGCAGCTATTGCAGGTAAAAAAGATTTTATGTTAGGTTTGAAAGAAAACGTTATTGTTGGTCACCTAATTCCTTCAGGTACAGGTTTACGCGAATACGAAAATATCCGTGTAGGCTCTCAGGAAGAATTCGATCGATTAATGGCTTCAAAAGCAGAAGAAATCGATGCTTAATTAATAACCATATTAATACAAACAAAGCCTTTCTGAAAATGAAAGGCTTTGTTATTTTAGTACAAAATTTATTTGGATTTCTCAATTAATAAAATCAGAAATATCTGATTGAATGTTATGGTAAAATTAAACCTACAAGATGCTAAAATTGCTGTTATAGGCTTGGGCTATGTCGGTTTGCCGTTATCAATAGAATTTGCTAAAAAATATCCAGTTTTCGGGTTTGATATTAATAATACAAGGATTGAAGAGTTAAGAAGAGGAGAGGATTATACCAAAGAGGCCGATACAAACGATTTATTTACAGTTACAAATCCCGAAACTGATTTAGTTGGTCTAAAATTGACTGATAATATTGAAGAATTAAAAAAATGCAATATTTATATTGTTACAGTTCCAACACCTGTTGATCAATTTAAATCTCCAGATTTAAGTCAGCTACTTTATGCCTCAGAGCTAATTGCTAAGCTTTTAAAAAATGACGATATAGTAATCTACGAATCAACGGTTTATCCCGGATGTACTGAAGAGAATTGCGTGCCAGTTCTTGAAAAGCATTCAGGATTAAAATTCAATATTGATTTTTTTTGTGGTTACTCACCCGAAAGAATAAATCCGGGCGATAAGGTAAAGAAACTAACCAAAATAATTAAAGTTACCTCAGGTTCTACACCTCAAATAGCCGAATTTATTGACCAACTTTATAGTTCAATTATTGAAGCCGGAACCTATAAAGCACCTAGCATCAAGGTTGCTGAGGCATCAAAGGCAATAGAAAATGCTCAAAGAGACATTAATATTTCATTTGTAAACGAACTAGCTTTGATTTTTGATTTAATTGGCATAGATACTAATGATGTTTTGGATGCCGCTGGTACAAAATGGAATTTCTTAAAATATAAACCAGGCCTGGTTGGTGGTCATTGCATTGGGGTTGATCCATACTACTTGGCACATAAGGCAGAATCATTGGGCTATCATCCACAAGTAATTTTATCAGGAAGAAGGGTGAATAGTAATATGGGAATTTTTGTGGCCAATAAGGTTATAAAAATGATGATAAAAAAGGGTATTCAAGTTGAAGGGGCAAAAGCTTTAATTTTAGGTATCACCTTTAAAGAAAATTGCCCTGATACCCGAAATTCTCAAGTTATTGATATTTACAATGAGCTTATTCAATTTGGGTTAAGTATCGATATATTTGATCCTCATGCAAATAAGCAAGAAGTAAAAAAGCTATTTGAAATAAATTTATTAAGTACTCAAGAAGAAATTATCGCGCAAACCAACCATCGATATCAGTGCATAATACTGGCAGTTGCCCACAGCGAGTTTTTAAAAATTAATTTAATTAATTTTACCGAAGAAAAGCATATAATTTTTGATACTAAGGCAGTTTTGGATCGTGCAATAGTGGATGGGCGACTTTAGCAAATTCTATAAAATTTTTAATTTAATTTATAAAACCCTTTAGTATTTTAGCGGCATGGACGAACAAATCGAAAATCAACTTAATATAGAACTTTCGGAAGAAATAGCTGAAGGAATATATTCAAATCTGGCTGTAATAACTCATTCAAGTTCGGAATTTGTTTTAGATTTTATTAGGGTGATGCCCGGAGTGCCTAAAGCAAAGGTGAAATCAAGAGTAATATTAACCCCTGAGCATGCGCGTAGGCTTTTAAATGCATTGTCTGATAACCTGGACAAATTTGAAGCGGCTAATGGTGGTATTAAAATCCAAAATGAGCCAACTGGATTCCCTATGAATTTTGGTGGTACCATGGGCCAAGCTTAGTTTAGGAAAAATACAATTCGTGGTGATATAAATTGTAATATTATTACTATAAACATTCAATAATTGATTTTAATTAATCAAAAAGAGTGTACATTGGTTATTAAAGATTAATTTCGTGGATTGATTTTTAATAGTAGTTAGCCCCAATTTAATTACTAAGAATATTGTTTAATTTGTTTATTAGGGGCTTATAAAATTAGATATTAAAGGATAGAAATTTAATTAATGGCACAGAATATAATAGAAAAGGAATGGGATTTGGAGATTGAACCATCTAATAACGTTTTTAATCTCCATTTAAAAGAAGTTTGGGAATACAGAGATTTGTTATGGCTTTTGGTAAGAAGGGATTTTGTTTCATTTTATAAACAAACCATACTTGGTCCTCTATGGTTTTTTATACAGCCTATATTTACCACTATTATATTTACTTTTATATTTAGTAATTTGGCAAATATCTCAACCAATGGTTCACCTGCTCCCCTTTTTTATATGGCCGGAACTGTCGCTTGGAATTACTTTTCTGATAGCCTTACCAAAACATCAACCGTATTTAGAGACAATGTGAATATTTTTGGTAAGGTTTATTTCCCAAGATTAATAATGCCAATGAGCATCGTTTTTTCCAATTTAGTGAAATTTGGTGTTCAGTTTATCTTGTTTATAGTTTTAATGGTATATTTTTTGGTAAAGTATCATTTTTACAATGGACCAAAAGTTGAACCCAACTTTTATTTGCTTTTATTCCCATTGGTTATGGCATTAATGGCCATTTTAGGTTTAGGCTTTGGATTAATTATAACTGCCTTAACAACTAAATACCGCGATTTAACCTTTGTGGTTTCATTTGGAATGCAGTTGTTGATGTACGCAACACCTGTAATTTATCCTCTTTCTTCTGCGCCTGCTAAGTATAGAAGCTTTATTGCGCTAAATCCTATGAGCGGATTAATTGAAACTTTTAGGTATGGTTTTATAGGCACTGGTCATTTTTATTTAGGTGCCTTTATTTACAGTATTATAGCAAGTGTAATAGTATTCATTCTAGGCCTGATCATATTTAATAGGGTTGAAAAAAGTTTTGTTGATACTATTTAATCTTTAAAAAAATCAGTTATTTTAATAAGATATTGTTATTTCGATACCATCATATAAAACCAATTTATCAAAATCTATTTTTAACTAATTTACATATTATCGCTTTTATTGATTGATCAGGTATTTTAAATCATTAATAAAAAGGCTAATTTTGCAAAATTTATTTTTTAGAATCTTTTATTGCAATTGAGTTTTTTATTTTTTGGCTTAACTGCCTAGTTCAACTCATAACACTAAAAAGTACGGATATTTTAACATCATATTTATGACAAAAAAAATTGCGTTAATAACGGGCATTACTGGTCAGGATGGAGCCTATTTAACCGAATTACTTATATCAAAAGGCTATGAAGTTCATGGTATAAAAAGAAGAAGCTCCTTATTTAATACTGATAGGATTGACCATCTCTATCAGGATCCTCATGATGAAAATAAAAATTTAATACTTCATTATGGAGATTTAAGCGATAGTACCAACCTTATCCGCATTATTCAACAAGTACAGCCTGATGAGATTTATAATCTTGGTGCAATGTCGCATGTTAAGGTAAGTTTTGATACGCCTGAATATACTGCTAATGCCGATGGTATTGGTACACTCAGAATTTTAGAGGCCGTACGGTTACTAAATCTTACAAAAAAAACTAAAATATATCAAGCTTCAACATCCGAATTATATGGTTTGGTTCAAGCTGTGCCACAATCAGAAACAACCCCATTTTATCCCCGTTCCCCGTATGCTGTTGCAAAGTTATACGCTTATTGGATAACCGTTAATTACCGCGAAGCTTATGGAATTTATGCCTGTAATGGCATTTTATTTAACCATGAAAGCCCATTAAGAGGCGAAACCTTTGTTACCAGAAAAATTACGCGCGCTACTTCAAAAATTGCGATGGGTTTACAGGATAAAATATATTTAGGCAATCTTGATGCACAGCGAGATTGGGGGCATGCAAAAGATTATGTAGAAGCAATGTATTTAATTTTGCAACAAGAAACTGCCGAAGATTATGTAATTGCAACTGGTGTAACCACCAGAGTAAGAGAATTTGTAAGGATGTCTTTTCAACATGTAGGTATTACCATCGAATTTAAAGGTGAGGGTGTGGATGAGAAAGGATACATTACAGCTTGTTCAAATCCGGAATATCAGGTTGAAATTGGTAAGGAAGTAGTAGCTGTTGATCCAAAATATTTTAGGCCAACTGAAGTTGAATTATTAATTGGCGACCCTACAAAGTCAAATACTAAGTTGGGTTGGAAACCTAAATACGATTTAAAGATGCTTGTTGAAGACATGATGAAAGCAGATTTGAACCATTTTAAGAAAGAAAAATTATTGAAAGAGTCTGGCTATTCAATAAAAAATCAGTTTGAATAATTTCATCATGGAAAAACTTGATAAAATATATATTGCCGGGCATAGGGGTATGGTAGGGTCTGCAATTTTTCGAAAATTGAACGCAGAAGGATTTAAAAATATTATTACCAGAACATCGGCTGAGTTAGATTTGAGAGACCAACAAATTGTAGCTGATTTTTTTAAGACAGAGAAACCTGATTATGTTTTTTTAGCTGCAGCAAAAGTTGGCGGAATTATAGCGAATAATACTTTTAGGGCCGAATTTTTATATGATAATCTTCAAATCCAAAACAACATTATCCATAATTCTTACTTAAACAAGGTAAAAAAACTAATGTTTCTTGGGTCAAGTTGTATTTATCCAAAACTTGCACCACAGCCTTTAAAAGAAGAATATTTACTAACCGGCTTACTCGAAGAAACAAATGAGCCTTATGCTATTGCTAAAATTGCAGGAATAAAGCTTTGCGATGCTTATCGCGATCAATATGGATGCAATTATATTTCGGTAATGCCAACCAACCTTTATGGCTTAAATGATAATTACCATCCCCAAAATTCGCATGTATTACCGGCATTAATTAGGCGCTTTCATGAAGCAAAAATCAATAACCTTCCTAGTGTTACCATTTGGGGAACTGGAACACCTAAAAGAGAGTTTTTGTATGCTGATGACCTTGCAGAGGCTTGTTATTTCCTGATGCAAAGTTATAACGAATCTGGATTAATTAATATTGGAACCGGGGAAGATATTGCCATTAGTGATTTAGCTTCTTTAATTAGTAAAATTATTGGCTATAATGGTTCAATACAATTTGATACCACTAAACCGGATGGAACCCCAAGAAAATTGATGGATGTTACCAAATTGCATGAAAAAGGTTGGAAGCATAAAATTGAATTGGAAAATGGGATAAAAATGGCCTATCATGATTTTCTATCAAAAAATAATTGATATTTATTAAAATTTAACCTTTTTACATACATCTGGTTCAGAATTTTGAATTCTTTCAAAAATAAGTAACTAATTTTTACAAATGGAAAACATTATTGTTTTTGGTGCTTCAGGACAATTAGGTCAATGCTTTAAAAATCTTTCAGAAAAGTATCAACTAAAAAATTTATTCTTTCCCCCAGAAACTGAAGCTAATATTTTAGATAATGAGGCATTGAATAAGATTTTTGATAATTATAAGCCAACATATATTATAAATTGTGCAGCATATACGGCAGTTGATAAAGCTGAGGATGATATTGAATTTGCTCAAAAAATAAATAAAACCGGCGTTGAAAACTTAAGTCGCCTTTGCTTAAAAAACAATACCACATTTATTCATATTTCAACTGATTTTGTATTCCAAGGAAATCAGCCTACCCCCCGAAACGAAAGGGACGTTGCCGAGCCAATAAGTGTTTACGGACAGACAAAGCTTGATGGCGAGAAGGCAATTGAGAATATTTTAGATAAATATTATATCATCAGAACTGGTTGGTTATATTCGGAATATGCCAATAATTTTGTAAAAACAATGCTAAAGCTTGGCTCAGAAAGAGATGAGTTAAAAATCATTGCCGACCAAACAGGTACTCCTACTTATGGTATAGATTTGGCTGATGTGATACTCCAAATTATTTCAAAAAACCTGAAAGCGTATGGGTTATACCATTACAGTAATGAAGGCGTTGCTTCATGGTATGATTTTACGAAGGCCATATTTAATATTAGTGGCAACCCAATTAAAGTTATCCCCATAAAAACGGAAGAATACAAAACAAGGGCTACTCGTCCGGCTTATTCCGTATTGGATAAAAGTAAAATAAAAAATACTTTTCACGTTGAAATACCTTATTGGCGCGATAGTTTAGAAAACTGTTTAAATAAATTAAAATAATTTAATATTATGAAGGGAATAATATTAGCTGGAGGATCGGGCACTAGATTGTATCCAATTACCAAAGCAATAAGCAAGCAATTAATGCCAATTTATGATAAGCCAATGATTTATTATCCTTTATCGGTATTAATGTTGGCAGGTATCAATGAAATATTAATAATAACCACCCCTGAGGATAATGAAAGTTTTAAACGTTTATTAGGTGATGGTAGCGAATTAGGCTGTAGTTTTAAGTATGCCATCCAAGCAATACCAAATGGTTTAGCACAAGCTTTTGTAATAGGTGCCGATTTTATAGGTAATGATAAAGCAGCTTTAATTTTAGGCGATAATATATTTTATGGTTCGGGTTTTACGGAGTTGATAAGAAAATTTATTGACGTAAGCGGAGCTGCAATTTTTGCCTACCCGGTTGCCGACCCGGAACGCTATGGGGTTGTTGAATTTGATAGTAATTTAAAGGCAATTTCTATTGAGGAAAAACCGATTATACCCAAATCAAATTTTGCTGTGCCTGGTTTATATTTTTATGATAATCAGGTAATTGAAATAGCTAAAAATCTGGAACCTTCACAGCGTGGTGAATATGAAATTACCGACGTAAATAAATTCTATTTGGAACAAGGAAATTTGAATGTTGGTGTAATGGATAGGGGCACAGCCTGGCTCGATACCGGCACCTTCGATTCATTAAGCGATGCCTCCGAATATGTACGGGTTATTGAGAAAAGGCAAGCTACCAAAATAGGATGTATTGAGGAGGTTGCCTACCGTATGGGCTATATTAATAAGGAACAGCTTGAAATTCAAGTAAAAAAATACATTAAAAGTGGCTATGGAGCCTACTTGCAGAACCTGATTAAATAGATATTGTTTTTTTAATATTATGGCCTTTAGTAAAGCATTTTAATGCTAAGCTGAAGGCTTTTTTTTTAAGATATTTTTACCCTTGCCTTTTCTGATCTACTTAAAATTAATAATCATTATCTTTTTAATATTTTTATCTTTCTGATTTTAAATAGTTAAGAATATATATTTATCTCTTTCAGTAATTTTAAAAATAGATTTTTTAAAATATACTATAATAAAATTAATCAAAATAATTTAAGATAATTTATATGAAGTTAAAAATGAAGTGA
>CAIYNX010000259.1 GCA_903927645.1 uncultured Mucilaginibacter sp.
AAGCTGGTGTTTGACCTCCACTAATTACAGGAATATTGCCATCGATTTTTGTTTTTGCGGTAATAGTAGTACCTCGTTTAAGTTCAGCAACCTCCCCCAAAGGCATCCACTCCACCTCAACACCTTCCAATAATTTTTCCAGGTAATTCATTATTTTGCTTTTAGGTTTTTCTTGGCTATTTCTTTGTCTAAAGTTTTTACCCTTCTTTCCAGTTTTTTAATGTCTTCCTCTACCGGCAAATCTTCGGGCTTAATATCATTTTTACCCAATAAGGCCCTTACATCCTGGTTGTTTTTTACGTGTTCTACCGTAATGTGAGCTTCGCCATTCAGGTTGTTTTTCTTTACATTAAAGTTGGTAATTTCGGTAGCTAATTGCTTTGCTGTAATAGTAATGGTAGGCAAAAAATCGGCTAAGGGCCTGTTTTCTTTTATCCCTAATTTACGTTTCATATCGCTGGTATTGTAGCCCCCAAACATTGCCCAATCTCCTTTGCTTCTAATTCGGGCAAACCCTGAATTATCCACGCCTCTTTCATATATGTTTTTTGAAAGTTCCGTTTCGGTAGCTGCCAGTTTTTCGCGAGCTTGTAAACGCTCCATCAATTGGATGCGTTCTTCTAATAATTCCTGTTTACGGGTTTGTATAGCAAAGTAACTTTGGGCAAAAGCAATTTGCTCTTTCTTAGGGTCGCCGTTTTGAGCAATGAGGTAACAGGCATAACGGGTAAGCATCAAGTCTTCCTGTTCTCTTTCTGCACCAGAGCCAATCTTGACCATTTTGCTGACGTCAGCAAAATGGTCTGAAATAGCATTGCCAGATTTTTCACAAGCTATTTTAGCTTTGGCAATAACATTTTCGAAATTACGCCATTGGGTGTATTCTAACAATTCTTGTAATTCACGGGCTAACCAATATTCTACACCGTCTTGCTCGTAAGCGTATTCCTCAAAACGTTTGTTTAATTTTATAATGGTATCTTTTTCCATGTACGTTTTTTTGCTATTGCAATTTATTACGCTTCAATCTCTTTTACTATCAAATCAATTGCTGCACGCAGCTTATCAATCTTTTCAACCGTTGTAGCAATCTCAGCGTTTAATTGAGTAATATTCACTTCCTCGCGATTATCCTTTGCCGCTATATATGAACTAACCGACAAGTTATAATCGTTTTCGGCAATTTTGGTATTATCAACATACTTGGCCACATGTTCAATGTCAAGCTTACTATCAAACATCTCCATAATTTTTTCAATATGGGTATCAGTAAGCAAATTGTTATTGGTTGCTTTTTGATAAAAACCTTCGCCACTAACATCCATAAACTGCGTCTTATTATCGGTTTTATGTTTTGACAATACCAAAATTGTAACCGCTATAGAGGTACCAAAAAACAAATTGGGCGCTAAGGAGATGATAGATTCTACAAAGTTATTATCAACCAAATACTTTCTAATCTTCTGTTCGGCACCACCCCGATAAAAAATACCGGGAAAACAAACAATAGCGGCTCTGCCCTTGCCGGATAGGTAGCTAAGTGCATGCAATACAAAGGCGAAATCGGCTTTTGATTTAGGAGCCAAAACACCTGCCGGCGCGAAACGGTCGTCGTTAATAAGTGTCGGGTCGTCATCGCCAATCCATTTAATGGAGTAGGGCGGATTTGAAACGATGGCATCGAAAGGTTTTTCATCGCCAAATTGTGGAGCAGTAAGCGTATTACCCAACGCTATATTAAACTTGTCGTAGTTAATGTTGTGCAAAAACATGTTCATACGGGCAAGGTTATAGGTGGTATGGCTAATTTCCTGCCCAAAAAAGCCTTCTTCAATTACATGGTTATCAAAGTGCTTTTTGGCTTGCAAAAGTAAAGAGCCCGAACCCGCGGCGGGGTCATAAATCTTGTTTACGGTAGTTTGCTTATGCATGGCAAGCTGCGCTATGAGCTTTGAAACGTGCTGTGGTGTAAAATACTCCCCTCCCGATTTCCCGGCATTGGCCGCGTAGTTGGAAATCAGAAATTCATAGGCATCGCCAAAAAGGTCAATTTGGCTATCTTCAAAATTTCCAAAGTCTAATACTGCCACGCCCTTTATAACATCAGCTAAGCGGCTATTTTTGTCTTCCACCGTATTGCCAAGGCGGGTGCTGGTGGTATCAAAATCGGCAAACAGTCCTTTTATATCATCTTCGGATGGGTAGCCGTTTGCCGAACTTTCAATGGCATTAAAAATAGCTTTTAAGTCGGTATTTAAATTAGGGTTGGTATTGGCCGCGTTGGCAACATTTATAAAAAGTTGACTAGGGTAAATAAAATAGCCTTTGGTTTTTATAGCATCATCTTTTAATTCCGGGCTTATAACATCGTCGGGTAAGTTTGGGTAATGCACGCTATCATCGCCACCTTCAATATATTTAGCGAAGTTTTCACTAATAAACCGATAGAAAAGTGTTCCCAACACAAACTGTTTAAAATCCCATCCGTCTACCGAACCACGAACATCATTCGCAATTTGCCATATTTGTCGTTGTAGTGCGTCGCGCTGTTGAATACTCGTCATTATAAATTTTTCTTTATCAAATAAAATGTACCACCCTGTTATTTATTTGCCACCGGGTAGGCAAATTTTTGGAATTAATGGCAAAATAACCGGATGCTCTAAACCTATTGTAATACTTTTTGAACCTACTATACCTTTGGCCTTAATTATACATTGAAAAATAAATATAGCTTATCTTTTTAATTTCGCATTACCTATAAGGCTATTAAACTTTTCCTAAAGGTAATAATTTCATAGATAGTTTATAAACACATAGGTTTTACAAAGCTATTTTTTTTGGGCTTAAATTTTAGTGTTCGGGAGGATTTTGTGATAAAAATTTCTCAATAGCGGAAAGCTATTAGGCAGCAATAAAACAATTTAACCATCCAACTATACAACCATTCACCCAATCAACAAGGCAACCACTCACCCCTCCCTCACCTCTATCCTCAACTTGTGCGTATTAAACACGCTTGAATATGGCGCTACACTTTTGGTTAAAAAAACACTGCCGCCTATAATGCTATCATGCCCTATTACGGTACGGCCGCCTAGGATGGTGCTGCGGGCGTTAATTTTTACATTATCTTCAACGGTGGGGTGGCGTTTAGTTTCGGAAAGGTCCTTGCTTACTTGCGAGGCACCCAGGGTTACACCTTGGTATATGGATACGTTTTTGCCG
>CAIYNX010000260.1 GCA_903927645.1 uncultured Mucilaginibacter sp.
AATTACTCCCTATAAAATATAACCCAACCATTTCTGCTCGGAACAATTTTCCTCCAATTACCCCCTTATCTAAATAGCCATTCACACAATTAGGGTGTACTTTTTTTTGTGGAAAAAATTTGTGGCTTTTTGAGCCATTTTGTTACAAAATATGCCATTTATTTCATAATTTTAGGGTCTAAAGCGTTTAGCTCTAAAATTGTTAAAAATATGAAGGTTCTTTATTGTCGGGTAAGTACCATTGACCAGAAAACTGATCGCCAAAGGGTGAATGAAAGTGACTTCAAACATATCGTTGAAGATAGGTGTAGTGGTGCTATTCCATTCTTTGACCGTGAAGGCGGTAAAGAGATCCAAAAACTAATCAGCCACCAGGTTATTACAGAATTACATGTATACCAGATCGACCGCCTGGGTCGTGATTTAAGAGATATAATAAATGTGATACATTATCTTAATGGTTTGAAAATACCTGTACATTTCCTTCAACAAGGTTTACGGACACTTGATGATAACGGTAAAGAAAATCCTATATCAAAAATGATAATCTCAATTTTGGGTATAGTTGGTGAAATGGAACGTAACCAGATAAAAGAACGCCAAAAGGAAGGTATAAAAATTGCACATATGAAGGGTAAATATACTGGTAGGCAAGCTGGTAGTAAGGAAGATACCCTTAAATTTTTAAGTAAACCCCAAAATAAATTAGCCTTAGAATATCTTAAAAAGAATTATAAGGTTAATGAGATTGAAAAAATTGTTGGCATTCATTCTAATACTATCTATAAAATTAAAAAATTAGCATCTATTAGCTAGTCAGACTTAAAAAATTATTTCAAAAACCACCAACCTAAATGGTGGTTTTATATGCCTTAGATAGCTTGTGAGGTGTTTTACAGTAGGGTGATGCCCGTTAAGTACCTGGTCAAGTAACTATTTTTTGAAATTGGCTGTACTTTCTTGAAAAACAGACTATTTATTGTAGTAGGTGGTTGATTATGTAACTAATTCACTAACCAAAAATGTGGCTATACCGTGGGGCAATAGTCTTTAGAACCTTTATGTATAGTAGAGAAAATAATAGAACAGAGATACTAAGGTAATAACACCGTAATAAAACTAAATAAAATAATAAGAGAGTAAAAAAGAAAAAGATGAATCAAATTAAAATTAACCTGGAAACCAATGATTGTTTTAACAACCCTAACTGTAGAATAGATGATGAATTTATAGTAACTGGCATAACCGTAAATCAAAAACCATATACTGAGATAAAGCAATTTTGCCTTATGTATGGTATATCCGATTCTAAAATAAGAAGGCTAATACGTAAGGTAGAACATAATAGAAGCCGTGAGTTTTTTATTAAAATGGAAAATAAAATTTTTGTATCACCAAGCATCCTAATGTTAACCGATGAGAATTTTAGTAAACTAGAAACCTTAAATGGTAATTTTGAAGTTTTGTTTAGAGGGTTTGATTGGGATTATTTTGGCTGTGTGAGCTTTGTCTGGGAACTAAAACAAAAAACAGTTAGTGACCGAATGAATAAATTTTTCGATAAACTTGGAAGCAAATACAAAGATGCTAAAATTAGGATGTTTTTTGTTTGTGAAGAAAATAAAACCAGGAAAGGCTACCACACCCATTTTATTTTATGGACTAATATTAAAGATAAAAGTGAGGTGAAAAGTTTTACTGAAAACCATTTTAGGGGTAATGGTAAAAACCCTTCTGCTAATACCAAGATTGAAAAATATGACCCAAAAGAAGGCGGTGTAGGTTACTTAATGAAGGAGCTACATAAGAATCTTGATGGTTATGATTACCTGACCAAAAACAAGCCTTAATTTAATAGTAAGGAGGTCCTTACTTTATTACATTTGTAGTGATGAACGAAAAATTATCACTTTCAAGATTAGAATCATTACTACTTAAAGCCTGTGATATCCTCAGGGGTAATATGGATGCTTCGGAGTATAAGGAGCATATTTTCGGGGCTTTGTTCCTGAAGAGGCTGAGCGATAAGTTTGATGCCGATAGGGCTAAATTAACCCAGGAATACCGCCAAAAGGGACTACCAGAAGACCTGATAGCCAAACAGTTGGATAACCCTGCCAAGTATGATTTTTATGTGCCTGAGCGCAGCCGATGGGCTAATATACGCCACCTGAAAAAGGATGTGGGTACATCTCTCAACAAGGCACTGGAAGCCCTGGAAGAAGCTAACCCCAATACCTTACAGGATGTGTTGAAAAGCATCAACTATAATAAGAAGGTAGGGCAAAAGACACTGGATGATAGCACCCTGGTAGACTTTATTCAGCATTTTGAGAAAATACCGCTAAAGGATGAAGATTTTGAGTTCCCCGACCTGATGGGATCTGCATATATGTACTTGATAAAATATTTTGCAGATAGTGCTGGTAAAAAAGGCGGTGAGTTCTATACCCCAGGTGAGGTGGTAAATTTATTGACCCACCTGATAGAACCAA
>CAIYNX010000261.1 GCA_903927645.1 uncultured Mucilaginibacter sp.
AATCGTGGCTCCCATCTAACAATATAAAATCAACTCTTACCATTCCCCTACAGTTCAAACGTGTGTAAATTTCTGTTAAAATGCCCGCAATTTCTTCCTGTTTTTCTGCCGGTAAATTGGCTGGTGTAATTTCTTCAGTAACGCCCGCAGTATATTTGGCCTCATAGTCGAAAAATTCTTTTGAGCTTTTTATTTCAGTAGCAGGTAAAACAATTAGCTTGCCATTTAAACTTGCTATCCCTTGACTAAATTCTCTACCTTTTATAAATTCTTCCACCAGTACTTCAGTATCCTCATTAAATGCTCTTTTTAAGGCCTCAGGTAAAGCTGCAGCATTGTGTACTTTACTCATGCCTACACTACTACCTCCATTATTTGGCTTTACAAAGAGCGGATATTTAAGACTAGCAGTAACTATGGCTATATCGTGCATATCTCTCTCAAACAACCTTATTGAGCGTGCAGTATGCAATCCATGAATACCTGCCACAATGATTTTAGTAAAGGTCTTGCTCATTGTAATGGCCGAAGTAGTTGCATCGCAAGTATTATAGGGAATTCCTAAAATATCCAGATATCCTTGAATTTTACCATCTTCGCCCGGCGTACCATGTATAGTGATAAAGGCGAAATCAAATTTTATTTTTTCGCCATCCAAAACAATGCTAAAATCATTTTTGTCAACATTGGTTAAAATTCCATTGGCCTCATAAAACCAACTATCACGACCTATTAAAATTGTATAGACTTTATATTTTTCAGCATCTAAATTTGCATCAATGTTTTTGGCGCTATTTATTGAAACTTCATATTCGCCAGAAAATCCTCCAGCTAAAAGGGCGATATTTTTTGCTTTCATAGTTGTCAAATATAAACCAATTTTTGTTGGATGATTTCTGAAATAAAAATCTTTTTCGGTTTCATTTAAGATGGATTAAGTAAGGATATGAATGTATCATTACTCCTTTAAATAAATATAAGATTTAACCTAAATTGAACCTTTAAGCATAAAATTCAAAAATTTTGAGCTATGTTTGATTGTTTTTAATAACAGCTATTTTTAAAACATATGAATAAATTTTGGATTTATTTAAAAACCAAACAATTCAGAAATACCATTCTAATGGCTATTGGAACTGTTCTTCTTGTTTTTTTAACTGCGTTTTTTAGCCTAAGTATATATACCAGACATGGTACCGGCATACAAGTACCTCAATTACAAACCTTACCAATTGAAAAAGCCATAAACATTCTAAAAGCACAAGGGTTAGAATATAAAGTTGATTCTGTTTACGTACTTGATGAAAAACCTGGTTCTGTAATTCAGCAAGACCCCGATCCCGGTACAATGGTAAAAGAAAACAGGACCATTTATTTAACAGTAGTTACACGCAATGCACCTCCGGTTGCGTTACCAGATTTGGAGCCTTATACCTATAGAGAAGCTATAGCTACCCTATCAAACTATGGTTTAAAAGTTGGTGATACTACCTACAAACCCGATATTGCCCGCGATAGGATATTAGAAGCTCATTTTAATGGGCAAATTATTAAACCAGGCACCAAAATACCCAAAGGTTCAAAAATTGATTTAGTATTAGGAAATGGTGAGGGGGCAAGCTTGGTAAATATACCAAATTTAGTAAACTTGGATATTGATGCTGCTAAATTTGCTATTTTAGGTGCCAAATTAACATTGGGTACCATAGTTTATAACGGGCCGGTTACTGATTCATCAACATTAAAAGTTATCGCACAATCTCCAAATGTTGCCGATTCTGCAAAGGTCAATATTGGAACGAGGATAAATATCACTGTTACCCAAGCACCCAAATAATTCTTAACAAAACTAACAGTTTTAAATTAATACCTTTTATGAATGCACTGATAGTGCTTAATCAATCTGCAAATAATGGAAAATCAAAAACCTTCCTCTATAAATAAAAATAAGACAACTTTTATAATAATTGCATTATTAATTATCGGAGCAATATCCTACTATGGAGCAAATTATTATTTTAAATATTTTAGTCCAAATGTTAACGCAGACCATGAATATTTATTTATACGTACGGGTAGTAATTTTAAGGATGTATACAATACCTTAAAACAAGAGAATATTTTAAAAGATACCAATTCATTTTTATGGGCAGCCGAAAAAATGAACTATGTTAATCGTGTAAAATCAGGCAGGTACCGTTTACATACTGAATTAAGCAACAGAAAGTTGATAAACATGCTTAAATCAGGCTCGCAAGAACCGGTGACTTTATCTTTCCATAACTTACGATTAAAAGAACAGTTTGCTGGTTTTGTGGCTAAAAAAATTGAACCAGATTCATCACAAATTATTCATTTGTTAGATTCTGAAGGTTTTGTGCATAAATTTGGATTCACCACTGATGATGTGTATACCATGTTTTTACCTAATTCTTACCAGTTATTTTGGAATACCAACCCTGAAAAGTTTTTTGTAAAAATGTACGAAAGCTACCATAAATTTTGGACACCCGAACGTTTACAAAAAGCACATGATTTAGGTTTAAAACCCACTGAAGTTTCAATTTTAGCAGCTATAGTTGATGCCGAAGCCTTACATGATAGCGAAATGCCAACCATTGCAGGATTATATTTAAACAGGCTTAAAAAAGGAATGAAATTGGAATCAGACCCTACTGTTATTTTTGCCAAAAATGATTATACCATAAAACGAGTGCTATCACGCTATTTAACTTTTGATTCGCCTTATAATACCTATTTACATACAGGATTACCTCCGGGCCCAATCATGATGCCATCAATCAATGCGATTAACTCGGTTTTAGATGCGAATAAAACTGATTATATATATATGTGTGCTAAGGAGGACTTTTCTGGTTATCATAATTTTGCAACCAATATGGCTGATCATTTGGTAAATGCTCACAAGTTTCAACAGGCTTTAAACGAAAGAAATATCAAGAAATAATGTTTGAAAATGCTACTAAAATACGTGTACGCTATGGCGAAACCGACCAAATGGGATACATGTACTATGGTAATTATGCCGAATTTTATGAAGTAGGCAGGGTAGAAATGTTACGTAGCCTGGGGCTTACCTATAGTGGAATGGAGGAATCAGGCATTATGATGCCTGTTTTAGAAATGCATATCAAATATTTGAAGCCAGCGTTGTATGATGAAGAAATTACTGTAAAAGTTATCTTAGAAAAAATGCCGGGGGTTAAAATTTTCTTCAAATATGAGCTTTTCAATGAGAAAAATGAGTTGATAAACCTTGGCGAAACCTTATTGGTATTTGTTAATATGAAAACAAACAGGCCATGTTTGCCAAACCAGGAATTTTTAAATAAACTAAAGCCATATTTTGAATAAGTTAAACAAATGAAATGGCTACACCGTGTTTTATTAAAATTAGGATGTTATAGGAGAATTGTAGCTCGATCCAAAAAGGTAGTAGTACGTGGTTTTCAACCCCTTACGGTTTACCACCTTTTTGCTGCTATTGCAAATGAGATAAATGACCGAATACTTATTACCAGGGCGGCAGCATTGGCATTTAATTTTATGCTTGCTTTTTTTCCTGCAACGATTTTTATTTTTACACTGATTCCCTACATTCACATCAATCATTTTCAAGATAATTTACTCAACCTAATCGCTACAATACTACCAAATAATACCTATGCGGCATTTCAGGCTACACTAGAAGATTTGGTAAAGCACCGAAACGGTAAATTACTCTCATTGGGTTTTTTATCAACCATGTATTTTGCCACTAATGGTTTAAGTAATTTAATGGCTGCCTTTAATAAGTCGCAGTTTATTATTGAAAAAAGAAGCTGGTTGTTAAGGCGTATCATTGCTACTTGGTTAACAATATTAATGAGCGTTATGTTATTAACGGCAATTACAATTTTGACCGTAAGCACCAATTTAATTCATTACTTAAAATCGCAAATTATAAGCGAAAGTCATTTTTGGATTTACTTAATCATATCATTAAGATGGGTAATTGTAATGGCAATATTTTTTGCATCCATCTCATTATTGTACAGGTATGCACCAGCTAATAAAGAAAAATGGAACTTTTTAAACCCAGGAACAATAGTAGCTACCTTATTGGCGGTATCAACCTCTATGGGGTTTGCCTATTATATTAACCATTTTGCAAGCTACAATAAAATATATGGATCAATAGGTACACTTATCATTTTGATGTTTTGGCTAAACCTAAATTCGTTCATTTTGTTAATAGGTTTTGATATAAACGCCCATATTGACTATACCAAGCGCACTACAAAAAAACCACCAAAACCTAAGCAAAACAAATTTAAAACACTTAAATAGGTATTGTTAAACATTTTAAAGCTTGGTTTATTTACTAATGTCAGCGTTTTTTTATTGGTTGAACTTTGCAGATAATTTAACAAATAGCCAAAAATAGTACCAAAAACTTGATTAATCCTAATAAATCAATCTTTAAATCAAGGAGTTAGTAATTAGTTAAAAAAAACTTAACATCAAGTTTGGCAATTCAGCGTGGATTTGTACTTTTGCACCCGGAGAGCTGGCAGAGTGGTCGATTGCGGCAGTCTTGAAAACTGTTGAACTGTGAAAGGTTCCTGGGGTTCGAATCCCTAGCTCTCCGCCACATCACCCAATAAAAAAGCCCTATATTTTAAAATATAGGGCTTTTTTATTGGTATAATTTAAACCTATTCAATACCATTTCCGCTCGACACAATTTTTAATTGTTTATTATTAAAATCGAACTGTATTAAACCACTTTTTAGTAAAGCATTCTGACCAATTACCAATGGTGCTTGCAAATTAGGGATAACAGTCACTTCAATATTTTTTAGTTCCAAAGTACCTATTTTAATACTATGTATTAAATAACGGTTACTTTTAGGTGTACCTCCATCATTAAAATTAAAAGGACTTCCCTTTAACCAATCGGCGTCTGTAATTTGTTTACCTTTTAACATACTCAACGCAAACTCTGGCGAAACTTGGGTTTCGGCTAAACCTGTTTCCATGTTTATCATTGTTTTTATCGTTGTATTTACCATTGCGGGTATTTGATAAACACCATCCGCATTAGCCACCATTTGTATTATTGTGGCTGATGATTTCTTGGTTTTTACATCATCATCACCAATCTTAACAAAAGTGTCATATTGCCCGTCATCCAAGGATACAATAAATTTGTTATCAATAAATTTTACATCATGTTTTGTGGTGCTTGGATGGTTTAAGTTACCGTAATTCCATGTGGTAACAAATTTATTATCTGATTCAAATACCCTACCCTTTGACATGCCTGGCGACCAGCTTTCTAAATTTCCGGATACGTAAACAACTTCAAAATGATCAGTTGAATATACCAGAGCAACGGTATAATTTCTTTTATTTGCGTTGAGTTCATAAAAACCTTCATGCACTCTTTTTACACCTTTGGTCCATTTATTTTGAATTTTATCAAGTGTCCATACCTGTTCTTGTGCAAAAACTCCATATACACTAAACAAAATGAAGACGAAGAATATGTATTTTTTCATAATTAAACAGGTTTGGTAAAACTTAAAAATTATAAACCGAATGTTTCAGTAAGACTTATTTACAAAGTAATGTATTTTAATATTCAAATTATAAATAATAACTGTATAAATATATTTTTTATTGTAACTTATTCTTTACAATTTTCTATAATTATCTGTCTATTACCTATCTATAGGTTATCAACGCCAATAAAATTATTACGTATAATAGTTGCCTTTTGTTCACGTACATAAGTTAAAAATGCTTTTGCAACCGGAGATAATTGTTTGTCTTTTAAGCTAATAAGCCGCCAGCTTGATTTTATAGGTAATTCGGGATGTGGAATTATTTGTAAGTCGTTATTTATAAGTTCATTCCTTATACCAATAAATGGCATTATTGAACATCCTAGTCCTGCTATTACCGCCTGCTTAACAGCCTCATTAGAGGTTAAAACAATTTTCTTCCTGAAATTCAATTGCTTGTTTTCAAAAAATCGTTCCATAACCATTCTCGTTGCCGAACCTTCCTCTCTATAAATTACAGGCAATGAATCTATTTCACTTTTTAGGTTAAAATCAAATTTTGTGCTATTTACAAGGTATAACTTATTTTCCATAAGCAATTCTTCATCAACTTTTAATTTTTCGGGTAAAACAGAAACAAGGCCAAAATCAACTTCATTTTTTTCTAAACTTTTAATTACTCCTACCCTATTAATCACGTCCATTTGTAAATCAACCTCAGGATTTAGTTTTAAAAAGCCAGTCAAAAAATATGGCATAATATATTTACCGGTTGAAACGATTGATAAACTTATTTTTCCGGATAATATTCCCTTAAAACTTGCTAATTTATAATCTATTTCCTCAAGCTTATTTAAAATATCCTGAACAATAACTGCTATTTCCATTCCAAATTCAGTAATATATAACTGCCGACCAATAAGTTCGGTTAATGGTATTTCAAATTGATCCTGAAAGTTTTTTAATTGGATAGATATAGCAGGTTGGGTTAAAAAAAGTGCTTCTGCTGCTTTTGTAATACTTTGTGTTTGTACCACCTTGGTAAAAACCTTTAGTTGATGTACGGTATAATTCATAAAAATATTTAATACTAATCATTAAAAGTATAAATAAAAATTTATACATGCAAGGTTTTAAATTTGTCATAAATAAAAATTATTGACATGAGAAAAATTACAATTGCAAAAGGTGATGGAATAGGTCCTGAAATTATGGATGCTACCTTAAAAATTATTTTGGCTGCGGGGGCAAAAATAGAAATCGAAGAAATTGAGGTAGGTGAAAAGGTATACTTATCAGGTAATACTTCAGGAATCTCAAAATCATCATGGGACAGTATTCTAAATACGAAAGTATTTTTAAAAGCACCTATTACTACTCCACAAGGAGGAGGCTATAAAAGCTTGAATGTAACAACCCGCAAAATGCTTGGCTTATTTGCAAACGTACGTCCGTGTATAAGTTTACATCCCTTTGTTAAAACAAAGCACCCTGAGCTTGATATGGTAATTATACGCGAGAATGAGGAAGACCTCTATGCCGGTATTGAGCACCAACAAACGGATGAAGTAGTACAATGTTTAAAATTAATTAGCAGACCGGGGTGTGAAAAAATTATAAGATATGCGTTTGAATATGCAAAAAGTTATGCCCGTAAAAAAGTAACCTGTTTTACAAAAGATAATATTATGAAACAAACGGATGGCTTGTTTCATACAATTTTTGATGAAATTGGACAAGAATATCCAGAAATTGAGAAAGAACATTGGATTGTAGATATTGGTGCCGCAAAAATGGCAGATACACCCGAAAATTTTGATGTAATAGTAACCCTTAATTTGTATGGCGATATATTATCAGATGTGGCTGCTCAAATAGCCGGATCGGTAGGCTTGGCTGGGTCGGCAAATATAGGTGAAGAATTTGCCATGTTTGAGGCCATACATGGGTCGGCACCGCGCCGTGCAGGTCAAGATTTGGCCAATCCATCTGGTTTACTGCAAGGTGCAGTATTGATGTTGAATCATATTGGACAAAATGAGGTTGCCGAAAAAATACAAAATGCATGGCTTAAAACTTTAGAAGATGGTGTTCATACCTATGATATTTTTAAAGAAGGTACCAGCAAAACAAAAGTAAGCACCAGCGAATTTGCAGAGGCTATTATTAAAAATTTAGGCAAAATACCAACCACGTTAAAACCGGCCAATTACGCAAATAGTAAGCCCATTGATTTAAAACCTTACAAAAGAAAGCCGGCAGCAACAAAGGTTTTAAAAGGTGTAGATGTTTTTCTGCATTGGAATGGTTTAAATGTGGATGAGTTGGGGGAAATTATAAACACATTAAAAACAGAAAACCTGTCATTAAATATGATTTCAAATAGGGGAATTAAAGTTTGGCCCGAAGGACTAAAACAAACCTTTTGTACAGACCATTGGCGTTGTAGATTTATTGCGAAAAATGGAAGTATTCCCCTAAGTACAGAAATTATAAAAATACAAGATTTGGCCTTGCAAAAAGGATTTGACGTTATTAAAACTGAAAATTTGTATGAGTTTAACGGAAAAGCAGGTTATTCACTAGGGCAAGGACAATAAAAATTATGAAAATGGAATTACAATTGATAAAAGGAAGATTTGAAATAGAGGATGCCATTAACTTGATAACAAAACTTGTTGAAACAAAAATAAAATATTTGGAAAGCAAAATAAATAACCAAGGTTTTAATAGCGAAGAAGATATAAAGAGAAGGGAGAAACGCATTATTGAACTTCAAAATGAATTAAAGCAAGTTAGAGATAATTTTCTTTTGCTTTCGAGCGGAATAGAACTTAACGCCTCCATAACCATCAATGGTGTTTAAAAATTTTTTTTTGATAGTTTTAAAAAAGTGTGTGTATAAATAAATATTCAAGCAAATAAATAATGGAAGAAATAAAAGTATTTAAGCTCATGGATGGCGATTTTAAAATTTCGGAAGCTCAAAATATCATTCTGAATTTTTATGGGGAAAAAATAAAGTTTCATAATCGCCAATTATTAAATATGAAATTAAAGAACGATGATCAAACAAACCTCATTGAATTAAAATTATCTCAATTAATTAAGGATAGAGATGGTGTGATTGATTTTTTAAATAAGCATACTTCAACAAATAGTATAGTAAAAGTAAAAAGTGAAATTGAGCTAACTTTTGATACCCAAGCTATAAACGCTACTGCTTAAACATAAAACTTTATATTTACCTGTGTTTTTATACCTATGGCGAAAATAAATATGCGGGCATATATTTTAGGAATTGATATCGGAACCGGAAGTACGAAAGCTGTTGCGGTAAATTTTGAAGGAAAGCCAATTGGAGAATCACAATTTTATTATCCAATCAGTAATCCGAAACCGGGGTACCAAGAACAAAACCCTTTTCAAATATTAGAAGCGTTTAAAAACTGTATAACCAGTATCATAAATAAAATTGGTGAATCTCCTATTGCAATTAGTTTCAGTTGTGCCATGCATACCCTTATCCCGGTTGATAAAGATTGCTGGCCTTTGGCTGAAATGATGACCTGGGCCGATTATAGAAGCGAATCAATTGCGGAAAGAATTAGAACCGGTAATGAAGGTGAGTTGCTTTACCGAGCTTGCGGAACGCCAATCCATGCGATGTCGCCACTTTGTAAGATTATTTGGTTGAGGGAGAACATCCATGATTTATTTGTTAACACCTATAAATTCATTTCAATTAAGGAATTTATTTGGCACTATTTATTTAATGAATTTGAGGTAGATTACTCAATTGCCTCATCAAGCGGATTATTTAACATTTTAGATTTAAATTGGGATACAAAAGCATGCGAGCTTGCCGGTATAACCAGTAATCAATTATCCAATTTAGTAAAAACAACTTATTTAAGAGATAAAATTGTTCATAAGGCCTTAAATGAGTTGAACTTGAACCCGAATACAAAATTTGTTATTGGCGCTAGTGATGGCTGTTGTGCTAATTTAGGCAGCGATACCATTTTAGCCGGTACCGCGGCTTTAACAATTGGAACAAGCGGAGCAGTTAGGATTACCGGAAAAAAACCTATCTATAATTTTAACTCAATGACCTTTAATTACCTATTAAATAACCAAACCTATGTAAGTGGAGGTGCAATTAATAATGGTGGTATTGTATTTAAATGGTTGGTAAATACATTTACTAATGAAAACACGAAAACAGGTGAAGATGCCTATAATTCTGCCCTTAACCAAATAAAAAATATAGCGGTTGGGAGTGATGACTTGGTATTTTTACCATACTTATATGGCGAACGAGCCCCAATTTGGGATACCAAAAGTTGTGGGGTATTTTTTAACATCAAACCTAGTCATACCTCGGCACATTTTTTAAGGGCTGGGTTAGAAGGAATATGTTATGCCTTATTTGATGTTTTAACCACTATTGAAACCTCATCTGCCCCTATAAAGCAATTAAATATAAGCGGTGGTTTTATTAACTCACCCATATGGGTGCAAATACTTGCTGATATTACCGGGAAAAGATTATCAATTGTACAAACTGAAGACGCATCAGCCATTGGAGCAATATATTTGGCTATGGAAGCTTTGGATATATCAATCCCTAAAAATGAAAACTTGGAATCTATTGAACCTGACATGAACAATCACCAACAATATAACCAGGCGTTTAAATTATTTAAACTTCTATATACTAATTTAAAGGATACCATGCATTTGATTAACAGATAACTGTTAAAAATGCTTATGTTCTCAAGAAGGAAAAACCAAAACCGGAACAGTAATATTTGAAGGTAATTTATAAGTAATGTAAGTACCAATTATTTCCTCAAAATGAAACTGGTGATTAACCATTACCAATAAATCATTATGTAATCCATTTATAAATACATCAATAGCAATACTTAAATCGCGTTCGCGTATATTATTGAAGTAAAGATTTTCATAACTTACATTTACTGCAATTTCTTCGTTAAATATAGATAAGGCATATTGCTCTGCTAAATGGGGCAAACCTTTAGCAGTTAGGTGGGCAATCATTAAATCAGCGTTGAGCGGTTTAGCTAATTCAGTTAGATATTTTACTATTTGAATACGGCAATACCTTAAATCAGCAAGATAAACCATACGCTCCAAATCTTTAATTTTCCATTCGGATGAAATAAGCATCAAAGGACAAAGAACCTTATTGAGTATAGTTTGAACGTTTAAATTTTTATTATTTTTCGATTCATTTTCTTCAATTCCAAAACCCTTAATAAACATCCAAATATTATTTTTGTTTATTAATTCGGCCACAGCACTTTCATCCTTGTTTGAAATATCTGTTTCTAAAATTTCTGGTTTAAATGCTGATGGAGTTTTGTTCAATATCAACCTTAAATGATATGATAAATCAGGCTTAAAATCAACCTCAGTTACGTCTGAAGAAAAATCACCAATTGTAACCAATTCAACACTTTTATATTCTTTAACATAATAATTACCTAGTAAAATATTCAACCTAAGGCTGGTAGCAATTGATAAGGCAAATTCAGCCGCATGCCTGGCTTCAGCAGAATTGTCATTAATTACAAAAATCGTTTTCATGGCAAATTGGGTTAAAAGAACGGTTAATAACCGTAAAGTTAACGATACCTTCATCCAAAAAAACTGATCTAAGTCACTTTTTTAATAATTTACTATCAGATTATTGTAACAAAATCAAGTAATTACGTGTTTTTAATACCAACCAAAAAAATGAATTTAAAAAATTGCTTTAATAGTTTTTGTACATAACTTCATAATATTCATCTGCCATCCTTCCGGAATCAAAATATGGAACAATTTGTTTTGAGGCAGATTTTACAATATTTAACCATCCGGATTGGTCATTGTAGTATAATGGAATAACGATTTTTTCAATGCTGTTAAGCAAATTATTATTTTCTACCTGGTCTTTTTCTGCATATGATAGGTTATCATCAGCTTTTTGAATTACAAAACAGTTTTCATTGTTTATAGCAAACTCCGGAACCCATCCATCTGGTAATGATAAATTAATCGATCCGTTCATAGCTGCAGCCATCCCGCTGGTACCTGAAGCCTCATGGTACATTTTAGGATTGTTCAACCATACATCCGATCCTTTTTTTAATAAAGCTGATAAGCCTAACTCATAACCTGTTAAAACAGCACAATTTGCCAATGGCTTTACCCTGTTAATTATTTGATTAAACAAACCTATTGCACTATAATCCTCAGGATATGGTTTACCAGCCCAAATAATTTGTATTGGTTGATTTATATTGTTTATCAGGGTTAAAAATCGTGGCCAATTAAACATCACCAAATCGGCACGTTTATAGCCTGCAAAGCGCCTTGCCCACACTATCGTCAAAACGTTTTCGTCAAACAACTTACCACATTGATCGGCAACTACTTTAAAAAGTGCTTTTTTCATTTCCTTTTTGCGTAAGGCTAATTTTTGGTCATCATTGGCTAATAAAGCCTCCTCAAATAAATCATCCTTCCAATAAGTTTTATTTTGGGCATTAGTTATTGACGTTATTTCACAAATCCCCTGGTTATGCCCCCACATTTGATTGGCTACCTCACCATGTATTTTAGATACTCCGTTGGCTTTTCGGGCAAATTTTAAGGCTCCTAATGTATAATTAAAATTATCGCCTTCTAAACCTAAAACATATTTTACTTCATGCTCCTGCATATGGTAAAAAAACGACATGTCTTTTAAAATACTGTAGCTATGCGATTCATTTCCAGCCATCTCGGGGGTATGGGTTGTAAATACCACCCTTTTTTTAACTTCTTCTAAACTTTTATGTTTTGCATACAAATAAAAATTAAGCGGAATGGCATGCCCTTCGTTCATATGGTAAACCTCGGGTGTAATCTCCAAAATATCAAGCAGCATGGCACCTCCTATACCTAAAATAATACTCTGTGCTATCCTAGTAGCCTCGTTGCTATCATACAAACGGTGGGTAATGGTACGGGATAGGTTATCATTTTCGTCAATATCGGTAGTTAATAAAAAAAGCGGTGCGGAGCCAAATGTTTCGGGCTTAAGCAAATAGGCTTTTACATGCACCGGGGTATCATGTACTGGCACGGTGAAAACTATACCAGTATCTACCAAAAAAGAATACTGCTTTTCAATAAATTCAGGTTTCATCTGGGCCTGGTTATCTCTCAGTTGGTCATAATAGCCATACGTCCAAAGCATACCTATACCAACTAGGTTTTGCTTTAATTCAAACCCACTCCGTAAATGTGACCCTGCCAAAAAGCCTAAACCACCACTATAAAGTTTTAACGATTGGTCGATGGCAAATTCCATCGAGAAATAAGCAACCGATTTTTTATATTTTTCATTTAAGGGAAAGCCAAAAATTTCGTCTCTAGTTAACATATTTAAATTCAAAAGTTTGTACAAAGTTAATTTATAAAAAGGCTGTTCAATATCATTGTAAAACAGTCCATTTTTTTCGGCACTAATATAGTACCCTTATATTTTGTAACACTTTAAATTTTAAATTAATTTTTGCCTGCATCCCATTTCCAGTTTAGTATCTCTAGCATATCTTTACCATTGGCTCTTATGTATTGTTTATGCTCCACCAACTTATCCATCAACTTTTGC
>CAIYNX010000262.1 GCA_903927645.1 uncultured Mucilaginibacter sp.
AACTGAATTTAGGATTAAGAAAAAATAGTGTCAACCAAAATCAGGATTAAGAAAAACTGGTGTCAACCAGAATCAGGATTATCATCAAATTGTGTCAACCAAAACCAGGACGAGACAGGACGAGACATACCTAATGAAAACGAATTGAATACATATTGAAAATGATTGAAACCCATTTGAAAATAATTGAAAACTATTTGCACACCAGTTTAAAAACCATTTGATGTTTTGTTGGGTTTTGGTTGACACACAGAAAAAAAGCCCTAAAAACAAGGTAAAATCAAATATTATACTACAAAACCGTATCCTTTTTCTTAAGAGACCAGTAAAAAATAGCCAATAGTACGACAAAAAAGCTACCAATAAATATATAGTCCAAAAGAATAGTACCAGCATAGCTACCAAATACATCTTTATAAATATTATTGTAATGACTGTCCATTAATATTTCTTTCGAAGTTTTCTCAGTTGTAAACGGAATTGTAGGCAATGGAATGTTATTTCTTAATAAAGCACTATCTAATCCTAATTTTGTATAAGGGCTTTCTACAAATACTTTTGGTTGAATATTTGCAAAGCCTTCAGTTCCCCACCGAGTTACAGTAAAATAACTCATAAATTCGACAAAATTAGAATTTATTTTTTCAATTATACCTGCAAGTAAAATTTGTGGAATTAATAATAATGGTATTATACTAATAACCTGTTCACTCGTTTTTGACAATGATGAAATTACTAATCCAATTACACTTGATACTATGTTTAAAAGTAAAAACCATATTGCTAAAGAGATTACATTTTCAATTTGCGGATTCCCATTAGAATATCTAAGGTTTATTACACTAATAAATAATACATTTTGAATTAATCCAAGTAAAGAAAAAACAAAAATTTTTGAAAATATATAGGGACTAATACCAAGATTAAACATTCTTTCACGTTTATAAATATCCACCTCGCATATTATTTCACGCCCGGCATTATTAACCCCTAACCAAACGGCAGATAATGAAAGAAGAAATAAAACAGACAAATTAATATGCTCAAAAATGATGCAAATCAAGAATGCTATGATAGGAGCCTGAAGTAACAATATAGTAGAATTTATTTTATCATTGAATTTAATGGAAAGGCATCGTTTGATAAGCCAGAATAATTGTGAGAAATAATTAAATGGCTTTATTTTTATCTTATTATCATCCGTAATTATTGTGTTTGGTGATTGACTGTCATTTAAAGAATTGAATTTATTATGTAGATATTTAAACCTTTCAGAATCCGGGCTATTAAGAGTTGTATATATTTCAACTGTATTTTTTTCCTTAAAATATTCAAGATGATTTGCCGGAGTACCAAAATACATCGGGAATCCCCCTTTACCAAGGAAAAGAACATTTTGAAGGTACTTTATGTCTTCTGGTTTATGCGTAACTAAAACTATTGTAGTCCCATTTTTCGTAAGATTAACAAGTATATCCAGCAATTCTAATCCGCTTTGAGGGTCTAATGGTGAGGTAGGTTCATCAAGAAACAATATTAGTGGGTCATTTATTAATTCAGTTGCTATACAAACTCTTTTTTTCTCGCCACCTGAGATTGAGGAAATACTTTGATGTTTTATGTCAAAAATATTAAGACTAACAAGAATACCATCAATTTTTTCTTCAATAATTTTTTCGTCCTTTATATTTGTTCGTAGGCGGGTGGTATAGTATAAGCTTTCAAAAACTGTCAGATTTTTGTGTACAATATCGTATTGTGGAACATAACCTAAATAATATTTTAGATATTGATAATTTTCATAAAAATCAAGACCATGTACAGAAATACTACCTTTTGTCGGCAAAATGTTACCGGTTAGTATATTTAAAATTGTTGATTTACCACATCCTGAAGGTCCCATTATTCCGGCAATGGAAGCCGCAGGAATTGTCAAATTTATTTTATGAAAAGCATATTTTACTTCATCCCATTTTTTTTCTAATCCTTTAATTTGAATTGCGACCTCCTTCCTTAAATCGCTTGTTGGACTTGATAAACTGATTTTTGTTGTGCCTATGAAAATTATATCTTTTTCTGTTATTTCAGTTTCGCCTTTTATTCTGTTACCATTAATAAACGTCCCGTTCCTTGAGTCAAGGTCTTTTACAAAAATCCTATTTTGTTTTTTAAATACTAAACAGTGTTTTCTTGAAACATGCTGTGAGTTGATGACAATTGAACAATCAGGATTTCTACCAATAAACACTTCATTATTTTGTTGTAACAAAATAGAAAGAGATTTATTTTCGGTATGGCTTTTTTTATTTCCTCCCGAAACAACTACTTGAAAATATGGAGATGAAAAATGAAGAAGGTCTCCTGATTTAATTATGTGGAATTTTTCGTCTAATAGCTTATTATTATTAAGGTAGGTGCCATTTGTACTATTGCAATCCTTAATTTTAACTTCACCGTTTATTGTTTCTATTACTGCATGTTTTCTTGAGATGGATTGCTCATTAATAACTATACTAAGAGCTTCTGAATTGGGTTCTTTTCCAATAATGTATTGATTATTCGTTGCTTTATCTACATCTATTTCGTAAAATAAATCACCCCTATTAAAAAATCTTAGTAACATTTTTGCATTTTTAAGTTGGTTACCTTATATTACACAATTTTACAACAATATGCGATGAAATTAATAACAATCTCCATAATTTTAATTATTTTTTTAGTTTCATGCCAATCAACTGATAATTCAAATGGCAAGGAACGACAACTTCCATCGAACATGACATACACTTTTGATTGTCTTGATGATGCAGCCGCTGGTAATCCAATAGTAAAAATACTTGATGAAGGTGATAAAATGATTAGAAAACAGACAATTGAGAAAATAGAAGTAACAGATGAAGAACAAAGTAAAATGGGTGAAGAAATGTTAGCCAATACAAGAAAAACAGGAGAGTTTAAAATTGATGATAATGACCCAATTAATGACAAATTGAAATTTATTTGTTCAGACCTTTTGCGGAAAAGAATTAACCCTTCAAAAATAAATTACGGCATATACCTTATTGACGATAAGAAGACAATTAATGCTTTTACCTTTGGCGGGAAAATTTTTGTAACAAAAGGAATAATATTGAATTGCGAAAACGATTTTCAACTGTATGAGATTATAGGACACGAAATAGGGCATAATGAAAAAGGACACATAAAAAAAATAATACAAGAATTAAAATCATCGCATGATGTGTTAGGTGGATTTGGAGATTTGGCTGTTGCTTTTAAAAAAATGGTAACTGCTGTTTTTAATCAGAAAAACGAGCTGGAGGCTGATTATTATGGGCTTGACCTTGTTTACATGTTAGGACAATCAACCTGCCCTATTGTTAGTTTTTGGGATAAGATGTCAAAAGACGAAAAATATGATGAAGTGAGTGATTTTATGCGTTCACATCCTTATTCGGAATTAAGAAGTAAATGTTTAAGAAACCATATTAATAAAAATTTTAACGAAAATTGTAATTGAAATTATATGAGCGAATTCAAAAAATGTGCCAATGGGCATTTTTATCAAGATAGTTATGATGTATGCCCTTACTGTCCAAAAGCGGGTAGCAATGCAGAAACTAATACAGGGCATACTGAAAATTTTAGCAATGAAAAAACACAGGTTTTTTCTAAACCTGCTGAAAATATCAAGGTAAATGAAACTTTTAATCCTGATAAAACACAGGTAATGTCTTCTCATCCCTCTGCATCTAATGTTCCAGTTGGAAATAGCCAAAATAAACCTTCAAACACAAGGCGTTTGGTAGGGTGGGTCGTAACATTTGACCATAATCCAAATGGTAAAGATTTTCGCATTTATGAGGGTAGGAATACATTTGGATTTGGGAAAGATAATGACATGGTGATTGACTTTGATAGTTCAGTATCAACAAAGCACTTAACCATATTGTTTCGTTTGGGAGAGTACCTTTTTAAAGATGAAATGTCAACTAATGGTACTTTTTTAAATGATGTACTATCTACTGAAGGAAAGCTTAAAGATGGCGATAAAATAAGAATTGGAAATGTAACTTTTTTATTCAGAACAGCTCAAGTTTAATTTAACTTTTATTAATTATTTTATGCTAAAAAAAATTCTAAACACCTGCATTATTGGTATCCTTGCCTTTAATAGTACGGTTTCTGGTCAAACCTTTTCAATTGATGAGGTAAATACAGGAACTTACCCATCTGTTACATTAAAAATCAGTCAGCAGGATAAAAAAAAGATACAACAAACAGATATTACAGTTAACGAAAACAACCAAAAGGTTGACTTTACTTTGATTCCAATTGAGAATAACTCATCACCGGAAGTATCAAATAAAAAAGCTGTTTGCATTTTAATTGAAAATTCCGGTTTTGTATCCCTATCTCAGATTACTGCTGTTAAGTCGGCAATAAAATCTGTATTAAATAAGTTAGACAATAATTATGTTGCAGACATCTGTTATTATAACGATACAAAGCAAACAGGAACAGTCAGTCATGTAAGTACAGAATTTACAGGTGATTTTCAGTCTTTAATTAAAGATATGAACACTCGAGTAGCATGGGCAAAAAATGACAAACCAAATGTGGATTTATATAAGGCATTGTATGAATGTATTGAGTTTGTTACAAATAAAACCTCATTGCCCGACAACAAACAAATCATCTTGATTTCTACAGGCAATAACAATGGAACTTCACCTATAAAACTAAGCGATTGCGTTGAAAAAGCTAAAAATACCAGTATTGCAGTAAACGGGATAGGACTTAAATCGGCTGATAATAATGCATCTGACAATATTAAACTTGCTTGTTCTGATATGAAGGGCAGGTATGAAATGGATAATAATACTACAGATATTGCTACAGCAATTGAAAAATATATAAAAAACGTTGCGCCAACTGAAAAAAAAGCAGAAGAACCCCAAAACGGTTTTTATCTGAAATATACAAGCCCACAAAAGGGGAGTATTAATCCTGTTACAATAAAAGTTGTTATTAATGGGATAGAAAAAACAACAACCTATCAAGCAGTTGCTCCTCCGAAAAACAACTCACAAATTTTTACGATTATTGGTATATGTGCAATAATAGTTATGGCTTGTATCGCAATTGCTGTATTAATATCAAATAAAAAGAAAAAAGTAAAGCAAGAAGAAGAAAGGATTAAAAGAGAAGAGGAAAAAGCAAGAGAAAGGGCGGCAGAATTACTAAAAAGCAATACTCCGGAAATGAAAACAAGCGTAGTGAATAATGAAAATAAAACTCAATTTATTGCACAACCTCCAGTTGCAAATGACCCAAGAAAAACAACCGTAGCCGGAATAAAAATGGCTAAACTTAAAAATCTGAATAACAAAACTTATAACCTTACTGAAATGATAATGAGTATCGGTAGAAAGGAAGATAACCAAATAGTGATACATGATGCTACTGTTTCAGGAAAACATGCGATAATATCAAATGAAAATGGTAAATGGTATATTTCAGACCAAAATAGTACAAATGGTTTATTTGTAAATGGGCAAAGGGTAACAAAAACAGAACTTTTTACCGGGATGATTTTGACCTTCGGACAAATTAATTGTGAATTTGAAATTTCCTAATCTTAATTATTTAAAAAGACCAAAATGGCAATAGCATACACCTTTGGAAATCATACAGATGTTGGTAGAGTTAGAACCCAGAATGAAGACTATTATGGGAATTGGGTAAATGAAAACGGACATCTTTTTGTGGTGTGCGATGGTATGGGCGGGCATATTGGCGGAGCTATTGCATCAAGAATTGCTGTTGAAGCTATTCAGACATATTTCCTTCATAACAAGGCTGAAAATCCAATTATTGCGATACAAAAAGCACTTGAATATGCGAATACTTGTATTTGGCAAAAAAAAGCTGAACAACCTGAATTGAATGGTATGGGTACTACTGCCGTAGTGGTACTCATTAAGGATGGTAAAGTATTTTATGCACATGTTGGGGATAGCAGAGTTTACCATTATACAAATGGTAAGCTCAATCGGATTACAACAGACCATTCTCTTGTTCAATCACTTGTTGATAATGGTAATATTACAGAAGCAGAGGCCGAAAAGCACCCCAATAAAAATCAGATATATAAAGCACTTGGTATAGAAGTAGGTGTAGAACCTACAGTCTGTAATGTTCCAATATTACCTAAAAATGGTGATTACTTCCTTTTATGTACTGATGGTTTATCAGGTTTAGTAAAAGACAATACGATACAAAATATTATTACGGGAAAAGAAGGTGTTCAACAAAAAGTATTTAGTCTGGTTGAACTGGCTAACAAGAATGGGGGTACTGATAATATAACTGCCCAGCTAATTTCATTTGGTGATACTGAAACAGGGCAAACTAATAAAGGATTACCATTGTGGCTTAAAATTGTCACCCCAGTAGTTTTGACCTTTCTAATTGTGGGGATTTGGTTTGGATTTAGCCATTCAAAAAAAACAAGCACTATAGCAATTCCGAAAAAAACTGTTATTGACACATTTAAAGTATTTGATTCAAGTAAAATACTTTCAAAAAATCCAATTCTAA
>CAIYNX010000263.1 GCA_903927645.1 uncultured Mucilaginibacter sp.
GTTTTACAGGCATTCAATATAATTGACGCTTATTTCCAATCAGAGGTACAATCAAAATATATAATGCAAGTTCAAATAATCGGGAACTTTGCGTCGGCTACTATAAAACTCTTATTAATTTATTACAAGTTACCACTTATTTATTTTGTATATGCCTATACCCTTGATGTATTTTTACTTTCTTTAGGTTATATTTTAACCTATCAGCGAAAGCGTAGAAATATTTTTAATTGGTCAGTCAATCTTATTCTTGCTAAAAAATTACTTAGTTATTCCTGGCCATTAATCATTTCAGGTATTATGGTTTCATTGTATATGAAGATAGACCAAATAATGGTACAAAACATAGCGGGGGTAAAAGAAGCCGGGGCCTACCAAACCGTAGTTAACCTAAGTGAGGCTTGGAATTTTGTTCCGGCAGTTATAGTTACCTCCTTGTTTCCTGCTATATTAAACGCCAAACGAGACGATCCGCAGCGTTATAAAAAAAGGATTCAACATTTGTATGATCTTATGGTTTATTTGAGTGTACCGGTTGCTATAATTATTACCTTTACTTCAGCTATAATTTATAAAGTTTTGAGATATAAGCTAGAATACTCTTATGCCGCGCCAGTATTATCGGTACATATATGGTCGGGGGTATTTGTTTTTTTGGGTGCGGCAAGCGGTCAATATCTCATTGCCGAGAATTTCACCAAACTATCCTTTATTCGAACAGGTTTTGGAGCTATGGTAAACATAGGTTTAAATCTTTTATTAATTCCTAAAATGGGCATGATGGGCGCAGCTATTGCAACATTAATAGCTTATGCCAGTGCTACATTTTGTATAATATTTATTCCAAAAGTAAGAGATCAAGGTATTATGTTGTTTAAATCATTATTTTTAATTTCGCTTCTTCAAAAAATCCTAAAACGATGAAAGGAATTAAATTAATAATTTATTTGCTGGCAAACCCAAAAAGATTAAAGGCATTAATGCTCTTAAATAATAAAAGTTATTTACAAGAAACGGGGTGGTTAAATTCATACATTAGCAAAGAATCTATTGATGGAAATGGAAGCCCGATTCCAGAATTTACTTACCCATTTATTGATTTTATTGTTGAAAGATTGAATAAAGATTTATATGTATTTGAGTACGATTCAGGCAATTCAACTCATTTTTATTCAAGGTATACCAGTAAAATAATTTCACTTGAGCATGATAAAAAAAAATATCATGAACATTATAATTCACTTCCAGATAATTCAGAATTATATTTTTGCGATTTAGACAGAGATGGAAATTACTGTAGGTTTGCTAATAAACTAGGTAAAAAATTTGATTTAGTAAGTATTGCAGGACGCGACCGATTGAATTGTTGTAAACAAGCATTAAACATTCTTACCGAAAAAGGAGTAATTGTTCTAAATGACTCAAATAAAATTCAGGTTAAGGAAGCATCAAACTTTTTACATGATAATGGATTTAAAGAAATTTCCTTTATTGGTCTCTCCCCACGCAATCATCACACAACAGCAACTTCGGTATTTTATAAACCATTAAATTGCTTGAGTATATAATTTCATAATTTTAAAAATAATCCATACTTTTATTACTTTAGAAAATTATAATTAATTTAACCTATAAGTTTTATATCACAATGAAAACTAAACATGCCTTAACTTTATTATTACTTTTTTTTATTTTTTATGGATGTAAAAAAAGTAAACAACAACCAAGTTGTGTAAGTTTAACCAATATAGAATATCAATGGTATAACAATTTTACAGTTATTGAACATTATACTGGTACAAATACCATAACAAGTACTCAAATAATTAATCCAATCGGTTATTTTTCCCTAAATACAAATGGAGGATATAATGTTAATAGCAATGGTGTTCCATTAAGTGGTATTTGGGAAATTAATTCCTCAAATTGTATGCTTAGACTTGATAAAGGTAGCTCAATTGAGCGATCATTCAGTATTGATTTGATAACAAATGATTCATTAACCATTTCGAGAACCGATACGTTAAATAAAATCATATATAAACAACACTATTCAAAAAAACAAAATTTACCAACCTGTACTAATGTTTCGTCAATTGAATATCAATGGTTCAACAACTATATTATTATTCAACATTATACAGGAATAAATTCAATCACAAGTACTCAAACAATAATTCCAGTGGGTTATTTTACCTTAAATAGTAATGCCACTTATAATGTTTACAGCAACAATGTTCCACTTAATGGGAGTTGGGAAATAAACCCTACAAACTGCTACCTTACGTTAGATAAAGGAAGTTTAAATGAAAGATCATTTAGTATTGATTTAATAACAAACGATTCATTAACTATTTCAAGAAAAGACACTATTAATAAAATTATTTATAAACAACACTATTCAAAAAAACAAAACTTACCAACTTGTATCAATGTACAAAGCATTGAATATCAATGGAATAATTCCTATATTTTGGAGCAATTTTATAATGGCAATACCATTATAAATAGCCAAATTATATATCCGGTTGGGTACTTTACATTAAATGCGAATGGAATTTATAATGTATTTAGTAATGGCGTACCTTTAAATGGTATTTGGGAAATAAATCCAAATACTTGTAAGCTAACGCTGGATAAAGGAGGGCTTTCTGAAAGATCATTTAGTATTGATTTGGTAACAAATGATTCTTTAATTATTTCAAGAAAAGATACTTTAAATCAAGTAGTGTATAAACAACACTACGTAAAAAATCACTAATTCTTTTTAAAGAATAAAGTTCTTAATGTTTTAGAAACTAAATCATAACCTTTAGTTTCTAAATATGAAAAGACTTCAGATTCTTGAAGTCTTTTCATATTAATTGCATCTTCAACCAAAATGTACTCGGGATTATATTTTTCCCAATTATTGGATTGTAAAACCATTAAATCCAATCCCTCTACATCAATAGAGATAAAATCTATTTTTTTTCCTTCAGGGAGGTATTTATCAAAAATATAGGAGAGCGGATATGTTTCAATTTCAATTTCCTTGGTAATATAATACCTTGCTGAGGTTTTATCCCTTGTTTCAGAAATTTCTTTCGAAAAGCCATTCAGTGCAGGTTCATTAAAGCAATAAAAATTCAATTTACCAATTTTATTGCTTACACCTATATTCAAATTAATATCCCTTCGTCTCAAAAATTTAAAAATTCTTACAGCTCCCGGCGTTGGCTCAATATTTATCCCATTCCAACCATGTTTATAAAAATAGGCAGTATTTGAAAATCTAATAGGGTGATGAGCGCCAACATCCACAAAAAAACCTTTATAATTCTTCCTTGCCTCAAAAAATGATTTAAGTACCATATCCTCTCCCTCCTGTGAGTAAGAACGATACGATTTGAAAAAGTGTACAGGAAAATATTTTAGAATAGTTTTTTTAAAATTCGACATAAATTGCACAGTAAGTTTAAATTGAAAAAATCACAAAGATGATTCAAACCTATTAAACCTCTAAATTAATATTTATTATTAAAA
>CAIYNX010000264.1 GCA_903927645.1 uncultured Mucilaginibacter sp.
ATCTACAATATCAGTGCAAAATTTGGAAACTAATTAATAAAGTTTGTACTTTTACCTTAGTCTGGATTACTTATGAATAATGCAGGCTAAATGATAACATCAGAAATTGTTCTTAAAAAAATTCAAGAATTGTATAAGAAAGTTAGTAAAAATGATTGCATTGATATTAACGAAATTACTAAGGAATTAAAAGTTGAAAAAAGTGTTCTAATGCCATTTTTAAAAAATTTAGCAACAGATGGGTTTATTGAAAAATTTAGCACTGAAACATGCATTTATTTATCTGATAAAGTGAAAAACAATGGGTGAAATCATTTTTAAAAATGTAAAAATAAGTGCTGATGCAAAACAAGCGTGTTTGACTGCACATTTAGAAAGTTGCAATGATGTAAGGTTAATTCAAAATACAGTAGAATGTATTTTGAATGGATTAACAACAAATAGTGGCAAACTTGTTAATTATACAGTTGAAGGAAATATTATTACTGCAAGTCAAAAAGTATCTGGAACTTAATTGTATTAAAATTTATTTATTAATTCTTAAATCAAAAAAATGTATAGCGAAAATCTTGAAAAATTAATTGAATTTGCTCTTGCTGATGGAGATCTATCTGAAAAAGAAAAACAAGTGCTTTATAAAAAGGCAGAATCTGAAGGTATTGACCTTGATGAATTTGAAATGGTTCTTGATGGGAGATTGTTTGAAAAACAAAAAAGTATAAAATCCACACTACCCATTCCACAAGTTGCACCAAAATCAGATAAATCTGGCGATGTTAAAAAATGCCCTGCTTGTGGTGCTATAGTACAATCTTTTCAAACAAAATGCACCGATTGTGGTCATGAGTTTAGAAATATGGAAATAGCAAATAATGCGAAACTTTTTTTTGAAAAATTTGAAAAAATAGAGAACCAAAGAATAAATGAAGAAAAACCTATGTTTGGTGGTATTGGCAAAATGTTAAGTGGAGCACATATGGTTGCTGATACAATCGCAAAACAAAAATGTTCATTAATTCAAACGTTTCCAATACCAAATTCAAAAGAAGATATGTTAGAATTTCTTTCGATGGCTTTACCTTATGCTAGACAAACAAGTGTTTGGAAAACTTTTCTTAAAGGAAAAGGAGTTGATGCGAGTGCGTTAGAAATTAATGGTGCATTTCGCTCTAAATGTGAACAAATTGTAATGAAGGCGAGATTCTCCATGAAAGATGATAAGAAAACTCTTGATGAAATAAATTATTATGCAAAAGAAATTGGTATTAAATAATTTGAAATTATATAGTTATGGGATTTTTTAGCAAGAAAGAAGAAGGGGGATTTTTAGATGTCATTCGCTGTGACGAACAAGAGTATCTTGTTACGAAATGGAGACCATCTGGTGACCCAAATTCTACAAAAAAGGAGAATGCAATCCGTTATGGCAGTAGTCTAAGAGTAAAGGATGGTGAAGTTGCTATTTTTGTTTATAAACAAAAGGACGGAACGTTACAAGATTTTATTGAAGGAGCTTATGACCAAACAATTAAAACTGCAAATTTTCCAATTTTATCAAGTATTGTAGGTTTAGCTTTTGGAGGTGCATCACCGTTTCAAGCTGAAATCTATTTTATTAACCTTTCAGGAAACATACAAGTAAAATTTGGTATTCCTTACTTTGACGTGTTTGACCCAAGATTTTTAGATTTTGCTGTACCAATGGCTGCAAGGGGTACTATTACGTTTAATATTACAGATTATAGAGGATTTATTAAACTCAATCGTTTGATAAATTTTGAGTTAGATGATTTCAAAAAGCAAATCAAAGATGCAGTAACCAAGTATGTTAAAGGTGTAATTACTAATATTCCTGCTGAAAATGGGATACCTGTTTTGCAAATTGAAAGGAAGATTCTTGATATTAATGACCTAATTGCTGCAAGGCTTAAAGCAAGACTTGAATCAGATTTTGGTGTCAATATGAAAGGTTTTGATTTAGCCGCAATTGAGGTTGATAAAGAGAGTTTAGGTTATGCAGAACTAAGGAAAATTACATCAGAACAAGCTACAAAAACTACAGTTGCACAAACTGATATTAATATTAAAAACTTGAAGGATATGCAGGGAATAAATGCCACTAATATGGATGAAACCTTACGTATTCAAAGAGAAGAAGCTAAAAGAGCACAGAAATTACAAACTGAAACCAATTTCATTGGAGCGCATGGGCTTAACCAGCAAACAGATGTTTTAAAAACTGCTGCTGCAAGTCTTGGTAAAATGGGAACAATAGATACTGGTGGAGGCGGAGGTGGTATGAATCCGGCAGGAATGATGACAGGCATGATGATGGGGGGAGCTATGGGCAGTCAAATGGCTGGCATGATGAATCAGATGGGGCAGAATATGAACCAACAACAAAACACTCCACCTCCCCCGCCTAATGTTCAGTACAGTATTTCAGTAAATGGGCAAACTACTGGACCTTTCAATATGCAACAACTGCAACAAATGGTTCATAGTGGGCATTTGCAAAAAAATACACATGTTTGGAAACAAGGCATGGCTTCTTGGGATTTAGCTGGTAATGTTCAAGAACTTTTACCATTGTTTGGTGCGGTTCCACCACCACCACCTCCTCCTCCTCCTCCACAGCCTTAATTATTATTACTAAAAGTAAAATTATGAATGACGATAGTTTTTATTCAATAAACAGACTTGTTGAATTTGGAATGGGATTAGCCGTTGCGCAACAAATGGTTAGGACAATGAATGATGCAATGAGTAATATGCATGTACCCGGTGCTATGAATCCTATACTATTAAAGCCACAAGTGATTTATTATGCAATTATTGACACTAAACAAGCTGGTCCGTTTTCAGAATCGGAACTATCTCGTTTAATAATAGACAAAGTAATTTCTAAGGCGACATATATCTGGAAACCGGGTTTAATGAAATGGGAAATTGCTGAAAATCTACCTGATGTATTGAAATTGGTTGCATTAGCTCCTCCTTCATTTAATTCAAATCAATGATACAATGAGGATAGATGTAATTCAAGCAATAATTTGCTTTGCGGTAAGTTTTCTTATTGCCTTTGGCTTTTATATTGTAAATAATAATCAAAGCAAACTATTAATAAGTGTTGGAAGTTTTGTTTTTATTACTACTACTTTAATTGTATTGATAGCTGTACGTTTTGCTCAGCCCAGAACTACCTCAAATATAAAAGTAGTATCCGGTATTTTTTTTATTGTTGCCTTAATCAGTAATATTATTTTTTCATTAGTAAAATGTTTATCAATATGGTATATTATTACAAACGGAATTATTTTTCTCTTTTTCCTGTTGATAATATACTCTATAAAATTGGCAAAACAATGATTATTACAAACTTACAAAAAATTTAAATAACATTGACACAAAATTTTTTCGATAGATTATTATTAGTATTAAATTTTA